>NZ_KB913029.1:2215520-2516956 GCF_000384115.1 Sporichthya polymorpha DSM 43042
CGGCCACTGTGCGGGTGACCGCGAGCATTACCGCCGATGGTTCACGATCCCGGCGCAACTCGCGCGGGCGGGCTACGTCGTCGTGGTCCCCCACCTCCCGGGCAATGCCGGGGGCCAGTTCCATCCCTCGCAGCCGGCCCATCCGGACGAGGCGACGCTCGAGGCCGTCCTGTCCTGGGTGCGGTCCGGGTGGGTGCACGCCGACCTGGTTCTGCCGCCGCCCGCGACCGGAGTGGTCGGGCACAGCTACGGCGCGATGATGGGCGCTCGGTTCGCGGTCGATCGGCCGGTGTCCGCCTACGCCGGCCTGAGCGGCGGCTGGCAGGAGTGGTTCGGTGCGGAACCCTTCCCGCTGCCGCTGCTCGACATCCCGAACCTGCTCGTCTGGGGGGAGGGCATGGATCGGAACAGTCCGCTGCCGGACGGGATCTGGGAGACCATGAGACGGCCTCGGCATCGGGTGATCTTCGCCGAGGGCGAGCACTGGGACTACCTCGACGCCACCGTCCGCCTTCCCGGCAACCCGGGCCGGGGGCCCTGTCCTCACGTGGCGCGGGCGACGGCGGACCTGCTGACGATGTTCTTCGGTCGCTACCTCCCGCCGGAGTTCGCCGGCGACCTGCACTACCGCATTCCGCTGACCCTGGTGCCGCCGAGGCTCGATCTCACGGTGGAGCAGGAGTTCTACGCCGGTGGATATCTCGGCGGGTACGAGGCGTTGGCCGACGACGCGCGATGTGGCGTCGCCGTGAGTTACGAACTGCCGTCGTGGGTCCGTCTCGACCTGCCGTGGCGCCGGCCGAAACGCCGAACGGGCCCCGGACGTGGTGCCCGGAGCCCGTTCGGGTAGTGCGAGGTCAGACCGGGCGGACGTTCTCCGCCTGCGGGCCCTTGGGGCCCTGGGTGATCTCGAGCTCGACGCGCTGGTTCTCGTCGAGCGAGCGGTAGCCACTGGCGTTGATCGCCGAGTAGTGGACGAAGACGTCGGGCTGGCCCTCGACGGCGATGAAGCCGAAGCCCTTCTCGCCGTTGAACCACTTCACAGTGCCCTGAACCATGGTGTTCCTCCTGCCGCATCCGACGGTGAGTCGCCTGCCCCGGATGGGCGTGCTGGGCTCCGTCGTTCGTGATGCGTTGTGCGCCCTGCGGATCTACAAATCCGCGGACGTCAGGAACGGCGTGGATCGTAAACACTTGCAACTGCGGACCACGATAGCAGTCACCGAACCGGCCCCAGCCTGACGAACCGTCATGTGATCTGCGCGACCCGGAGGCCGAGCCGCTGACCTGCAGGAATGCGCTCACTTCAGTCGGCGCTGTGGGAAAGATTCGCGTCGTCCGGTCGGATCCGAAGACCGGTTTGGGTCGATTTGAGACCTGACTCATGGGCGCGGGCGTCACGGTCCGGACGCTGCACCCGTACGCGGGGGACGCGCGGCCCGAACGCTTGGACGTCGGCGGGGCCGGGGCCGAGGCCGGCGCGATCACCGTCGACCTTACCCTCGCCGCCGCCGAGGACGAGCTGTTCGTCGGCCGCGGCCACGACGGCCTCGTCCGCCGCGATGTCGAGTTCGCCGCCGCGAAGGCGGTGCCGGCACGCAACTTCGCGGCTGTGGTGCGGGTCCACCTCGACCTGAGTCGCGTCCGCTCTTCTGCACACTGAGGGGTATGGCCCACGGGTGTCAGAAGTGGAGGAGCCCCGCGGCGGCGACTGTTCTGGCTGCTGCGGTTCTGGCTGGCTGCTACGGGGCCGGCGACCCTACGGCGCGGGACCCGTTGCCCACGGTCCCGGCCTCGCCGACGGGTACCGCGGAGCCGGCGCCGACCCCGGAACCTGAGTCGGAGGCCGTGCCGAGCGACGGACGCCCGCGGCTCGCGAGGCTGACGATCCCGACGCTCGACATCCGGGACCTGCCGGTCGAGCCCTACCGGGGCTGGACCGACGACGCCCCCGGGACGGCGATCCAGGACCGGGGTCGCGCGGCGAGCCCGCACGGTCCGCGGGGCGGGGTCGGGCCCGGCGGCATCGGCAACTACCAGGTCACCGCGCATCGCACGTCGTCCACGCGGGTCTTCGAGTTCCTCCCCGATCTCCGCCGCGGTGACGTGGTGTACGTCGACGTCGAGGACACCCGCTACGTCTACGAGATCCGCAGTACGCGTCGCACGTCGTTCCGGTCCGAACAGTCGCTGGCCGAACAGCGCGCAGCCGTCCCGGGACGACCTGGAGCCGAGCCCCGCGAAGCGTTCCTCACCCTCTCCACCTGCGCGACCGCCGAGGACCGCGCCGCCGGCAACTTCTGGCACGACGAGTTCGGCAACTACGAGCACCGGATCGACAAGATCGGTCTACTGGTCCGCACGGAGGCTCGCCGCTGAGAACGCCGGTCAGGGCTCGGCGGCCACGAGTTGCTGGGCGATGCCGCGCATCGAGCGGCGGACGAGGTTGTTGTCCTCGCCGGCGAGGGGACCGTCGTCGGACTGGGCGCCGGCGACCATGTTCAGCGCGGCGATCAGGGACCGCAGGGCGAGGGTCTGGGCGGCGAGGCGGCGCTTCGCGGACGGCCGGCCGGCGGGGAGGTACTGGAACGCGCGGCGGACGTGGAGGGCGACGAAGCGGTCCCGGAGATCGCGGGTCGAGCCGGTCGCGGCCTGCAGATGGGTGCGGTAGAGCCGCGCCGAGTCGGGGTGGGACTCGAACCAGCCCCACACCGCGTCGACGACGCGGCCGAGCCCCTCGACGTCGGTCACCTCGTCGGTCGGGCGCGCGGCCTCGATGACGGCGTTGAGCTCGTCCAGGACCTGCTCCATCGCGCTCTCGAACAGCGCTTCCTTGCTCGCGAAGTGGTACGTCACGGTCGCGACGGTGACGCCTGCAGCTTCGGCGACGTCGGGGAACGAGGTGCCCGCGAGTCCGCGTTGGGCGAAGACCTTGATGGCCGCCGCGAGGACCTCCGGCCGACGCGATCCGGGGCCGGTCCCCACCGCTTCCGTCACTGCGTCACCTCGTACTCGCGTGCGATCCGTACGTTACCGTCGCGATCCATGGCGACCGGTGCTGCGGTGGGACGTCCGTCCCGGCGGAACGACGTCATCCGCGCCGGCATGGAACTGTTCGCCACCGGCACCCCGGACGAGATCCCGGTCGCCGACATCGCGCGCTCCGCCGGGGTCACGACCGCCGCGCTCTACTACCACTTCAAGAGCAAGGAACAGATCCTGCTCGAAGGCTTCCGCGCCTTCGGGACCCGTCTGGTCGAGCGGTTCGCCACCGAACTCGGCGACCCGACGACCAGCCCCGCCACCGCCCTCGGGCCGGCGATCGCGCGCCTCGTCGTCTGGCTCGACGACTGCGACCCCGACGCGACGGTGTTCTTCGTGTCCTCGGTCGCCGCGCACCACGAGGTCGAGGAGGCCCGGCGCACGACGCGTCACCAGTTGGTGCCGATCCTCGGCGCGGCCGCCGCCCGGGCGAACGCCGACCTCTCGCCCGCCCAGAGCCTGATCGTCGGCGCCAGCGTCCTCGGCGTCTACGAGACCGCGGTGACGTCGTGGATCGAGCGCGACGAGATCTACCGGGGCCTCGGCCGCCGCGGGTTCCTCGCCGAGATCGAGCACCTCGTCGAGCGCATGCTCCGCGGCGGCTGACGCAGCATCAGGAACTAGCGGGCGAGACCCTCGGAGCGGATGCGGTCCGAGAAGAACTCCATCCAGCTGAAGCCGACCTTGACCGGCCGGTCGTCGCCCTTGATGCGGACCTCGCCGGCCTGCGACTTGTAGCCGCCCCAGCGCGCCTTCGAGTGGCCCTCCATGCGGCCGTCCGGCACCCCGCTGAACTCGATCTCGGTGTCGTCGACCCGGTACGCGCCCCGGTCGATGTTGCCGTCGTCGTCGAGCTGGAACGAGGCCTCCATCTGGTCGGTCGACGCGACCACGCGGTCGCCCTCGACCATGCAGACCAGGTTCATGCCGTTGGTGCACCGCACGAGGTGACCGAATTGCGTGGTGCCGTCCTGAAGCTGGTTCGCGTAGAGGTTCCAGAAGACCTGACGGTCCGTGTAGAACTCGGTCTCCTTCCACTCCGCTCCGTGGGGGCGGAAGTAGATGGCGTCGAGGAAGATCGTGCCCTGCATCCGGCGTCCGTCGATGACGCCCTCGACCGCGTACGGCTGGCTCGTGTAGAGCATCCCGGCCTTCTCCAGCGAGCAGTACAGTTTCACGCCGGTCGCGCAGATCGAGCCGCTGAGGTTGAGCAGGTTGCCCTCGTCCCACCGCAGCGCGTCGTTGGTCACCGACAGGTCGAGCGGCTGCTCGCCGGGCAGGCGCAGGTCCTCGGGAATGCGTTGCATGAGCGGCTCGAACCAGCGGAACTCCTCGGGCGTCCGCACCCGACGCACCTCACCGCGTGCGCTGTACGGCGTGCCCGGGAGCATCTGCATGCTGCCGCTCTGCGACGACATCACCGTCAGCCCGCCGGTCATCGACGCCAGGAACTTGCGGTGGACGACGAACAGCGAGCCGTCCTCGGCCCGTCCGCCTCCGTAGGCGTACATGCTCTGCAGGTTCACCCCGAGACGCGGGTGCTCGTTGAGGAACTCCCCGAGGTCCGGCGTGTAGGTGCCGGTCAACGTCGAGTCCGGGAAGTGGTCGAACGGCTGCGCGGTGGACATGCGTCAGGGTCCCTTCTGCGGGGGAGCGGTGTCTCGGACGCTAGCTCCGAGGATTTGGTGAGTCAAGAAACTCCTCGCGCGGCCGGCCAACGGCACGCTCAGGCAGGCTCGCACGGGCCAGGGTTCGCGGAAATACTTGACTCGACATCCAGCGACACGGTTTCGTGGCGGGGCGGCGCGACAGGAGGTTCGGATGACGGTCACGCTGATCACCGGCGGTGCGGCCGGGATCGGTCGGGCGACGGCGCAGATGTGTCTCGACCGCGGCGGTTCGGTGGTCCTCGTCGACCTTGCGGAGTGCGCGGGGCTGCCGGCCGACCGCGCCGCGACGGTCCAGGGCGACGCCGCGGACCCCGCGGTGCTGGCCGCGGCGGTCGAGCTCGCCGACAGCCGGTTCGGGCGGCTCGACGGGCTCGTCCTCAACGCGGGCATCACCGGCTCGGAGTCCGTCGACGTCGTCGAGCTCGACCGGCTGCGCCGCGTCCTCGAGGTCAACCTGGTCGGCCTCGTGGTCGGGATGCAGGCCGCGACCCCGCTGCTGGAACGCAGCGGCGCTGGCTCGGTCGTCGTCGTCTCCTCGGTCTCCGCCCTCGGCGGCGAACCCCGCCACGGCGCGTACGGCGCGGCGAAGGCGGGTGCGATCAACCTCGCCCGGTGCGCGGCCGTCGACCTCGCGCAGAAGGGGATCCGCGTCAACACCGTCTGCCCCGGGCCCGTCCACACCCAGCTCACGACGCCGCTGCGGGAGAAGAGCCCCGAGCGGTACGAGGCGCTCCGCCGGCAGATTCCCGCCCAACGATGGGGCGAGCCCGAGGAGGTCGCGGAGTTGATCTGCTTCCTGCTCTCCCCGGCGGCAAGCTTCATCACCGGGGCCGCGATCCCGGTCGACGGCGGCATCACCGCCCAGACCCCGCAGTTCCCTCCGCCGGCGTTCGACCCCCGCTGACTCGACCGAAATTCGCGTTTTCCGGGACCTCCGTACCTCCGACACGGGGCCAAGGACACCCGAACGGAGCACCCGTGGACCGACAGAATGGACGCGTGGGCACGGGCCGGGCGCGGAGACTCTGACGTGCAACTCGTGCTCGCCGCGCAGCCGGACGCCGTTCCGAAGGCCCGACGCTTCGCGGCGGAGGTCACGCGCGACCTGCCGGACTTCCAGGACGGCGTCGAGCTCGTCGTCACCGAACTCGTCACCAACGCGGTGCTGCACGCGGCCGGACCGGTGGTGCTTCAGCTCCGGACGGACGGGGACGCGGTCCGCGTCGAGGTCACCGACGGCGGCGGATCGTTCGCCCTGGCGCCGCGCGACCTGCCGATGGGCATGACCGGCCGCGGGCTCGGTCTCGTCGCCGCCTACGCCTCCGCCTGGGGCATCGCGCCCGTCGACGGCGGCAAGACGGTCTGGGTCGAACTGCGGCCGGACCCCCACGACGTCGCCCCGATCGCGATCGACGACGGCGAGTTCGACTGGCCCGACGACGAGCTCGAGTCGCCCATCGAGGTGCGGATCCCCGGGGTCCGCGCCGACCTCGTGCTCGCGGTGCGGGCGCACACCGACGGACTCGTGCGCGACCTGCAGCTCGCGCTGGCCGCCGGGTCGTTCGAGCCGTCGACGGTCGAGATCGTCCAGCGGCTCCTCGACGACCTGACGCTGGTGGTGGCGGAGTACCGCGACGAGACGGCGCGCCAGGCCGCGAACGCCGACGGCTCCTTCACCCTCGTCCTGCACGCGACGCCCGACTCCATCGCGAAGGCGCACCGTCACCTCGAGGCCCTCGACGAGGCCGACCGGTTCGCGCGTTCCGCCCAGTTGCTCAGTCCTCCGGCCTCGGCGGTGCTGCGGGTCTTCCGCCGTTGGCTGGGGGAGTCGGTGATCTCCGCCGTCCGGGCGCAGATCGAGCCGGAGCCGATGCCGGTGCAGCTCTCCTTCGAGGCGGCGCTGGCGAAGGAGGTCTCCCGTCTGGCGAGCCTCTCCGAGGCCGCCGAACGGCTCTCGGCCCTGCAACGCGTGACCGGTGCGCTCGCCCACGCCCACAGCCTCTCCGACATCGCGCGGACCGTGACGATGGAGGCCGCGGCGGAACTGCACGCGCTCTCTGCCCGCGCGTACCTGCTGCGCGGGGACCGGCTTCAGGTGCTGGCCGTCGGGGGAGACGTGCCCGGCTGGGTGCCGGACTTCGACGAGATCCCGCTCGACTCCCACCTGCCCGCCGCGGAGGTCGTGCGCACCGGCCGACCGCTGGTTCTACGCGGACACGCACAACTGACGGACCGTTTCCCGGCGCTGGCCGCTGTCTACGAGGACGAGCGCGCCGTCCACCTCGCGCCGCTGATCGTCGACTCCCGTTGCATCGGCGTCCTCGGACTCACCTTTCCGCTGCTCGGCGTCGACGACGCCACGCAGAACGACTTCGTCGCCACGCTCGCCGACACCTTGGCGCAGGCCCTGGACCGTGCGCTCGTCATCGAGCGCCTCGCCGAGGCGAACGCCGCGCTGGGCGCCGCGAACGACCGGCTCACCTTCCTCGCCGACGCCTCGGCCGCGCTGTCCGGGAGCCTGGACTATCAGGAGACCGTCGACGCGATCGTGAACTACATGGTCCCGCGGCTCGCGGACTGGTGCTTCATCCAGTTGCTGAAGGAGGACGGCCAGCTCCACACGGTCGCGCTCTCCCACGTCGACCCTGACCGCGTCGCCTGGGCGCACGAGGTCGGGCGTCGGTACCCGACGCGCATGGACGCGGCGTTCGGTGCCGCGAACGTCGTCCGCACCGGTCGTTCGGAGCTGTACGCGGAACTGCCCACCGAGCTCATCGAGTCGGCGGTCGAGGACGACGAACACCGCGAGATCATCCGCGAGTTCGCGCTCTCCAGTGCTCTCGTCGTGCCGCTGGCCGCCGACGACGAGGTCCTCGGGGCGCTCACCCTGACGTTCGCGGAGTCGGGCCGCCGGTACGCCCCCGCCGACGTCGCGTTCGCCGAGGACGTGGCCCGGCGCGCGGCGCTCGCGTTGCGGTCCGCGGTGACGTACCGCGCCCAGACCGGGCGGCTCGCCGAGGTCCAGCGGGTCGCCGACGCGGCGCAGCGCGCGATCCTCGCGCCGCCGCCCGCGCGGCTCGGGCCCCTCGCCCTCGCCGCCCGGTACGTGGCTGCCGCCGCGGAGGCCCAGGTCGGCGGCGACTTCTACGAGGTCGTCTCCGGAGGCGCCGGCGCGCGGCTGCTGATCGGCGACGTCCGGGGCAAGGGCCTGGCTGCGGTGCGAACGGCGACGCTGGTGCTCGGCGAGTTCCGCGCCGCCCGGCGCGACGACAGCCTGCCCGAGGTGGCGGCGCGGCTCGACCGGCGGATGCGGCCGTACCTGGAGGACGAGGATTTCGTCACCGCTCTGATCGCCGACATCCACGACGACGGCCGCGTCGAGCTCGTGTCGTGCGGCCATCCGCCGCCCTTGGTGCTGACGCCGGGTCAGATCGTCGAGCTCACCGTGTCCGCCGACCTGCCACTGGGCCTCGGCGCCGAGCCGGAGGTCACGCACACCCAGTTGGAGCCCGGCGACCGTCTCCTGCTCTACACCGACGGCGCTATCGAGGCCCGCGACGCCCGGCGCCGCTTCATCGAGCTCGCCGCGGTGCTGGAGCCCGGCCTGGGCCAGGACCCGGCGGGTCTGCTCGAGACCGTCGTATCCGGCCTGCACCGACGCGTGGGCCAGGAGCGGCTGAACGACGACCTGGCCCTGCTGGTCGCCGAATACCGGGGGACGGGCCCGGCGTAACGTCGCGCGTATGAGCAACGCGATGGGCTTCGACGAGGCCACCTCCCGGCGGATCGAAGCCGCCTACACGAGTCCCGAGCTGATCGCCCAGCGCCGGGCGACCCTCGATCTGCTGGCGCTGCAGCCCGGCGAGGTCGTGCTGGACGTCGGGTCGGGCCCGGGGTTCCTCGCCGCCGAGATGGCCGCGGCCGTCGGGCCGACCGGGCGCGTCCTCGCCGTCGACCCGAGCGACACGATGCGGGCCCTCGCGCAGAGCCGGGAGCTGCCGCCGAACGCCGGCGCCGTCGAGCACCTCGCCGGCGACGCGACCGAGCTGCCGGCGCCCGACGCGTCGGTCGACGTCGTGGTCTCGACCCAGGTGCTGGAGTACGTCGCCGATGTCCCGGCCGCCCTCGCCGAGGCGCGCCGCGTGCTGCGTCCGGGTGGGCGGGTGCACGTGCTCGACACGGACTGGGACTCCCTCGTCTGGCGCAGCAACGACCCGGAGCGGGCGCGGCGCGTCCTCACCGCGTGGGACGCCCACCTGGTCGACCCGTTCCTGCCGCGCCGGCTCCCGCAGCTGCTGCGCGCGGCCGGCTTCGCGGAGCCGGAGGTGCGCGTCCTGCCCCTGGTCCGCGCGGGCTGGGACGAGCACTCGTTCGCCGCGGGGCTGCTCGGGCTGGTCGAGGCGTTCGTCCCGGGCCGCGACGGCCTGACCGCGGACGACGTCGCGGCCTGGGCCGCCGACGTGCGTGGACTCGGCCCGGACGCCTTTTTCAGCCTCAACCGCTACCTGTTCCTGGCCACCCGGCAAGATTGACGCCCGTTTCCGGGAATACCCCCCAGTGGTACCGTCTTGGACCAGGTACCCGCAGGGGGTATCCGAACGGAGGCGATCATGAGCACCAGCGAGTACAAGGTCCAGGGCATGACCTGCGGTCACTGCGTCAGCGCCGTGACCGAGGAGCTGACCAAGCTTCCCGGCGTGACGGACGTGCAGGTCGACCTCGCGTCGGGCCGCGTGACCGTCCAGTCGGACGCGCCGCTTGCCGACCCGGACGTCGTGGCGGCGGTCGATGAGGCCGGCTACGAGGTCGTGACGGCGTGACGCACGGCTACACCCACGCCAAGGACGAGCACCTGCGCCGGCTGCGGCGCATCGAGGGTCAGGTCCGCGGCCTGCAGCGCATGGTGGAGGAGGACAAGTACTGCATCGACATCCTCACCCAGGTGTCCGCCGCGACCCGCGCGCTGCAGTCGTTCTCCCTGGCCCTGTTGGAGGAGCACCTCGCCGGCTGCGTCGTCGACGCCGCCCAGCGCGGTGGCCCCGACGCCGACGCGAAGGTGCGCGAGGCGTCCGAGGCGATCGCCCGGCTCGTCCGGTCCTAGGAATCTCGGAGCATCCGTCATGAACACACCTGTCAAACTCGGCGCGTACGTGCTCGGCCTGTGCGGCGTCTTCGGCGCCGCTGCCGGGGTTGGTGCCGCGGTCGGGCCGGTGGGCTCGGAGCCCGTCTCCCACACCGTCGCGCACGGCGAGCAGTCGCCGGCGCCGGCCGCCGAAGGAAGCGCGACGCACGCCCCGGCGGCGCACGCGCCGGGTGGGCTGCAGATCTCCGAGGCCGGGTACACGCTCGAGGTGGCGCGGGAAGTCGCGGCCGGACCGGCCGTCCCGGTCTCGCTGCGGATCCTCGGGCCCGACGGAACTGCGCTGACGGACTACGAGGTCGTGCACGACAAGAAGCTGCACCTGATCGCGGTGCGTCGCGATCTGACCGGCTTTCAGCACGTCCACCCGACGTTGGCGCCGGACGGCACCTGGTCGGTCCCGCTGAACCTCTCCGCCGGGACGTGGCGCCTGTTCGCCGACTTCGACCCGGCCGGCGCTGGCGGGGCGCTGGTGCTTGGCACCGATGTCGCGGTCGCGGGCGAGTACACGCCGGCCGCGTTGCCTGTGCCCCGCCTGCGGACCAAGGTCGACGGCTACACCGTCAATCTGGAGGGCACGCTGGTCGCGGGTCAGGAGGGTCCGCTGCGGTTCTCGGTGAGCCGCGACGGCACCGAGGTGACGGACCTGCAGCCCTACCTGGGCGCGTACGGGCACCTCGTCGCCCTCCGGGCCGGGGACCTGGCGTATCTGCACGTCCACCCGGACGGGACGCCCGGCGACGGCACCACCCCGGCCGGCCCGGTCACCTTCATCGCCACCGCTCCCTCCGCCGGGGACTTCCGGCTGTTCCTCGACTTCCGCCACGTCGGCGTCGTCCGCACCGCTGCGTTCACCGTGAGGGTCGCGCCGGGTCCCGCGGCCGACAGTTCCGGCGAGCACGCCGACGACGACCACGCGCACTGAGAATCGCTGACAGGACAGAACGATGAGCACTGCGAAGCAGAGCACGACCCCCCCGGTATCCGCCGAGGGCCAGGTCGAACTGGCGATCGGCGGCATGACCTGCGCGTCGTGCGCGGCGCGCATCGAGAAGAAGCTCAACAAGCTCGAGGGCGTCACCGCGACGGTCAACTACGCGACCGAGAAGGCGAAAGTCAGCTGGACCGGCGAGATCGCACCCGAGGACCTGGTCGCCGTCGTCGAGAAGGCCGGCTACACGGCGAAGCTGCCGGAGCCGCCGGCTCCCGAGGGCGGAGAGGTCGTGCTCGAGTCCGACGCCGACGTGGAGCTCCGCAGCCGTCGCCAGCGACTGCTGGTCTCGACCGCGCTGACGATCCCCGTCGTCGCGATGGCGATGATCCCGGCGCTGCAGTTCACGAACTGGCAGTGGCTCTCGCTGACGCTCGCCGCGCCCGTGGTCGTGTGGGGCGCGTGGCCGTTCCACAAGGCCGCGTGGACGAACCTGCGCCACGGCACGTCGACGATGGACACCCTGATCTCGATGGGCACACTCGCCGCGTTCGCGTGGTCGATCTACGCCCTGTTCTGGGGGGCGGCCGGCGAGCCCGGCATGAAGCACGGCTTCGACTTCACCGTCGAACGCACCGACGGCTCCGGGAACATCTACTTCGAGGCCGCGGCCGGCGTCACGACGTTCATCCTCGCGGGGCGGTACTTCGAGGCCCGCGCGAAGCGGCAGGCGGGAGCGGCGCTGCGCGCACTGCTCGAGCTCGGCGCGAAGGAGGTCTCGCTGCTGCGTGACGGCCGCGAGCAGCGGATCCCGATCGGGCACCTGGTCGTCGGTGACGAGTTCGTCGTCCGCCCCGGCGAGAAGATCGCGACCGACGGCGTCGTGACCGAGGGTTCTTCGGCCGTGGACGCCTCGATGCTGACGGGGGAGTCCGTGCCCGTGGAGGTCGGGCCGGGCGACGTCGTCGTCGGCGCGACCGTCAACGCGGGCGGCCGGCTCGTCGTCCGCGCGACGCGGATCGGCGCGGACACCCAGCTTGCGCAGATGGCGCGCATGGTCGAGGACGCCCAGAACGGCAAGGCCGAGGCCCAGCGCCTCGCCGACCGGATCTCGGGCATCTTCGTCCCGGTCGTGATCGCGCTCGCCGTGGCGACGTTCGGTTTCTGGCTCGGCACGGGTGACGGGGTGTCACCTGCGTTCACCGCCGCTGTGGCGGTGCTGATCATCGCCTGCCCCTGCGCACTCGGGCTCGCGACCCCCACCGCGCTGATGGTCGGCACCGGACGCGGCGCCCAGCTCGGCATCCTCATCAAGGGCCCGGAGGTCCTGGAGAACACGCGTCGCGTCGACACCGTCGTCCTCGACAAGACGGGCACGGTCACGACGGGGCGGATGAGCCTGCTCGACGTTGTCGTCGCGACGGGCGAGAGCCGGTCGCAGGTGCTCGCCTTCGCGGGCGCGCTGGAGCAGGCGTCCGAGCACCCGATCGCGCAGGCGATCGCGGCCGGTGCCGTCGACGAGGTCGGCGACCTGCCCTCGGTGCAGCAGTTCACCAACGTCGAGGGCCTGGGCGTGCAGGGCATGGTCGACGGGCACTCCGTGGTGGTCGGCCGCCCCCGGCTGCTCGCCGACTGGGCGCAGCACCTGACCCCCGAGCTGGAGCAGGCTCGCGCCGCGGCGCAGCAGAGCGGCCGCACCGTCGTCGCCGTCGGCTGGGACGGGGCCCCGCGCGGCCTCCTCGTCGTCGCCGACGCGGTGAAGGAGACCTCCGCCGAGGCCGTCTCCCAGCTCCGCGAGCTCGGCCTGACCCCGGTGCTGCTGACCGGTGACAACGCCGTCGTCGCCCGCTCGGTCGCAGCGCAGGTCGGGATCGAGGAGGTCATCGCCGAGGTCCTCCCCGCGGAGAAGGTCGACGTCGTCCGCCGGCTCCAGAGCGAGGGCCGCACGGTGGCGATGGTCGGCGACGGCGTCAACGACGCCCCCGCCCTCGCCCAGGCCGACCTCGGCCTTGCCATGGGCACCGGCACCGACGTCGCCATCGAGGCCGGGGACCTGACCCTGGTCCGCGGCGACCTCCGCGCCGCCGCCGACGCGATCCGCCTCTCCCGTCGCACCCTCGCGACGATCAAGGGGAACCTGTTCTGGGCCTTCGCCTACAACGTCGGGGCCCTCCCGCTCGCCGCCGCGGGCCTGCTGAACCCGATGATCGCCGGCGCCGCGATGGCGCTCTCCTCGGTCTTCGTCGTCTCCAACAGCCTCCGGCTCCGCCGCTTCCGCCCCCTCAACGCCTCCTGAAACCCCGTAACGTCAGCGGGATCGCGCGCTATAGCGCACGATCCCGCTGACGCTACGGGGGTGTTGGGGGAGGATCGGGCCGTGCTCAGGGCCGTCCTCGGCATTGCAGCGAGCCCACGCCGCCGGGCTGACGGTCGTGGCGTTCACCAACGGCGACGAGGAGCAGCAGCGCGCCAAGCTCGCCAGGACGGGGCTGGCCGACGCCGTGGATCACCTGATCGCGTCGTCGACCCTCTCGGTCGGCAAACCGGATCCGCGCGCCTTTGCCGAGGCGATCGACCTGCTCGGCGTCGCGCCCGCCGAGGCCCTCATGGTCGGGGACTCGCTGGAGATCGACGCCCGCGGCGCCCTGGCCGCCGGGCTCGACGCGGTGCTGCTGGATCGCAACGGCGCCCATCCGGACCTCGGCGCCGAGGTCCCCCGGATCCGCTCCCTCGACGAGCTCCGCTGGTGACCCCCCTGCACTGGAGATGACATCTCCACTGCACGCCTTGCGTCCGTGAAAGTGGTCGCCCGGGCAACCACTTTCACGGACGCAAGGGCGGTCAGGGTCACCCGGGTCAGCGGACCTCTGTGTACTGGCCGCGCGACGCACAACCACGCCACGGTGAAGATGACATCTCCAACGGAGCAGGCGGGGGTTGGACGGGCCCCGCAGGGGGCAGGTGCGCGCCATGGACACCACCGCCGGTCTGCCGTTCCCGCTCGGTGCCACGCCGAGGCCCGGGGGCACGAACTTCGCCGTCGCCTCGGAGGTGGCGGACTCCGTCGAGGTCTGCCTGTTCGACGAGGGCGGGGGCGAGACGCGCGTCGAGCTGCCGGAGCGGACGGCGCACGTCTTCCACGGGTTCCTCCCCGAGGTCGGGCCGGGGCAGCGGTACGGGCTCCGGGTGCACGGCCCCTGGGACCCGGCGAACGGGCTGCGGTGCAACCCGAACAAGCTCCTGCTCGACCCCCATGCGACGGCGGTGGACGGCGAGGTCGTCTGGGGCGAGGCGGTCTTCGGCCACACCTTCGACGACCCGGGCCGCCGGAACGACGAGGACTCGGCGGCCTCGATGCCCAAGTGCGTCGTCACCGACCGGGCCTTCGACTGGGGCGACGACGCGCCGCCGCGGATCCCGCTGGCGGAGTCGGTGATCTACGAGACCCACGTCAAGGGCATCTCGGCGCGGCACCCGGACGTGCCGAAGGAGATCGCCGGCACCTACGCCGGGCTCGCGCACCCGGCGATCGTCGACTACCTCACCGACCTCGGTGTGACGGCCGTCGAGCTGCTGCCGGTGCACCAGTTCGTCCAGGACAGCCACCTGCTGGAGAAGGGGCTCCGGAACTACTGGGGCTACAACAGCATCGGCTTCCTCGCCCCGCACGGGGAGTACAGCTCGGCGGGCACGGCGGGCGGGCAGGTGAACGAGTTCAAGGAGATGGTGAAGGCCCTGCACGCCGCGGGCCTCGAGGTGATCCTCGACGTCGTCTACAACCACACCGCCGAGGGCAACCACCTCGGCCCGACGCTCTCGCTCAAGGGCATCGACAACCCGTCGTACTACCGCCTCGTCGAGGGCGATGCCGCACACTTCTTCGACACCACCGGCACGGGGAACAGCGTCAACGTCGGGCACCCGATCCCGCTCCGGCTGATCCTGGACTCCCTGCGCTACTGGGTCACCGAGATGCACGTCGACGGGTTCCGCTTCGACCTCGCGACGACCCTGACCCGCCAGGACGGCCGCGAGGACATCCACTCCGCGTTCCTCAACCTCGTCCACCAGGACCCGGTCCTCGCGCCGGTGAAGCTCATCGCCGAACCGTGGGACATCGCGGGTTACCAGGTCGGCGGGTTCCCCGCCCGATGGGCCGAGTGGAACGGCAAGTACCGCGACTCGGTCCGGGACTTCTGGCGGGGCGCCGACGGCGAGCTCGGCGAGTTCGGCCTGCGCCTGACCGGCAGCGGCGACATCTACTCCAGCGACCGGCGGACGCCCACCGCGAGCGTCAACTTCGTCACCGCGCACGACGGGTTCACCCTCGCCGACCTCACGGCCTACAACGACAAGCACAACGAGGCCAACGGCGAGGACAACAACGACGGCGAGTCCCACAACCGCTCGTGGAACTGCGGCGCTGAGGGCGACACCGACGACGCCGACATCCTCGAGCTGCGTGAGCGCATGCGCCGCAATTTGCTCGGAACACTGCTGCTCTCCGCCGGGGTGCCGATGATCCTCGGCGGCGACGAGATGGGCCGCACCCAGGGCGGGAACAACAACGCCTACTGCCAGGACAACGAGATCTCCTGGTACGACTGGGACAACGTCGACGAGCACCTGTTCGCGTTCACCAAGACCGCGATCGCGCTGCGCCGCGACCACCCGGCCCTGCGTCCCCGCGAGTACCTGCGCACCCCGGAGGGCGGGGTCGCGCAGATGGTCCTCTACCGGCCCGACGGCAAACAGATGCAGGCCGAGGACTGGCAGAACCCGATCGCAAAGACCCTCGCGGTCGCGCTCGACGGCCGCCTCATCTCCGACGCCGACGGCGAGACCACCCGCGACCGCCTGCTGCTCCTCATCAACGCCCACTTCGAACCGGTGGAGTTCACGATCCCCACCGGCCGCGGCTCCTGGCGGGTCGTGCTCACCACGGACGACCCCGACCCTCTCGATCCCCTCAGCGCGGGAGACGTCATCGCCGTCCGGGACCGCTCACTGCTCCTGCTGCACAGCGACTGAGCTCCGTCAGGCGTAGAGCGCCTCGATGCGATCGGCGTAGAGCTCGTGGGCACGACCCGTGACGACATCGCGGCCGTCGCGATCCGCGTCCCGTCGGCCTGAACGATCCTTCGATGTGACCGGGTCGACCGTCGTTTCCGGCCCCTTTTCATTTTTCTGAACTAGAATCAGATGTAATGCTGAGGAGGGAAAATGGCTGACCAGCAGCGTTACATCACCGTCGGAGTCGATGGTTCGGAAGGGGGCCGTCGGGCCCTGTCCTGGGCGATCCGGCACGCGGTCGCCGTCGGCGCGGACGTTCAGGTCGTCACCGCCTGGTCGTGGGACGGGATGGCCTTCGCCGCCGGCAACACCGGTGGCCCGCACGAGGCGCGCGCCTACGCCGAGAAGGTCCAGCGCACCGACATCGACAAGGTGCTCAGCGAGATCGACGGCCCGGTGCCGGTGATCACGACGCGGGTCGTGGAGGGACACCCGACGGCGGTGCTCGTCGCGGCCTCGAAGGGCTCGGAGCTGCTCGTGCTCGGCAGCAACGGCCGCGGCTTCCTCGCCTCCACGCTGTTCGGCTCGGTGAGCGAGTCCGTCGTCCGCCGGGGCAGCACCCCCGTCCTCGTGGTGCCCGCGCTGGCGCGCGTGGCTGTTGCCGCCTGACCTTCGCGCGTAACGTCAGCGGGACCGAGCGCTATGGCGCGCGATTCCGCTGACGTTGCGGGGTACGGAGGAGACGTGGGCGAGCACACGTTGACTCTTGGACCACCGGACCCGGTGGACGCGCTGGCGGCTGACGGCTCCTACGTCCGGATCCGGCCGGCCGGGCCGGGGGACACCGATGCGCTCGTCGAGCTGCACGACCAGGCCTCGGCCCGGTCGCGCTACCTGCGGTTCTTCACCAACGACGCGAACGCCGGTCGCCGCTTCGTCACGCACCTGATGGCACCGCCGGCCGCGGGGGAGCAGCCGCCGGTCGTCCTGCTCGCCGAGCGCAGCGGGGCCGTGGTCGCGATGGGCGCTTACCTGCCCTCGTCGGCGGTCGAGGCCGAGGTCGCGTTCCTGGTCGCGGACTCCTGCCACGGCCTCGGCCTCGGGACGCTGCTGTTGGAGCAGCTCGCCGCCGTCGCCCGCGAGCGGGGCATCCGGCGGTTCCGGGCCGAGGTGCTGCTGGAGAACCGGGCGATGGTCGGGGTCCTCGTCGACTCCGGGTTCGCCGAGCGCAGCGAGCCCGACGGGCCGACGACGTCGATTCTCCTCGACACCGCCCTCGACGACCGGGCGCTGCGCCGCATCCTCGACCGCGAGCGGATGGCCGAGAACCGGTCGCTGGACCGTCTGCTCGCCCCGCGCAGCGTCGCGGTCGTGGGGGCCGGGCGGCTCGAGGGTCCGGGTCACCGCGTCGTCCGCAACCTGCTCGCCGCCGGCTTCACCGGCTCCGTGCACCCGGTGAACCCGACGGCCCGCGCGGTGCGCGGCGTGCCCGCGGTCGCGAAGATCGGGGACATCTCGCCGCCGGTGGACCTTGCCGTGATCGCGGTCCCCGCGCCCGCGGTGCTCGACGTCGTCGCCGAGTGCGGCCAGGCCGGGGTCGCCGCGGTGCTCGTGATCTCCGCCGGGTTCGCCGAGGCGGGGCCCGAGGGCCGGCAGGCCGAGGCCGAGCTGCTTTCGGTCGTCCGCCGCTACGGGATGCGCCTGGTCGGGCCGAACTGCCTCGGCGTCGTGAACACCGGCCCTGACGTGCGGCTCAACGCGTCGTTCGGACTCGAGATGCCGCCGCCCGGGGGGCTGTGTCTGGCCTCGCAGTCCGGGGCCGTCGGGATCGCCGTGCTCGACGCGGCGAGCCGCAACGGGCTCGGCGTCGCGGAGTTCGTCTCGCTCGGCAACAAGGCCGACGTCTCCGGCAACGACCTGCTGCTGGAGTGGTGGCGCGACCCGCGGGCCGACGTCATCGGTCTGTACCTGGAGTCGTTCGGCAACCCGCGTCGCTTCGCCCGTATTGCGCGGCTGGTCGCCTCGGACAAGCCCGTGCTCGTCGTCAAGGGCGGCCGGTCGAGCCGGGGCAGTCGGGCCGGGGCTTCCCACACCGCGGCCGCGGCGACGCCGGACCGCGTGCTCGACGCCCTCTGTGCCTCGGCCGGCGTCGTGCGGTTGGACTCGCTGCCCGAACTGCTCGACGTCGCGCGCCTGCTCGCCGGGCGCCCGCTGCCGCAGGGGTCGCGGCTCGCCGTCCTCGGGAACGCCGGTGGCGGCGGGGTGCTTGCGGCCGACGTGGCGTCCGCGGCCGGCCTCGAGGTGCCCCCGCTGACGGCGCCGACGATCGAGGCGTTGCGGGCCCTCGGCCCGGTCGACACCGACGGCAACCCGCTCGATCTCGGCGCGACCGCGTCCGCGGCGGCGCTCGCCGAGGCCCTGCGCATCGTCGCCGGGTCCGGGGAGGTCGATCTGGTGGTCGCGGTCGTGGCCTCCACCGGCGACAACGACGCCCCGGGCGCCCTCGACGCCATCGCCCGCGCGGCCGCGGAATGCCCCGAGGTGCCGGTGACCGTCGTCGCGCTCGGCGCGGTGACCGGCCCGCAGCGCATCGAGACCGATGGCGTCCGCATCCCGATCTTCGAGTTCCCCGAGACGGCTGTGCGCGCGCTCGGGCACGTCGCCCGGTACGCGGCCTGGCGCCGGCGGCCACAGGGTGAGGTGCCCCAGTTGGCCGGCGTCGACCTCGCCGCCGCCCGCACGCTGCTCGACGAGTTCCTGGGCGCGAACCGCGAGGGCGGGTGGCTCCCGCCGGTCGAGGCCGCGACGTTCCTGCGCGCGATCGGCATCGACGTCGCGCCCGGCGTCGTCGTCACCGACCCCGACGCGGCCGAGGCGGCGGCGACGCAGCTCGAGTACCCCGTCGTCCTGAAGAGTGCGGTCCCCGACCTCGTGCACAAGACCGACCGGGGCGCGGTGCGCACCGACCTGCGCGCCCCGTGGGAGGTCCGCGCCGCCTACGCGGCGGTCGTGCGCGCGGCGGAGGATCCGCGCGTCCTCGTGCAGCCGCTCGTGACGGGTACGGAACTGCTGATCGGCCTCGCCCGCGACCCGGACTTCGGCCCGGTCGTCGCCGCCGGCAGCGGTGGCGTCCTCACCGACCTCGTCGGCGACCGGGTGTACCGGGGCCTGCCGCTCACCGACGTCGACGCGACGGAGATGATCGCCGGGCCGCGGATCGCCCGGCTGCTCGCCGGGTACCGTGGCGCGCCGCCCGTCGCCATCCCCGCGGTGACCGACGTGCTGCACCGGGTCGCGGTGCTGGCCGAACGCTTCCCGGAGATCGCCGAGCTCGACCTCAACCCGGTCATGACCGGACCCGACGGCGCGACCGTGGTCGACGCGCGGATCCGCGTCATCCCCGCCGGCCCCGAGCCCGACCCCTACCGCCGGCGCCTCTCGCCCGCCCGCTGACCCGACAGGAGACCCGATGCCCGACGAGCGTTCCTGCCCCACCCTGCTCGTCGCCGGCGACGGCGCCGCGGCCTACGACCTCGGCGACGGGCATCCGATGCGCGCGGTGCGGGCGGCGCTCGCGGTCGAGCTCGCGCGGGCGCTCGGGGTCGCGGAACGCGCCGGCTGGACCGAGGTCGTCGCCCCGCCCGCCGCCGACGAGCAGCTGCGGCTCGTGCACACCGAGACCTACGTCGCGCTCGTGCGGCAGGCCGAGCGATTGCCGGAGGCGATCCTCGCCGGGTTCGGGCTCGGCACCGAGGACACCCCGGTGATCCCGGGTCTGCACCAGGCCGCGGCTGCGGTGGCCGGCGCGACGATCGCGGCCTGCGAGGCCGTGTGGTCCGGAACGACGCGGCACGCGGTCAACCTCGCGGGCGGCCTCCACCACGCGATGCCCGGCCACGCCAGCGGCTTCTGCGTCTACAACGACGCGGCCATCGGCATCGCGACGCTGCTCGCCGCCGGTGCGCGCCGCGTCGCGTACGTCGACCTCGACGCGCATCACGGCGACGGCGTCGAGAGGTGCTTCGTCGACGACCCCCGCGTGCTCACGATCTCACTGCACCAGGACGGGCGGACGCTGTTCCCCGGCACCGGGGCGGCCCACGACACCGGCGGCGACACGGCGCCCGGCAGTGCGGTGAACGTCGCGCTCCCGCCCGGGACCGACGACGCCGGCTGGCTGCGCGCCTTCCACGCCGTGGTGCCCGAGCGGATCCGCGCCTTCGGCCCCGACGTGATCGTCACCCAGTGCGGGTGCGACGCCCACCGCAACGACCCGCTCTCGGACCTGCAGATCTCGGTCGAGGGCTTCACGGTCGCGTACGAGGCGATGCACGACCTCGCCCACGAGACCAGCGCCGGGCGCTGGGTCGTCCTCGGCGGCGGGGGTTACGACCTCGGCGACGCGGTCCCGCGGTCGTGGGCCCAGCTGCTCGCGGTCGTCAGCGGTTCGGCGGTGGCCCCGGACACGGAGCTTCCCGGGGACTGGCGCGCGCAGTCCGAGACCCTGGTGGGTCGCGCGGCCCCGACCGTCCTCGGCGACGGTGCGGACCCGACGTGGCGGGGCTGGGAGACCGGCGCCGACCCCGAGCACGCCCTCGACGCCGCGATCCTCCAGACCAAGGCCGCCCACCGGAACGCCGGGATCGTGCCGATGGTCGGCGAGCTGTTCTGACGGATCGTCAGTGCGTCCGCCGCCACGCCTCCCCGACATCCTGCGCCCGCTCGCCCGGGCGACGGTCAACCGCCACCAGCTCCGGACCGCGGGTGGCCCCGGCGCGCGGGCGGCGCTGATCCGGCACCGGGGCCGCCGCTCCGGCCGGACCTACGAGACCCCGGTGACCCCGACCCCGATTGACGACGGCTTCCTCATCGCCCTGCCCTTCGGTGACCGCGCGGACTGGGTCCGCAACGTCCTCGCCGCCGGGGAGGCGACGCTGATCCGTGAGGGGGTCGAGCACGTCGTCCGGGACCCGGAGGTCGTCCCGATGGCCGACGTCGCGGACTGCTTCGACCCCGGGGACCAGCGCGTCCACCGCCGCTTCGGCGTCGACCTTGCCCTCCGCCTCCGCCTACGGACCCGGTGAATCTGGGGTGACACCCTCTACTTCGTTGATAAGGGGTGTCACCCCTTATCAACGAATGGGCGGGCGATGCGGCCCGGCGGGGGAGCGGCGAAGGCGTCGGGGTGGAGGGCCCAGGCAAGGGCCTCGATGCCGTCGACGAGGCCGGGACCCGCCTGGACGACGTAGTTCGCGGAGTCGATCGCGACGATCGGGAGGCCGGGGAGGCGCTCGGCGACCGCGGCGCTCTGCTCGATCGCGGCGTCGAGGCCGAAGCCGCAGGGCGCGACCACGACGACGTCGGCCGCGGGCAGGTCCTCCCACGGGATGCTGACGCTGCGGCCGCCGTCGATCGAGCCGACCGGAATCCCCCCGGCGTGCCGGACGAACTCGGGAACCCAGTGCCCGGGCAGGAACGGCGGGTCGGTCCACTCCAAAACGAGGACCCGCGGCCGCGGCCGGTCGCCGACGCCGTGGGAGACGACGTCGACGCGGCGGCGCAGGGACCACGCGAGTTCGCGGCCGACCTGCGGGACCCCCGCCGCGGCGGCGACGGTCTCGACGTCGAAGAAGACGTCGGAGAGGTAGCGCGGGTCGAGGGAGACGACCGCGGCGTCGGTGCCGATCGCGCGGCACGCGTCCTCGACGGTCCCGGCCGGGAGCGCGCACACCCGGCACAGGTCCTGAGTGAGGATCAGATCCGGTTTCAGCGCGGCGAGCGCGGCCCGGTCCAGTTCGTACATCGGCAGCCCGGCCGCCGTTCGGTCGCGGACCCACGCGTCGATCTCGGCGGGACTGAGCCCGTCCGGGATCGCGGTGTCGACCACGACCGGCACCCGGTCCCGCAGCGAGCACTCGAACGTCACCGCGACCAGGTCGTCCGCAAGGCCCAGCGCCCGCACGATCTCGGTCGCCGCGGGCAGCAGAGAGGCGATCCGGGGCATGACCCCAGGGTAGGCAGCGATCAGTCGTCGGGTTCTTCGGTGTGCTCGGCGTGCGCGGAGTGCCCGGCGTACCAGTCCGCGTAGGGGGTGTTCTTCGCGAGATGCCGGTTCCAGTCCGGCGCCCCGTCGGTCCACCACACCGGCCCCCGCTCGCCGAGGGCGCGCTTGGCAGCGTCGACCTGCTCCCGCGCCCGCGTGCGGGCGTCGTCGTCCCCGGCCTGCATCGCGGCCTGCTTGGCCCGCCGGGCCGCCATCAGGTCGGAGACCAGGCGCTCGCGGGCGTCCTCGGACAGCGCCGGGTTCGACCGCCGCCACAGCCGCCCGCGCACGACGACGTACCGGTCGTCGGGGGTCACGAGTGGTTCGGCCATGGCGGAACACTTCCGCAGGACGGCCCGTCCATGTACTACACGTTCTTGACGTGACGCGGGAAACGCGTAGCGTATCGCCGGATGGGCCCGCCCCGGCAGGATGGGCCCGAGTCGCCGAGGAAGGGACGTCCCGATGAGCGCACTGCTGGAGAGCTACGCCGCGGGGACGTGGTTCCGCGCCGACGACGAGGGCGACCCGCTGCTCGACGCCGCGACCGGCGAGGAGGTCGCGCGGATCTCCGCCCGCGGCCTCGACCTCGCCGCGATGGCCGAGCACGCGCGCACCGCCGGCGGCCCCGCGATCCGGGCACTGAGCTTCCATGAGCGCGCCGCGATCCTCAAGCAGCTGGCCGGGTTCCTCAACGAGAACAAGGACGACCTGTACGCACTCTCCGCCCGCACCGGTGCGACCAGGCGCGACTCGATGGTCGACATCGACGGCGGGTTCGGCACCGTCTTCGTCTACGCGAGCAAGGGCGCGAAGGAACTGCCCGAGGGCGACGTTCTCGTAGACGGCAACACCGAGCGCATCGGCAAGAACGGCGTCTTCGAGGGCCGGCACCTCTACACCTCGCGGCCCGGCGTCGCGGTGCAGATCAACGCCTTCAACTTCCCGACCTGGGGGATGTTGGAGAAGTTCGCCCCGGCCTTCCTCGCCGGCCTGCCGTCGATCGTGAAGCCCGCGAGCCAGACCGCGTACCTGACCGAGGCCGTCGTCCGGAAGATTGTCGGGAGCGGGATCCTGCCCGAGGGCTCGCTGCAGCTGCTGTGCGGCAGCGCCGGCGCGCTGCTCGACGTCCTCGACGAGCAGGACTCCGTCGCGTTCACCGGCTCCGCGCACACCGCCGGTGTCCTGCGCGCCAACCCGGCGGTGCAGCACCGCGGGGTGCGGCTGCAGGTCGAGGCCGACTCGCTGAACTGCTCGATCCTTGGGCCGGACGTCGAGGCCGGTTCCGCCGAGTTCGACCTGTTCGTCAAGGGCGTCGTCACCGAGATGACGGTGAAGGCGGGTCAGAAGTGCACGGCGATCCGCCGCTGCCTGGTGCCGACGGCGACGGCCGACGCGGTCACGGAGGCGATCGCCGCGAAGCTCGCGAAGGTCACCGTCGGCAACCCGGCCAACGACGAGGTCCGCATGGGTGCGCTCGCGAGCCTCGGCCAGCGCGAGGAGGTCCGCAAGGCGATCGAGGCCCTGCGGTCCTCCGCCGAGATCGTGTTCGGCAGCCCGGACGCCGTCGACGTCGTCGACGCGGACGCCGAGCGCGGGGCCTTCCTCTCCCCGGTGCTGCTGCGCGCCCGCCCCGGCGCCGTCGAACCGCACGACGTCGAGCCGTTCGGCCCGGTCTCGACGGTGCTGACCTACGACTCCGTCGACGACGCGATCGCGCTCGCCGCCCGCGGCCGGGGCAGCCTCGCGGGCTCGCTGGTCACCGCCGATCCCGCGATCGCGCGGCAGGTCGTGCGCGGCGTCGCCCCGTGGCACGGGCGGGTCCTCGTCCTCGACGCCGTCGCCGCGCCGGACAGCACCGGCCACGGCACCCCGCTGCCGACGCTGGTCCACGGCGGCCCCGGCCGCGCCGGCGGCGGCGAGGAACTCGGGGGCATCCGCGGCGTCCTGCACCACATGCAGCGGACGGCGATCCAGGGATCACCCGCCATGCTGGACGCGATCACCGGCGCCTGAGTCGAGCCGCGGGGAAGAAACCCGACCGAACCGGCATTGTTGACCCCCGTGGCGAACTCCCCGACGTCCGGCGCGTCGACCGGTCGGGCAATGATGACCCGGCTGGCGGCTCCGGCGCGTCGGTACCTGGACACCGAGGCCGGCAGCGCGGGCCTGCTGCTGCTCGCGACGCTCGCGGCCCTGGCGTGGGCGAATTCGCCCTGGCCGGACAGCTACGACCGGTTCTGGCACACCGAGCTGTCGATCACCCTCGACACCCACACGCTGAACCTCGACCTGAAGCACTGGGTCAACGACGGCCTGATGGTGTTCTTCTTCCTCGTCGTCGGTCTCGAGGTCAAACGTGAGCTCGCGATGGGCGAGCTCACGGACCGTCGACGCGCCGCCGTCCCGCTCGCCGCCGCCCTGCTCGGGCTGGTGGCACCGGCGCTGCTGTTCCTCGCGATCAACCCCTCCGGCGAAGCCGCGTCCGCGTGGGGCGTCGTGATCTCCACGGACACCGCGTTCCTGCTCGGGGTGCTCGCCCTCGTCGGCTCGCACGTCTCGACCGGGCTGCGGCTGTTCCTTCTCACCCTCGCCGTCGCCGACGACATCGGCGCGCTGACGATCATCGCGCTCTTCTACACCGAGGACCTCGACCTCGTCGCGCTCGCGCTCGCGGCGCTCGGCATCGCCGCGATGCTGTTGCTCCGTTACCTGCACGTGTGGCGCGGGCCCGGGTACTTCGTCCTCGCCATCGGGGTCTGGATCGCGATGTACGAGTCCGGGGTGCACCCGACCCTGGCCGGTGTCGTCATCGCGATGTTCACTCCCGCGTACCCGGCCCGCCGCGAGCAGGTCGAGGAGGCTGAGCGCCTGACGCGGGCGTTCCGGCAGTCGCCGAACCCGGAGTACGCCCGCGCCGCGCGCCTGAGCATCGAGCGCTCGGTCTCGCTGAACGAACGGATGACGCGGCTCTACCACCCGTGGACGAGCTACGTCATCGTCCCGATCTTCGCCCTGGCCAACGCCGGTGTCCGCCTCGACGGCGACACGATCAGCGACGCCTCCTCCTCGCCGGTGACGATCGGCATCGTCGTCGGTCTCGTGCTCGGCAAGCTGATCGGCATCTGGGCCGGTGCCTACGCCGCCGTCCGCTTCCGGCTGGGCGAGTTCGCGCCCGGCATCACCGGCCTCGGCCTCGCCGCGGGCGCGGCGCTGTCGGGCATCGGGTTCACGATCTCGCTGTTCATCGTCGACCTCGCGCTCGACGACCCGCAGCTCGCCGACGAGGCGCGCATCGGCGTTCTGGCCGCCTCCGTGCTCGCGACCGCGCTCGGGTGGGGCCTGTTCCGCGTCGCGCAGGCGCGGCAGGGCGAGATGCCCGGCCGGCCGCTCAAGCTCGACCCGCCCGTCGACCCGGCGCGCGACCACATCCGCGGCCCGGTCGACGCTCCGCTCACCCTCGTCGAGTACGGCGACTTCGAGTGCCCGTTCTGCAGCACGGCGACGGGGTCCGTGCACGAGTTGCAGGACCGCCTGGGTGACCAGTTGCGCTACGTCTTCCGCCACCTCCCGCTCGACGTCCACCCCCACGCCCCGCTCGCCGCCGAGGCCTCCGAGGCCGCCGCCGCGCAGGGTCGGTTCTGGGAGATGTACGACCGGCTCTACGAGCGACAGGACCAGCTGAGCGAGCGCGACCTGATCGTCCACGCCTACGAGCTCGGCCTGAACGTCGAGGAGTTCGCCCGCGAGCTGGTCGAGAGCAGGTACGCCCCGATCGTCCGCGACCACGTTCTCTCCGCCGAGGCCAGCGGCGTCGGCGGCACCCCCACGTTCTTCGTCAACGGGGTCCGCCACGTCGGCCCGTTCGACGCCGAGACCCTCGCCGCCCGCCTCCTCGAGACCGCCCCGGTGCACTAGCGACCGAGGGGCAGGAAGGGTCAGGGGCGGCCGGGAGTGAACAGCTGGATCGAGCCGACGGGGGAGCAGCCGGCGCGGAGCAGGGCCCGCATGCTCGCGGCGTTGCCGGGGGCGCAGGCGGCGACGACGAGCTCCCCGGCGGGGACGGCGGCGAGGCCGGCCCGGACCAGCGCGGTGCCACCGCCGGCGCCGCGGCGCGACTGATCGAGCTCGAAGCTCAGCTCGGTCAGGCCGCCGATGCCGCGGGCGAGGACGACCACGGAGGTGTCGGTCGCGTCGGTCCGGCCGAGGACGCGGACGTCGTCGCGGACCCGCTGCGCGAACCCCACCCGGGGGTGCCCGGCGAGGTCGGGCCGCGTGATCAGGTGTCCGCCGGTCCCGCGGGCCTCCCAGGCCCCGGTGCCGACGCCGACGAGCAGCGAGTCGAGGCTGTCGATCCAGCCGCCGTCGGCGAGGGCCGCGATCACGGCGGGGTGGTGCGCCCCGCCGAGCCCGTCGACGCCGAGCTTGGTGAGCTCGTCGTCGGCGACCCGGTCGGAGATCGCGAGCACCGCGTGCCCGGTGAACGCGACGACGGCCTCGACTCCGTCGCGCCACGGCGGGACGCGTCGCCAGCCGGCGTCGGCGGCCGGGAACTCGCCGGCCGCCGCGGCGCGGATCAGCGTCGCGAGCGGATGTTCGCTCATCGTCAACCTCGACGCAGGGGGCTGTCGGGGCCGGAGACGAACGCTCGGTACGCGGCGAATGCCTCATCGACCTGATGGGGCGTCAGGCCGTAACGGTCGAGGGTGTAGTCGGGGGCCCCGGTACGGCCGGGCGGGTGCGAGCGTTCCCATGCGGTGATGGCGGCGAGCAGCGCGGGCGCGGGTTCGGTGCCGCGGCTGCGCAGGATGCGCGCCACCACCGCACTGACGTCGGAGCACGTCTCCGCGTAGTCGACGTCGAGCACCTGGGCGGCGTCGACCCGGGCCCGCTGCTCGATGTTGGCGTCCCAGCTCTGGGCGCTGAGCAGGACGTTGCGGCCGATCTGCTCCAGCGGGACGTGGTCCGCGCCGTAGGCCCGGTGGAAGATCTCCTGCATGTGCGCGCTGGACGGCACGACCTGCTGCGGGTCGCGGTGGCAGTGCACCACGGTCGCGCGGGGAAAGGTCTTGAGCAGGGTCTCGAGCGCGTGCAGGTGGATCGGGGCCTTGAGCACCCAGGGCCGGCCTCGGCGCCCGCCGTCCTGCCACTGCAGGTACTGCAGTGCCCGCTTGAGGTCGGCGTAGGCGGGGGTCTGGTCCTGCTGCACGACCCAGTCGATGAACGAGTACCCGTGGCAGACCCACGGTGTGCCGACGGTGCGGAAGCTGAGCTGGAGGAGCAGCACCTCCTCCTCCGGCTCGGTCGCCTCAACCGGATGCACCGCCATCATGTCCGGGTGCTGCTCGCGCAGGACCGCGAGCTGCTGCTCGGTGACGGCGATGCGCGGGTCCGGGCCGGGGCCGGGCGGGCCCCACGGCGTCGGGAACAGCGCCTGCCACAGCAGGAGCCGCTGGAAGTCCGGCACGACCGCGAGTGCGCGGTGCAGCTTCGTCGTTCCGGTGCGGGCCAGGCCGGTGATGACGATCGGGTCGTCGAGCTCCTCGTCGGCGATCTCCGGGTGCTCGGCGAACGCGGCCGCGATCGCGAGGCGCGTGCACAGCAGCCGCGTCATGTCGGCGTCGAACGCCGCGGCCCACGTCGCGTCCAGGGTTCCGGCCGAGTCGACGGCCTCGACGAGCTTCTCGAACGGCTCCCGGAACGCCGGGTCACCGAAGTCGCGCAGCCCGAGCAGGTCCCCGGCCGCCGACATCAGGGCGGCCGCGCGCAGGCTCGGGGTCATCGGTCCAGCACATCACAGAGTGGCGGAAGGGTGGGCCGGGCCGCTCAGATGTCGACCGTGTCCCTCGCCGGCACCGGGTAGAGGGCGAGCAGCAGAACCAGGCCGAGCGCGGCGCCGACCAACTGCGCGGCGACGAAGCCGGGGACCGACGAGGGCGCGATCCCGGCGAAGGTGTCGGTGAAGGCGCGGCCGATCGTCACGGCCGGGTTCGCGAACGAGGTCGACGAGGTGAACCAGTACGCCGCCCCGATGTACGCGCCGACGGCGGGGGCGCACAGGGGACGCTGCGAGCTGCGCACGAGCGCGAAGATCACCAGGACCAGGCCGGCCGTGGCGACGCCCTCCGCCACGAGCGTCGGACCGCCGTCCCGTGCGTGCGTCGAGGTGGTGAGCACCCCGACGTCGAACATCCCGTGGGCGAGCCAGGTGCCGGCGATCGCCCCCGCGGTCTGGGCGGAGACGTACGCGGCCACCTCCGGCCCGCGGAACGAACGCCGGTCGAGGGCCCACGCCGAGAGGGTGACGGCGGGGTTGAGGTGGGCCCCGCTGACCGGCGCGAGGACGAGGATCAGCACCGTCAGCCCGAGGGCGGTGGCCATCGAGTTCTGCAGCAGCTGGAGGCCGACGTCGTCGGGCGAAAGTCGCTGGGCCGCAATGCCGGAACCGACGACGACCGTGACCAGCCCGCCCGTGCCGACGAACTCGGCCAGGGCGCGGCGCCGTAGCTCCGCCGTCATCCGACCGGAGTGCCGAGTAGGCGGCCCAGCGCGTCGAGGGCCTCGGCCCGGACGCGGTAGTACACCCAGCTCGCCCGGCGCTCGGAGGTCAGCAGGCCCGCCTCGCGCAGCACCTTGAGGTGGTGACTGATCGTCGGTTGGGAGACGTCGAACTCGCCCGTGAGCTCGCAGACGCACGCCTCCTGGTCCTCGTGCGATGCGATCAGGGAGAACAGGCGCAGCCGCACCGGGTCGCCGAGGGCCTTGAACGCCGCGGCCAGATCCACGGCCTGACGCGCCGTCAGCGGCTCGCGGCTCAGCGGTGCGCAGCAGTTCACGTCCAGAAGTTCCATGACCGTCCCGGGAATGAATTCGACAGGTATCGATATTGACAGCTATCGAAACAAGGCGCAACCTTCGACCATTCCGAGAGAACGGAGCACCGTCATGACCAGCACTGCCGCTCGTACTGCCATCGACACCAGCCGCGTCCAGCTCGCCCTCCGGGTCGCCGACCTCGAGGCCGCCGTGGATTTCTACGGCCGGCTGTTCGGGGCCGAGCCGGCCAAGCGCCGCCCGGGGTACGCCAACTTCGCGATCGCCTCGCCGCCGCTCAAGCTCGTCCTGATCGAGGGCGAGCCCGGCCGGGACACGGTGCTCGACCACCTCGGCGTCGAGGTGCCCACCAGCGCGGAGGTGTCCGCAGCCGCCGCGCGTCTGGCCGCGTCCGGCCTCGCGACGGAGGAGGAGCAGGACCGCGCCTGCTGCTACGCCGTCCAGGACAAGGTCTGGGTCGAGGCGCCCGGCAAGGAGCCGTGGGAGATCTACACGGTAAAGGCGGACGCCGACACCCTCAGCCCCGCGGGAGCCGAGCCGTGCCGCGCGGGGTGCTGCTGACCGCGCGTCCCGGTCCTACGCTGAGCGCGTGACCGAGCTGGCGCAGCGACCCGGACGCTCCGGTCCGGTGCGCTGCGCCCGCTACGTCGGCGGCCGCCGGGTCGACCTGACCCTCGACGGCGCGTTCGCGGCCTGCTCCGCCGAAGGCTTCGTCTGGATCGAGTGCACCGACCCGACGCGGGAGGACATCGCCGCGGTCGCCACCGAGTTCCGGCTGCCCGAGCTCGCGGTCGCCGACGCCGTCGCCGCGCACCAGCGGCCGAAGCTCGAGGTGCACGGCGACATCCTGCTCGTCGTCCTCAAGCCGGTGCACTACGTCGACAGCTACGAGGTCGTCGAAGTCACCGAGGTAGCGCTGTTCCTCGGGCCGAGTTTCGTCGTGACGATCCGCCACGGCGACAACGACGTGCTCGACCGCGTGCGCCGCGACCTCGACTCCGGCGAGCACCCCGAGTTCGGCGTGGCCGGCGTGCTGTACCGAGTCGCGGACCGCGTCGTCGACGGCTACCGGGAAGCGATCGACTACATCTACGACGACGTCGACGACATCGAGGAGCAGGTCTTCGGCGGCGGTGATCAGGACCGCTCCGAACGGATCTACAGCCTCAAGCGCGAGGTCGCCGACTTCCGGCGCGCGGTCTCACCCCTGAGTCGGACGCTGGAGACCCTCGCCGACGGCCGGCACCCGGTGCTGACGCCCGCGGCCGAGCCGTACTTCCGCGGCGTCCACGACCACCTGCTGCGGGCGGCCGACAACGTCGAGGCCATCGACCGGCTGCTCTCCGACGTCCTGCAGGCGAACGTCGCGCAGGTGAGTGTCCGTCAGTCACAGATCCAGCTGCGCCAGAACGAGGACATGCGGCGGATCAGTGCCTGGGCCGCGATCGCGCTGGTGCCCACCGCGGTCGCCGGCATCTACGGCATGAACTTCGAGCACATGCCCGAGCTGGACTGGCAGTACGGGTACCCGCTGGTGCTCGGCGTGATCCTGACGATCTGCCTCGCGCTGTACTTCAACTTCCGGGCGCGCCACTGGCTGGGCGCGCCGGCGTCGGCGGAGAGTCAGGCGGACGGAGCGGGCCGCGTGCGGCGCGAGCTGAAGAGCCGGGCGAGAAAGCTGCGACGGACGGCCCGCTTCGGCTCCTGGTCGTAACCCGGCCACACCGGCGCGGTGCGCGACTGCGGCGGCGGCGGTCCCTCGAACAGGCCGTGGTGCAGATCCATCGTCTTCGTCCCCCCGGACTTGCGCACGCGGCGGTGCGTGCCGATCGTGCTTCGACGGTAGAGCTCCGAACTCCCGTGCGGGAGCCGTTCGGTCAGAGATCAACCGAACGATGGACCCCTATCGGCCGCACCGCCGCCGACCTGACCCGGGCGGCCGAACTCAAGCCGCCCGCGTGGCCGGTTCGCCGAAGAATCCGGCGACGTAGCGGAGCCGGCCGGCGTCGTCGACCAGGACGACGTCGGTGCCGGTGAGGACCGCCGTCCCGTCCGGGGCGACGAGCTCCCACGTGTAGCGCGCCAGGTCGTGGTGCGCGTCGAGCTCGCTGGTCCGGCGGAACGTGTGGCCGGGGAACTGGCTTTGCGCGGCGCCGGTCAACGCGAGGATCTCCGCGTGGCCGGTCCCGGTGAACGGCGGGTCGGCGAGCACGCCGTCGGGCGCCCAGACTTCGGCGATCAGCGCGGCCCGCGCGGCCTCGTCCGGGTCGCCGTAGGCCTGCAGCCAGGTGTCGACGGTGAGCTCGAGGGTGACGGTGGTGGTCATCAGGTGTCCTTTCGGCCGGTTCGGGTGGCACCACCGTCGGGTCCGGCGCGGGCGTTCTCAATTACGTCCGAGGTCATGACCGGCCATGACCTCGCAGGTAATCGCGGGCATGACCGCGCGCGGTTAGCGTCACGGGATGACCGAGCTGACCGTGGGCGCGTTGCTGCGCGACTGGCGCCGGCGGCGCCGGCTGAGCCAGCTGGACCTCGCGCTGGCCGTCAACGTCTCGACGCGGCACCTGAGCTTCGTCGAGACCGGCCGCTCCCGGCCGAGCGCCGAGCTCGTGCTGGCTCTCGCCGACGGCCTGGACATCCCGCTGCGGGAGCGGAACACGCTGCTGCTCGCCGCGGGCTACGCGCCGCGGTACCCGGTCCGGCCCCTGGAGGACACCGCGATGGATCCCGCCCGCGAGGCCGTCCAGCGCATGCTCGACGCCCACGACCCGTACCCCGGCATCGTCGTCGATCGGGCGTGGAACATCGTGCTCGCGAACACTTCCGCCGCCGCGATCACGGCCGGGCTCCCGGACGAGCTGCTCGGCCCGCCCGCGAACGTCTACCGGCTGAGCCTGCACCCCGAGGGCCTCGCGAAGCGGACGCGAAACTTCGGCGAGTGGGCCGCCCACCTGCTGCAGCAACTGCGTCGCTCGGTCGTCCTCACCGGCGATCCGGGGCTGGCGGCGCTGGAGGCCGAGGTCCGCGCGTACCCGGGGGTCGAGGAGGCTGTCGCCTCCGTCCCCGCCTCACCGCTGGAGCGCGCGCCCCTGCTCCTGCCGTTCCGCCTCGACCTCGGCAACGGGACCGAGCTCTCGCTGTTCACGACCCTGACGACCTTCGGCACCCCCCGCGACGTCACCCTCGACGAGCTCGCGGTCGAGCTGTTCTACCCCGCCGACGACGAGTCCGCCCGCCTCCTCGGCGGCCGCGGCTCCACCGCCTCGGCCCTCAACTGACGCCCGGGTGCGGCTCGCCGCCCCCAGCCCGCGCCGGCTGGGCTGTTCTCCACCGAGTGCGCAGTTGAGCACCGCCGGCGGCCCCTCGGCCGGTGCTCATCTGCGCACTGAGCGCAGATCGCGTCCACCCGGACGCCCCCGTGGCCCGCTGCTCATGCATGAGCAGAGTGTCGATTTCGCCGGACAAATCGGACACAAATCGACCACCCGCTCATGCATGAGCGGGGTGCGTGGTGAAATGCGTGGCGGGCCGCGGGGCGCCCGAGGATCAGGGCTCGAGGGAGCGGAAGACGGTCCCGGTCCGGGGCTTGGGCCAGAAGAACGTCGACTTCGGGGGCATCAGGCCGCGGGCGTCGGCGGTGGCGCGGATCTGCTCGACCGAGACGGGACGGAGCAGGATCGCCGCCTGAGCGCGCCCGCCGGTGACGGCGGCGACGGCGTGCCCGACCCCGTGCTGGTACTTCACCTCGGCGCCGAGGCCGTCGAGGGCATCGGCGACGCGGACCGAGTCCAACGGCTCGACCGCGTGCGGTTCGGCACCGTCGGGCCCGGGGCCGTCGACGGGATGCAGCAGCCGCAGCCCGTCGGGGGTCACCAGCGCGAGCGCCCGCTCGGCGACCAACCGCGCGACGACGTCCGGCCCCGGGAGCGGCTCCAGCTCCCCGATCTCGAAGTCGACCGCGAGGGCCCCGGCGAGGTCGACGTCCGCCCCGAGCCCGGAGATCAGCCGGTGGATCGGTTGGACCGTCAGCTGCTCGGCGTCCAGCTCGACGACCAGGCACAGCGTCGCGTTCGCGCCCGCGGGGGCGCCGTCCTCGCCGGCGAAGATCTGACAGGTCGAGTACCGGTGATGCCCGTCCGCGACGACGACGGGGTTCGACGACACCGCGTCGGTCACGGCCTTCACGGCGGCGGGAGAGTCGAGGCGCCAGAGCTCGTGGGTGACGCCGTCGGGGTCGTCCCAGCGGCCGAGGGGCTCGGCGGCGTCGAGGTCGATCAGGTCGGTGAGGCCGGACGTCAGCGACAGACCCCAGATCGCCGACAGGTTCGCCCGGGTCGCGCGCAGGAGCTCCAGCCGGTCGCTGTGCGCCTTCGGCGTCGTGTGCTCGTGGGGCAGGACGTCCGCCCGCGACTCCGCGTCGATGCCGAGCGCGCCGAGCACGCCGAGGGTGTGCCGCCGGGTCCCCGCCTCGTCGGTGAACGTCATCCGGTACGGGTAGAGCGCGGGCGCGTCGTCGACGAGGACACCCTCCGCCCGCCACCGCGCGAACAGCGCCGCCGCCCCGGCGTAGGCGCCGAGACCGCCCGAGTCCTCGGGGTCGGTCGGCATGTCGACGAGCACGACGTTGTGCGGGTGCTGCGCGACGAGCGCGGCCCGCTCCTCCGCGTCGATGACGTCGTAGGGCGGCGCCGTCACCGCCGCGAGGTCGTCGGTGGCGTAACGGATCCCGGCGAACGGCTCGAATCGCGGCATGCCGCGATCCTGTCAGCCCTGCACTGGAGATGACATCTCTTGTGCAGGGGCGTCAGGCGTAGTGGAAGACCTCGGTGCCGGCGGGGGCGCCGTAGCGGTCGACGACCTTGTTCAACTCGTCCTGGAGGTACAGGAGGCCGACGCCGAAGCAGACCCACATCAGGACGCCGGTGGCGGGGTCGCAGGTGACCGGGAGTCCGGCGGCGCGTTGGGCGGACTCGATGCGGCGGGCCATGCGGTGGAGGGCGAGGAACTGCGGGATGCCGATCGGCCACCCGAGGGCGAAGGCGGTGGTGTCGACCCGGTACGACCCGGGGATCCGCTCGTCGAACCGGGCGAGCTCCCGGTTCGCGCGCAGGAACCACACGACCCAGTAGACGCCCAACGTGGCGACGCCGAGGAACCACACCGCCGCCGGTCGGCGCCGTTTCGGCGCCGGGCCGTACGTCAGGATCTCCCGGCTGAGCAGTACCGACGTGTCCGGTGTCATCGCGCATCCCCCCGAACGCGGCCGGCCTCCCCAGAACGGCCGCGGTCCACCGAAACGCTAGGGCGATTTCAGTCCGTCCGCAGAGAAATCGTGAGAAATTCACGCGCCGCGCCGGGACGTCGTCACGAAGTGCACCCGGACGGCCGATCCTCAGCGTGCGGACTGCAGGTGCCGGCGCAGCCCCCGCTCGCCGGCGCGCATCATCAGCGCGTGGTTGGCCCGCAGCGCGGGCCGGGCGAAGGAGAAGGCGCGGAGCAGGGCACGGCGCACCTCGACCTCCTCGCCGAACTCCAGGATCGTCCCGCCGTCCGGGGCCGGGCGCAGCCGCCAGCGGCTGTGCCCGACGAGGTCCCCGGTCAGGCGCGCCTCCAGGACGCCGGCGTCCGGATCCTTCTGCGAGTGGTGCGCGGTCATGCGCAGCGAGTACGGAAGTGTCGACCGAACCTCAACTTCACAGGTCTGTTCGTCGATAGGACGGGTACTGCGGACCTGCGGCCACCAATGGGGGTATTCGTCCAGCTTTGCGAGGGTCTCGAACACTCGCGGTGCGGGCGCGTCCACCAGCCAGTGACTGCGGAACACGTAGAAGTGTCGGCTCACCCGATCAAGTGTGGCGACGCCAGTGAAATTGGACGGAACCGGACCGGATCAGTGCACGTCTCACCTTTGCTGCGAGTCGGGGGACGGCACGCGGCGGGCCCACAGCGGCCCACGGTCCGCAGTGTCGATGGAGGTTCGAATGCGCCGGTGGTTCTCCCGGATGCGTCCTTCGCATCACGTGTCGGAGCCGGTCCCCGTGGCCGCGTCGCAGGCCCGGATCCCCGCCCCCACGGTCGGTGACCGTCTGGCGTTCATCCCGGCCCAGCGCGACCGTCGCGCGCACCTCGGCTCCTGAGGCCCGCGCAAGTTCCTCCACCACACTTCCTACGATGGTCGCGTGCGAGCCGGCCGTCTTCTCGCCGCTGTGGCGGCGACCCTCGTCGCGCTGACCGCGTGCGGCGCCGAGGACGGCCCCGCGACGCCCGGCGGTGACCGCGGGTTCGTCTCCGGAACCGGCGCCGTCACGATCATCGCCCCGCAGGACCGGGGCGAGCCGATCGCGCTGGCCGGCGAGAAGGTCGGCGGCGGGACGCTGGACCTGGCCGCGCTGCGGGGCAAGATCGTTCTGCTCAACGTCTGGGGCTCCTGGTGCGCGCCGTGCCGCAAGGAGGCTCCCTACCTGCAGGCGGCGTGGGACCAGACCCGCAAGCTCGGGGACGTCCAGTTCGTCGGACTGAACACGCGCGACGACGCCGTCGGCGCCGCGGAGGCCTTCGAACGCCGCTTCGGTATCACCTATCCGAGCCTGCGCGACAACGACGGCCGCCTGCAGTTGGTGTTCCGGGCGACGCTGCCGCCGCGGGCGATCCCGTCGACGATCGTGCTCGACCGGCAGGGCCGGGTCGCCGCGCGCATCATCGGTGAGGGTTCTCGCGCGACTTTCGTGGGTCTGGTTGACCAGATCCGATCCGAGGCGTGACGCCCGGCTGAGGCGCCCCCAGCCGCCCGCCCGATTTGCCCGTCGGCAATAGCGGACAAACGCCGGCAACCCACCCTCGGAGGGTGAGGAGCCTGTGACGGAAAGTAATTGCCGGCGTCCCTAAAGTTATGAAGAACTCACGGAACCGCAGGTCAGCGGCCTGCGTCTCACCGCGGACAAGAGCAGAAGCACCGCAGGGGTCACGGACTGATGCGGCTGGGGGGTTGCCCAGACCATGACCGGTGCTTCGCACACTTCACACCAGGGGGATCCACCAATGTCCGGTCTTTCCATGCGTACCCGCGTTCTCACCGTCGCCGTCTCCGGCGCGATCGTCGCCCCGTTCGCCCTGATGGGCGGCTCCGCCTCGGCCGTCGAGGCCCCGATCGTCGGCGACGTCGCCGCGGTCGACAGCCTCCTCGGTGGTGCCGGCGGCGGCCTGCTCGGCGGCGACCTCGTCGGCGGCGTCCTCGGCACGGCCACCGGTACCGTCGGCGGCGTGCTCGGCGGCACCGGCCTCGACCCGGTCAACACGGTCACCGGCGTGGCGGCCGACCCGCTGTCGGTCGTCGAGACCCTGCCGCTCGGCGACGTCCTCGGCGCCGACGTCCTCTCCACCGTCACCGACCTGGTCGACCTGGAGAACGTCCTCGAGACCGTCACGAACCTCGTCGACCTCGACGGCATCATCAAGACCGTCACCGACCTGGTCGGCTCCGTCACCGACGCGCTGAACCTGGACGAGCTGCTCGGCCTGCCGGTCAAGGTCACCAAGCCGGCCGGTGAGGTCAAGGGCGCGGCGAAGCCCGCGAAGACCACGAAGACCACGAAGGCCGCCAAGCCCGCCACCGTCGAGGCCGGCGCGCTGCCCGCGACCGGTGGCAACGCCGACCTGACCGCGCTGCTCCTCTGCGCGGGCCTGGCCGTCGCCGGCACCGGTGTCACCCTGGTGACCCGCCGCCGCGGCAGCATCCTCGGCGCCGCCTGAACTCCGGGCTCGAACTCGGGGCAGAGGTCGATGCGCTGACCCCGGACTGAACGTCGCGAACGCCCGTCACCGCACCGCGGTGGCGGGCGTTTCGTCGGTGTCGCGGGGCGTGTGCGATGCTGGCCGGACTTACCGGCGGTAGCGCCCGCGTAGGGAATGACAGCAGTGTCATTCAGCCGTAGACTGGCGATGCCGCCGTCGAAAGCGGGCGGTCGGAAGAACCCCTCGGACGCTTCGGAGGTCTACTCGATGGAAGCCGCAGCAGCCGCGTCGGAGCGCAGCGCCCAGGTCGCCGCCGAGCTTGAGCTCGCGGAGCCGGGATCGGTGACGTTCGACGGTCCGGCCGGCGCGCTTCCGGAGCGGGACCGCGAGATCCTCGCCTTCGAGCGCCAGTGGTGGCGCTACGCGGGGGCCAAGGAGCAGGCCATCCGTGAGCTGTTCGGGATGTCCGCGAACCGGTACTACCAGATCCTCAACGCCCTGATCGACCACCCGGACGCCATGGCCTACGACCCGATGCTGGTCAAGCGCCTGCGCCGGCTGCGTTCGGCCCGGCAGCGCGCGCGGTCCGCGCGCCGCCTCGGCCTCGACGCCTGAGGTCCCCGGCCGTCTGACATGGCCCCCGGCGAGCCCCGGCGCGGCGCCTCGCTGCTGAGCATCCTCGCCTCCTCGGCGCTGGCCGCCCTGGCCGTGATCGTGCTGGTGGGGGTGCTGATCCTCGCGTTCGGCACCGACGACGACCCCGAGGCCGAGCAGGCCGCCCCGGTCGCGACCGCCTCGCCCGCGCCCGGGCAGCCCGCCGCGCCGACCCCGACGCCCGCGTCGGCCACCCCCACGCCGCGCCCGACCCCGCGGCCGGCGGCGAAGGTGCCCGTCGTCGTGTTCAACCAGACGACGGTCCGCGGCCTCGGCCAGACCTTCGCCGACGACCTGACCGCCGGGGGCTGGACCGTGGCCGGCGTCGACGACTGGCGCGGCAACGTGCCGGCGACGACGGTCTACTTCCCGCCGGGGCTGCGACCCGTGGCGAAGGCCCTGATGGGGCAATTCCCCCAGATCGGGAGGATTCGCCCGGCATTCGCCGGCATCTCGAGCACCCAACTGACCGTCATCCTGAGTAAGGACTTCCCCACGTCTGGATGAGATGTCGGCGGGCTTGGGGAGCGCGTGACCGGACCGTTTCGCACCCTGCGGTAGAACTCGTCAGGTGCCCGCCGTCCCCCACACCTGCCCGCTCTGCGAGGCCAGTTGTGGGTTGCTGGTCAGCGTGGACGACGACGGGTCCGTCCTGGAGATCCGGGGAGACCCGGACGACGTCCTGTCCCAGGGCTTTCTGTGCCCCAAGGGCGTCGCGGTCAAGAGCCTCCACACCGACCCCGACCGCCTGCGCACGCCGATGGTCCGCTGGGGCGGGATGCTCCGCGAGGCGACCTGGACGGAGGCCTTCGACGAGATCGCGCACCGACTCCCGGCGCTGCAGGAGCGGCACGGGCGGGACTGCATCGCGGTCTTCTCCGGCGTCTCCGCCGACCACGCGCTCGGGCCGCTGCTCTACACCGAGTCGCTGATTCAGGCCCTCGGCACGCGGAACGTCTTCTCGGCGGCGTCGCTGAACTCGCGGCCGCGGCACGTGGTCTCCGGGATGCTCTACGGCAACCCGTTCACGACGCCGGTGCCGGACATCGACCGCAGCGACTTCGTGATCATGATCGGCGCGAACCCGGTCGTCTCGAACGGCAGCATGCTGACCGCGCCGGACCTGCGCTCGAAGCTGCGCGCGCTGCGGCGCCGCGGCGGGCGCATCGTCGTTGTGGACCCGCGGCGCACCGAGTCCGCCGACGGCGCCGACGAGCACCTGCGCGTCCGGCCCGGCACCGACGGGCTGCTGCTGCTCGCGATGCTGAACGTCCTGCTCACCGAGGGGCTGGTGAACCTCGGCGACCTCGCGGACTTCGTCGACGGCGTCGACGGGATCGCGTCCCTGGCCGAGGGCATCACGCCCGAACGCGTCGAGCGGCGCACCGAGGTCGACGCGGGGAGCATCCGCCGGGTCGTGCGGGAGTTCGCGCGGGCGGACGCCGGCGTCGTCTACGGGCGGATCGGGGCGTCGACGACGTCGTTCGCGACGGTGACGACGTGGCTGATCGACGTCCTCAACGTGCTGACCGGCAACCTCGACCGCCCCGGCGGCGCGATGTTCCCCCAGCCCGGCCACGGCGGGCTGCCGAACTCGCCGCGCAAGGGCGTGCCGCCGGAGCCGTTCACCCTCGACGGGCCGCGCAGCCGGGTGAGCCGGCGGCCGGTCCTGCTCGGCGAGGTGCCGGCGGCGGCGCTCGCCGAGGAGATCGACACCCCGGGTTTCGGTCAGGTCCGCGGCCTGATCACGATCGGCGGCAACCCGGCGCGGTCGATCCCGAACTCCAAGCGGCTGTACGCGGCGCTGAACTCGCTCGACCTGATGATCAGCGTCGACACGTACCTGAACGAGACCTCCGCCCTCGCGGACGTCGTGCTGCCGGTGCCGTCGATTCTCGAGCGGTCGCACTACGAGCTGATCCACTACAACTACGCGTACCGCAACGTCGCGAAGTACTCGCCGCCGGTGCTGGACCTGCCGATCGGCATGTACCCGGAGTGGGAGACGATCGCCCGCCTCGCGCTGATCGCGGCGAACGGGTCGTACGAGGGTGTCGAGGAGTTCGACGACCGACTCGCTGCCGCGCTCGCGGTGCGCGAGGGGATTCCGCTCGACCAGGTCGGCGAGGGTCTGCGCGGCCCGGAGCGGTTGCTCGACATCCTGCTGCAGGCGGGGGAGTACGGGCTGACGATGGAGCACCTGCAGCTGAGTCCGAACGGGCTCGAGCTCGGGGATCTCGAGCCACGGCTGCCGGAGGCGTTGCTGACCGAGGACCGCCGCATCCATCTCGCGCCCCAAGAGTTTCTGACGGATGCTCAGCGAGTGCGGGCGCTGCTCGACGCCCCTGCCGGTGAAGGGATGCTGCTTGTCGGCCGGCGGCACCTGCGGTCGAAGAACTCGTGGCTGCACAACCTCTCGGCGATGGTCACCGGGCCGCGGCGGTGCACGTTGCAGGTCAACGAGGAGGACGCTTACCGTCTGGGCCTGCGCAACGGCGGCCGCGCGCTCGTGACCTCCGCCGCGGGCCGCCTCGTCGCCAGCGTCGAGATCACCGACGAGGTCCTTCCCGGCGTCGTCTCCCTGCCGCACGGCTGGGGCCACGACGAGCCTCAGGCCCGCATGACCGTCGCGGCCGAGCGGCCGGGCGTCAACGTCAATCTCCTGACCGACGACGCCGACATCGACCCGCTCACCGGCAATGCGGTCTTCAACGGCGTCCGCGTCACCGTCGTCGCCCATGCCGGCGACGCCCCCGACGAGGAACAGCCCATGCCCAACCGCCGCCAGGGCTTCGAGCGGCGCCGCACCCCCCGCGGCCCCGGGGGCATCGGCCCCGAGTCCTTCGGCCCCGCCTGATGATTTCTGGTTTATATAACGAGCAGCTCATATAGTAGCGCCATGGAAGCGTTCGACGTGCTCGGGGACCCGGTGCGGCGACGGATCCTGGAGCTGCTCGCCGGCGGGGAGCGGACGGCCGGGGAGGTCGTCGCGGTGATCGCCGCGGAGTTCGGGTTGACGCAGCCCGCGGTGTCGCGGCAGCTGCGGATCCTGCGTGAGAGCGGGTTCGCGGTCGTCCGGCCCGAGGGGACGCGGCGGTTGTACGCGCTGCAGGACGCCGGGCTCCGGGACGTCGAGGCCTGGCTCGGACGCCTGCGCGCCAAGTGGGAACAGCGCCTGGACGCCCTCGGCACCGAGCTGGCTCGCGGCCGTCGCCAACGTCGCACGACCCCGGAGGAGACATCGTGAAGGACCTGATCGCCGAGCTGAACACCGTCGCGCGCCGCGTCGAGCGGGAGGGCGACCACGCCGGGCCCGGGCAGGAGGGAGACGTTTACGTCGTCGAACTCACGCGCACCTACGACGCCGATCCCGCGGACGTCTGGGAGGCGATCACCAACCCCGAGCGGATCGTCCGGTGGTTCGCCAAGGTGAGCGGGGACCTGCGTCGCGGTGGGCGCTACGCGATCGAGGGCAATGCCTCGGGCGCGATCACCGAGTGCGACCCGCCCGCGCGCCTCGCACTCGACTGGGAGTTCGGCGACACGACCAGCTGGGTCACCGTCGACCTCGCGCCGGTCGCCGGCGACCGCTGCGAGCTCCGGCTGCGCCACCGGCACGTCCGGGACGAGCACTGGGTGACCTACGGTCCCGGCGCGACCGGCGTCGGTTGGGACCTCTCGCTGCTCGGCCTCGCCTGGCACCTCGAAGGCGGGGAGCGCGGCGAGGACACCGCCGCCGCCTTTCTGGCCCACCCCGAGGGCCGCGACTTCATCCGCGGCGCCGCGACGTCCTGGGGCGAGGCCCATCAGGCCGCCGGCGCCCCTGCCGAGGTCGCCACCCGCTCCGCCCAGGCCACCGCCGACGCCTTCGCCCCGCCCGCCTGACCCCGCCTGTGGAAAAGAAAGGGTGACACCCCTTACTGCGCAGTAAGGGGTGTCACCCTTTCTGGACGTCGGCCGGTGGAAAAGAAGGGGTGTCACCCCTGGTGAAACGAGTGGGGTCGTTGGGGCCGTTGGGGTCGGTGCGGGTGGGTCAGGAGTCGAGGGCCCAGCGGACGGCCTCGACCCAGCCGAGGCCGTTCTCGCCCTGACAGACCGTCAGGTTGTCGGGGACGCCGTGCTCGACGACATGGGCGCCGTTCGCGGTGAGGAAGAACCGCCGGACGAACGGGGCCATCTCGAGGTCGCTGCGGGAGTCGCCGATCGCGATCGCCTGATCCGGCGTCAGACCGCGACGGGCGAGGTCGGCGGCGATGCCGGTTCCCTTGGTGATGCCGTCGGCCATCAGGTGGTAGACGTGCAGCTGGTGGCCGTCGGGGGTCAGGCCGGCGGCGGCGGGGAGCCGGCCGTTGTCGTGCAGCCGCAGCCACGGCAGGTCCCGCTCGGCGAGCCACTTCTCGACCTCGGCGACGTCGGCGCGGCCACGGAGCATCACGTCCGCCTCGTGGCCGAGGTGCCAGGGGTCGTAGAGCTCGAGCTGGCCGGGGAAGGCCGCCGCGATCTCCTCGACCAGCCCGATCTCCATGACGACGTCGTAGAGATTGCCGTCGAACTCGGGCGGCATGGCGCCGCGGAGGACCTCGTGCTCGATGCCGTAGCGCCAGCCGATGACGGCGCCGAGCTCGCCGACGAACCCGTCCGCGCCGAAGATGCGCGCGGCCTCGGAGAGCTGCAGGCGCGTCCGCCCCGACACCAGCACGAGCGTGACGTCCGCGCGCAGCAGGTCGTGCAGCGCCGCCGCGGGTTCGAGGGTCGGCTCCAGGTCCGCGCGTCGCAGGAAGCAACCCCGCGCCCCGACCATCGTGCCGTCCAGGTCGCTGTAGACGATCCGAATGCTCACGCCGTACGGGTCCTCGCGTCCAGGACGGCGCGGTGCGCGCGGTACTCGGGCAACGTCATCACCGGCGGCCGTTCGCGCCCGGTCACGTCGTGGGTCGCGACCTCGATCTCGCCGTCGATGCGCGTGAACTGCGTCAGCGTCGCCGGCGGCGCGGGGTGCGCCCGGCCGGGGACCGATCGCCCGAACCGCGCGGACGCCGCCTGCCAGATCTGCGCGGCCATGCGCCCGAGCGCGGCGTCGTCCTGGTGCCGGTGGTGCCGGCTGCCGAGGTCGACCTGCGCGATCGCGTCGAGCCCGCGCAGCGCGAGGGTGTCGACGAGCAGCGCGATCTCGACGCCGTAGCCGCACGGGAACGGCAGCTGTTCGAGCAGCTCGCGGCGGGCGGCGTACTCGCCCGCGAGCGGCTGGACGACGCCCGCGAGCTCCGGCCAGTGCAGGTTCAGCAGCGGCCGCGCGACGAGTTCGGTGACGCGTCCCCCACCGGCGGGCAGCACCGAGCCGCCGTTGGTCAGCGGCCGGTCGTAGAGGCCCTTGACGAGCGCGACGTCCGGGTCCGCGAGCAGCGGTCCGAGCAGCCCGACGACGATCTCGGGCCGGAACCGCTCGAGGTCCGCGTCGACGAACACGACGAGGTCGCCGGTGCTCACGAGCAGTGACCGCCAGAGCACCTCGCCCTTGCCCGGGACGGACGGGATCCGCGGCAGGACGTCGTCGCGGGGGACGACGCGCGCCCCGGCGGCGAAGGCCCGCTCCGCGGTGCGGTCGGTGCTGCCGGAGTCGATCACCAGCAGCTCGTCGACCAGCGGGGTCCGCTCGACGAGTTCGCGGCCGATCGCCTCGACGATCGCGCCGACCGTCGCCTCCTCGTTGAGCGCGGGGAGGACGACGCTCACCGTGACGTCCGCCGCATTTTTCGCGGCCAGCACCTGCGTCGGTGACCAGTCCGCGAGCCCGCTGGTGCGGCGCTCGAACCACTCCCTGACCTGGGCCTGCACGCCGCTCCTCGCCGCTCGCGCTCCGTCCTGCCGGGCCGTCTACCCGACAGGGCACTCTCCATCTTCGTCTACGATGAACACCACAACTGAACACGCTCATCCAGAGGGGCTGAGAGATACGGCTCGGTGAAGCCCCGGCAACCACCCGCTAACTCCGCCGCGATCCGTTCGGATCCGGTGCGCGGGAGACGGTGCCAACTCCGTCCCGGTCGTGAATCCGCCGCCGGGGAAGATGAGGAGAGGAACTCCCTAGCCATGACGTCTGCACCCCCGGCCCCCCGTCTCCTGGGCAGTGCCACCGGCCTGAGCTGTCGCGAATGCGGCTCCGCCTACGAGATCGGCCCCCTCTACGCCTGCGGCGAGTGTTTCGGCCCGCTCGAGGTCGCGTACGACTTCCCGACGATCACGCGCGCCACCATCGAGGCCGGCCCCACCAACATCTGGCGCTACAAGGACCTGCTCCCGGTCCCGTCCCACGTCGCCGAGACCAAGACGCTCGACCCGGGCTGGACGAAGCTGATCCGCGCCGACAACCTCGCCGCCGAGCTCGGCATGAAGCGGCTGTGGGTGAAGGACGACTCCGGCAACCCGACGCACTCGTTCAAGGACCGCGTCGTCGCCGTCGCGCTGGCCGCGGCCCGCGAGCTCGGCTTCACCGTCCTCGCCTGCCCGTCGACCGGCAACCTGGCCAACGCCGTTGCCGCGGCCGCCGCCCGCGCCGGCATCAAGTCGGTCGTGATGATCCCGGCCGACCTCGAGCAGCAGAAGATCCTCACGACCGCCGTCTACGCGGGCACGCTGCTCGCCGTCGAGGGCAACTACGACGACGTCAACCGCCTCGCCTCCGAACTCGCCGGCGAGGAGGAGGACTGGGCGTTCGTGAACGTCAACGTCCGCCCGTACTACGCCGAGGGTTCGAAGACGCTCGGGTACGAGGTCGCCGAGCAGCTCGGCTGGCGCATCCCGCCGCAGACGGTCATCCCGATCGCGTCCGGCTCGCAGCTGACGAAGGTCGACAAGGCCTACACCGAGTTCGCGAAGCTCGGCTTGGTCGAGGAGACGCCGTACAAGATCTTCGGCGCCCAGGCGACCGGGTGCTCCCCGGTCTCGGTGGCGTTCAAGGACGGCCGCGACTTCGTCGCCCCGGTCCGGCCCGACACCATCGCCAAGTCGCTCGCGATCGGCAATCCGGCCGACGGTCCGTACGTGCTCGACGTCTGCCGGCGCACCGGTGGCACGGTCGAGGACGTCTCCGACGACGAGGTCGTCGAGGGCATGAAGCTCCTCGCCCGGACCGAGGGCATCTTCGGCGAGACTGCGGGCGGTGTCACGATCGCGACGCTGCGCAAGCTCCTCGCGACCGGCCAGCTCGATCCGGACGTCGAGACCGTCGTGTTCAACACCGGTGACGGGCTCAAGACGCTCGACGCGATCGCCGCCCACGTCGGGCCGACCGCCACCATCAAGCCGACGATGGCGTCGTACCGCTCCGCCGGGATCTGACGCGGGGTCGCGGGCGGCTCCGGGCGTCCGAAGCGGGCTCACTCTCGCGTGCGAAACCTCTGTTCTGGGCTTGTGCTGAACGCTAATGTCAGCGGCGTCACATCAAGTTCAGCTCGGCACCAGGAGAGACCGATGCCTCAAGGCACCGTCAAATGGTTCAACGCGGAGAAGGGTTACGGCTTCATCGCGGTCGACGGTGGCGCGGACGTGTTCGTGCACTACTCGGCAATTCAGGCTGATGGTTACCGCTCCCTCGACGAGGGCCAGCGGGTCGAGTTCGAGATCGCCCAGGGCGCCAAGGGCCCCCAGGCGGACGCGGTTCGCGCCATCGCCTAGATCGAACCTGTAAGGCCGGGATTCGTCCCGGAGGTCCGCCGGTCGTCTGTACGGTGTCCAGATGTCCACGGACGACTCAAGTCTGCCCGGCTCCGACGGCGAGCACGCAGCCCAGGAGCGCTGGGACGCGGTCGATCGGGCCCGCACGTTCTACGACCGTCAGATGCTCGACCACCTCAACGAGGCCATGCGCGAGTTCATCGCGCGCCAGGAGATGGTCTTTCTCGCCACCGCCGACGCCCGCGGTGAGTGCGACTCCTCGTTCCGGGCCGGTGAGCCCGGCTTCGTCGTCGCGCTCGACGAGCGGACGCTCGTCTACCCCGAACTGCGCGGCAACGGCGTCTACGCCAGCCTCGGCAACATCACCGAGAACGCCCACGTCGGGCTGATGTTCGTCGACTTCTTCGACGATCTGATCGGGCTTCACGTCAACGGTGCCGCCACGATCCTCGAGCATGAGGACCTCCTCGCCGACGAGCGCGTGACGGTCCCGCTGCTGGAGATGCTGACCCGTCAGGGCGGCCGCCGGCCGGAGCGCTGGGTCGCGGTGCACGTCCACGAGGCGTACATCCACTGCTCGAAGCACATCCCACGCCTGGCGAAGCTGGACCGTCAGCTCGACTGGGGCACCGACGACACCAAGCGCAAGGGCGGGGACTACTTCAAAGTCGGCGAGACCAAGCGCGAGGCGTCCCCGAACGTCGAAGCCTGACTCCCTGCCAGATGAGGGTCCCTCACCCGGCGGCGCGCGCCAGCACCGACCGGGCGAACGCGACGGCCTGGGGTCCGGTGGGAACGGGCCCGTCCCCGTCCGGTCGGCCGGTCAGCGGTGACGGCCTCCCGGCGGCGACCAGCGCCCGGTGGACGGTGCCGGCCGCCTCGTCCGCCCCGATCCGGGCCAGTAAGCGCGCGACGTAGCGCAGGTTGAGCCACTGCTGGGTCCAGTCGCCGACGCGGTCCCAGTGGTCGAGCACGGCGAGGAAGGCCCGGGCCGCCGCGGCCGGGTCGCCGTGCACCCCGCGGGTGGCGGCGGCCTCCATCAGGGCGATGCCCTCCCACCAGAAGTTGTGCACCTCCGCGGCGAGACGCGCGGCCTCGTCGAACCGGGCCAGGGCGAGTTGCGGCTCCGACTTCTTCTGCACGAGCCCGAGGGCGTACTGGCCCATCGATCGGGCGGTCGGGTTCCCGCACCGCTCGGCGACCTCGACGCTCTCCTCGGCCGCCACGCGCCCGGCCTCCGGGTTCCGGAGCACGGCGGAACACACCGCCAGGTAGTACAGCGTCCACACCAGGCGGACGGGCTCACCCGTCTCCCGAGCCCGGGCGCACTCGGCCTCGTAGTGCCGGCGGGCGAACTCGGCGTCGCCCTCGACGAGCGCGACGTCGGCCCGCACGTCGACGGCGTACGCGACGCGGGCGGTGCCCGGCGCGGGGACGCGGTCCTCGGCCAGTCCGGCCGGGGCCCGCGCCCGCCCGAGCGCGCCCTTGTTCCAGGCCGCGCGGGCGGCGGCGCCGACGGCGACGACGTAGAGCGGGTGGGCGGGGTCGGCGAAGCTCAGTGCGCGCTCGGCCCACTCGCCGGACTCGAAGCCGACGCGGACGTGGAGGACCTCCGGCGTCGCGGCGACGATGCGCAGCGCGAGGTCGGCGTCCCCGGTCCGCTCGGCGTACCCGAACGCGACGCGGAAGTTGTCCGAGTCGGGCAGGACGCGCTCGATCCACTCCCGCTCGGCCGGACCGTGCGCGCCGCGCGCGGCACGGTTCGCGAGGTCGGCGTAGTACTCGGCGTGCCGGCGGGCGAGGTCGGCGGCGGCGCCGTCCTCTCGGATTCGGTCGCGCCCGAACGCGCGCAGGGTCTCCAGGACGCGGTAGCGCGTCCGCCGCGTGGCGCCGTTGGTGACGACCATCGACCGGTCCACGAGCGCGGTCAGGGCGTCGAGCGTGTGAAGGTCCGAGCCGCCGGGCTGGCCGCAGACGCCGTGCGCGGCCTCGAGGTCGAAGCCGCCCGCGAACACCGAGAGCCGCCGGAACAGGTCACGCTCGGGCGGGGCGAGCAGGTCGTAGGACCAGCCGATCGCCGCGTCGAGGCTGCGGTGGCGCGGTTCGGCGGCCCGTGGGCCGCCCGAGAGCAGACCGCCGGCGTCGAGTCGCTCGGCGATCTCCACCGCGCTCATCGCGCCGGTCCGGGCGGCCGCGAGCTCGATCGCGAGCGGAAGCCCGTCGAGGCGCCCGCAGATCCCCGTCACCGCGGCGGCGACGTCCGGGTCGTCGGCGGGGAAGTCCGGTCGCTGCGCCCGGGCCCGGTGGGCGAACAGCTCGGCGGCGTCCGCCGCCGACAGGGCGGGGACGGGCCAGACCTGCTCGCCGTCGACGCCGAGGCGTTCGCGGCTCGTCGCGAGGACGGAGACGTCGGGGCAGTGGGCCAGGAGCCGGGCCGCGAGGGCGGCGGCGGAGTCCAGGACGTGCTCGCAGTTGTCGAGGATCAGCAGTAACCGACGGGTGCTCAGATACTCGACGACCCGCTCCTCGATGCTGAGCCCGGCGCGCTGCCGGATCCCGAGCGCGGCGGCTACGGCGTGCCCGATCGGGCTGCCGTCGGAGAGCGGCGCGAGTTCGCACAGCCAGACCCCGTCGGGCGCGGCGTCGCGGTCCCGGGCGGCCGCCTGCAACGCCAGGCGCGACTTGCCGACGCCCCCGGGCCCGGTGATGGTCACCAACGGCGCCTTGGCCAGCGCCTCCCGGACGGCCTCGACCTCGGCACCGCGGCCGATGAACGAGGTCGCCCGGCGAGGGAGGTTTCCCGGGGCCGGGCGGGCCGGGGTCAGTGCGGGGTCCTGCTCCAGGATCCGCAGGTACAGCGACCGCGCGGGTTCGGAGGGCTCGACGCCCATCTCCTCGTCGAGCCGTTCGCGCAGCGCGTGGAAGGCGGCGAGGGCGTCGGACTGCCGGCCGGCCGCGTAGAGCGCCTGCATCAGCTGCACCGCGGGTCGTTCCCGGTTCGGGAAGCGCCGGACGGTCGCCTCCAGATCGGCGACGGCCTCGGACCCGCGGCCGAGCGCGAGCAGGGCGTCGACCCGCTCCTCCTCGGCCGTCCGGCGCAGTTCGGCGAGCCGCGCCGCCTCGGCCTCGGCGAAGTCGCGGTCGGCGAACTCGGCGAGGGCGTCGCCCCGCCACAGGGCGAGCGCGCGGTCGTAGAGCTCCAGCGCGTCGGCGGGTTCGGCCGTCCGGGCCGCCGCGATCACCCGTTCGGCCTCGGCCACGTCGTACTCGCCCTCCTCGACGCACAGCACGTAGCCGCCGGCGCGGAAGTCCAGCCGGCTCGCGTCGTCGAGCACGCCGCGGATGCGCGAGACGTGCGCCCGCAGCGCGCTCGCGGCCCCGGGCGGGACTTCGTCGCCCCAGACGGCGTCGGCCAGGGCGTCCGTGGGGACGACCGTCCCGCGGCGCAGCAGCAGCGCCGTGATCAACGCGCGCGGCTTCGGGCCCCCGACGCCGACGACCTGACCATCCATCAGCAGGTCGAGCGGGCCGAGCACGCGGAAGAACATGCGCCGTTCCTCCGACGGGTCAGGGTGTCAGTCGATTGCAACGCGGGTGCAAGCCGGTGGCGTGAGCGTAGGGCCCGTTCACCGCCAGACGCGATCAGTAAAAGACGCGACCACCCCAGAGGACACCACCACCATGACTGCAACGCTCCCGAGCCAGACACCGGCCGACGCCGCGGCGGCGGACGCCGCGCTCAAGGCCAAGCACCGGGCCCTGTGGGCCTCCGGCGACTATGCCGCCGTCGCGGCGGAGGTCATCCCCTCCCTCGGTGCGGCCCTCGTCCGCCGCACCGGCATCACGGCGGGCACCCGCGTGCTCGACGTCGCCGCGGGCAGCGGCAACGCCTCGATCCCGGCGGCGCTGGCCGGGGCGTCGGTCACCGCCTCCGACCTGACGCCCGAACTGTTCGACGCCGGCCGCATCGCCGCCCGGGCCGCGGGCGTGGAGCTCGCGTGGGTCGAGGCCGACGCGGAGCACCTGCCGTTCGCGACCGGCGAGTTCGACGCCGCGATCTCCTGCGTCGGCGTCATGTTCGCGCCGCACCATCAGCAGGCGGCCGACGAGCTGCTCCGCGTCGTGCGCCCCGGCGGGCGGATCGGCGTCCTGTCCTGGACCCCGACCGGTTTCATCGGCGAGATGTTCGCGGCGATGAAGCCGTTCGCCCCGCCCCCGCCCGGGGCCTCCCCGGCCCCGCTGTGGGGCGACGAGGCCCACGTCCGCGCGCTGTTCGGCGACCGGGTCACCGGCGTCGAGGCCCACCGCGAGCACCTCGACGTCACCCGGTTCCGCGACGCGGTGAGCTTCCGCGAGTACTTCAAGGCCTGCTACGGCCCGACGATCGCGGTCTACAAGGCCAACGCCGAGCACCCGGACCGCATTGCGGCCCTCGACGCCGCCCTGGTTGAACTCGCGTCGCGGCACCTCGCGACCTCAGTCGGCCCCGGCATGCAGTGGGAGTACCTCACGGTGACCGCGACCCGGGCCTGAGCCCGCCGTCAGGCGAGGCAGGGGCCGCTCAGCTCGAGCCCGACGAGCAGGAGCCCGGTCAGGGCGACAGCGGCCGCGGCGATCAGCACGACTCCGCTGAGGAACCGGCGGCGAGTGATCGCCCCGATCCCGGCCGCCACACCGCCGCCGCGACGGCGAGGCACAGCAGCGTCGCGAAGGTGATCCAGCCGCCCGGGCCGACGTCGATGTCGCGGATGTCGTCGAAGTCGGCGGCCGCCGAGTACGGCCGGTAGGCCTCGGGCGGGTCGGCGAGCTCGGTGACGAGGGCGAACGCAGGGACGCCGGTCGCGGTGAGCAAGGCCGGCGTCGCCCAGGCGGGTCCGCGCCCGTGCACCGCCGCGGCGGCGGTGAGGCCGGCGAGCGCCAGGGCCAGCGCGAGAAAGTAGGGCCAGGCCCCGCTCCCGAGCAGGGTGTGGTCCGGGCTCCGACCGCCGGAATGCAGGACGGCGGCGTAGCCGGGGAGGATGCCGCCCAGGACGAGCAGCGCGCCGATCGCACCGGCTCCGATCCAGGCCGCCGATGTCCGCGCTGGGGTGACCTCGGTCGTGGCCACGGCCGGAGCCTAGACCCGCGTTGATCTTGGTGTCTCGCTCCGGGAGGCTGAGCCCGGATCCCAAGCTTGCACTCTCGGGTGGCGAGTGCTAATCATGGGGCTAGCACTCGTGTCATGAGAGTGACAGCACCACAGACCGGCCGGTGAGGCCGGAGGGTCCGGCGCGAAAGGGGTCGCCGGCGCTCCGGTCGTCCGTCGCGGGCACCGCCCGGCTCTGCATCCACCCCATCTGGGAGGACCCAACAGCATGGCCAAGATCATCGCCTTCGACGAGGAGGCGCGGCGCGGTCTCGAGCGCGGCATGAACGCCCTCGCGGACGCCGTCAAGGTGACGCTGGGCCCCAAGGGCCGCAACGTCGTCCTCGAGAAGAAGTGGGGAGCGCCGACGATCACCAACGACGGTGTCTCCATCGCCAAGGAGATCGACCTCGAGGACCCGTGGGAGAAGATCGGCGCCGAGCTCGTCAAGGAGGTCGCGAAGAAGACCGACGACGTTGCTGGTGACGGCACCACCACGGCGACCGTGCTGGCCCAGGCGCTCGTGCGCGAGGGTCTGCGCAACGTCGCCGCCGGCGCGAACCCGATGTCCCTGAAGAAGGGCATCGAGGCCGCTGTCGAGCGCGTCAGCGAAGAGCTCATCAACATCGCCAAGCCGGTGGAGACCAAGGAGCAGATCGCTGCTACCGCCTCCATCTCGGCGGCCGACAACACCATCGGCGAGATGATCGCCGAGGCGATGGACAAGGTCGGCAAGGAAGGCGTCATCACCGTCGAGGAGAGCAACACCTTCGGCCTTGAGCTCGAGCTCACCGAGGGCATGCGCTTCGACAAGGGCTACATCAGCCCGTACTTCTGGACCGACCCGGAGCGCATGGAGGCGGTCCTCGAGGACCCGTACGTCCTCCTCGTCGAGTCCAAGATCAGCTCGGTGAAGGACCTGCTCCCGCTGCTGGAGAAGGTCATGCAGTCCGGCAAGCCGCTGGCGATCATCGCCGAGGACGTCGAGGGTGAGGCCCTCGCGACCCTCGTCGTGAACAAGGTCCGGGGCACGTTCAAGTCCGTCGCCGTCAAGGCCCCGGGCTTCGGCGACCGCCGCAAGGCCATGCTCCAGGACATCGCCACCCTGACGGGTGGTCAGGTCATCAGCGAGACCGTCGGCCTCAAGCTCGAGACCGCCGGCCTGGACCTGCTCGGCCGCGCTCGCAAGGTCGTCGTCACCAAGGACGAGACGACGATCGTCGAGGGTGCCGGCGACGCCGACCAGATCGCGGGTCGCGTCAACCAGATCCGCGCCGAGATCGAGCGCTCGGACAGCGACTACGACCGCGAGAAGCTGCAGGAGCGCCTGGCCAAGCTGGCCGGCGGTGTTGCGGTCATCAAGGCCGGCGCTGCGACCGAGGTCGAGCTCAAGGAGCGCAAGCACCGCATCGAGGACGCCGTTCGCAACGCGAAGGCGGCCGTCGAGGAGGGCATCGTCGCCGGTGGTGGCGTGGCCCTGCTCCAGGCCGGCAAGACCGCGTTCGAGAAGCTTGACCTCGAGGGCGACGAGGCCACGGGCGCCAACATCGTCAAGGTTGCGCTCTCGGCTCCGCTGAAGCAGATCGCCGTGAACGCCGGCCTTGAGGGCGGCGTCGTGGCGGAGAAGGTCAGCAACCTCGAGATCGGCCACGGCCTCAACGCCGCGACCGGCGAGTACGTCGACCTGATCGCCGCCGGGATCATCGACCCGGCCAAGGTCACCCGCTCCGCGCTGCAGAACGCCGCGTCGATCGCCGGCCTCTTCCTCACCACCGAGGCCGTCATCGCCGACAAGCCGGAGAAGGAGAACGCCGCCGCGGCTGCCGCCGGTGGCATGGGTGGCATGGGCGGCATGGACTTCTGAGTCCAGCTCCTCGCGCCACCAGCACGACCAGCATTAACTCATCCGAAGGCCCCGGCGGGAATCCCCGCCGGGGCCTTCGGCCGTTCTCAGCCCAGGAGGGCCCGGCCGCGGTCGCGCAGCAGCGCCTCGGCGTCGCCGGAGATCGAGCGCAGCACCTCGGCCGCGGGCCGTACGGCGGTGACCGCGTGGGCGCCCTGGCCGTAGAGGACCGCGTCGGTCGCCGGGTCCGGCGGCTTCGCGAACGGGTTCTCGACCGGTGCACCTTCGGGCCGCGGCACGGGCTGAAGCTCGGACTCCCGGCCGGTCCAGCGGTCGACGTGGGCGTTGCGCCGCACCCGCTCCCCGACGCCCTCGGGCCACGGCAGCCCCGACGCGATGTCGTACACCCGCGTCCAGACCGTGTCGTCGCCGTCGCTGGCGACGATGAGCTGCTTGTGGATGTCGTGCACCTCGACGGCCTCGTCGGTGGCGAGGAACGCCGTTCCGACCCACGCGCCGTCCGCGCCCGCGGCGAGGACGGCGGCGAGGCTGCGGCCGTCGGAGATGCCGCCCGCGGCGAGGACCGGGAGATCGGGGTAGCGGTCGAGGACCGCGCCGAGCAGCGGGAGGAGCCCGCGGGTGCCGGTGTGGCCGCCGGCCTCCGTCCCCTGCGCGACGAGGATGTCGGCGCCGGCGTCGACGGCGATCTGAGCGTCCGTCAGGTTCTGGACCTGGCACATCACCGTGGCGCCGACATCCTTCGCCTGCGCGACGTAGGGCGCGGGGTCGCCGAAGGAGAACGCGACCACCTGCGGGCGGGCGGCGAGCGTCGCGTCGAGCAGCACCCCGAACATCGGGAGGAACGCGGTGATGAACCCCACCCCGAACGGCCGGTCCGTCTTCCCGTGGATCCGGAGGATCTCCGCCTCGATCCACTCCGGCCCCCGCGCGGGATGGATCCCGCCGAATGACCCCAGCCCCCCGGCCGCCGACACCGCGGCGGCCAGCGATCCTCCGCTGTGCAGCGCCATCGGCGCCGACATGATCGGGTGGTCGAGCTCGAACATCTCGGTGAACCGGGTCTTCACCATCTCGGACTCTCCGTCCTTCGTCGTATCTCGCGTCCTGCCTCCGTGAGTGCGCGTGATGCTCCAGCATGGACCTCTCCCAGGGCGCATGCGCGCGCTGTCGCGGTGCGGTCGTCGCGCGCGTCGGTGCTGATCTGCGCACGGGGTGCAGCTGAGCCCCGAAGAGGGGCGCGGGAGCGGGGCTGATCTGCGCACGGGGTGCAGGTGGGCCCGGGCGGCCGGGACGCGCGGCCGTCGATCGACGTTCCCGACGTCAGGGGCCGAGCGCCGGCGCCCGCCCGTCGTCCCCGACCGGGAACAGCGTCGGCAGCGTGCGCATCAGCCGGCGGAAGTGGGGAGTGAAGCGGCCCTCGCCCCAGCGGACGTCGGGTTCGTTGGCGATGGCCATCGTGAGGACGCCGGAGATGAAGACGGAGATGACGAACACGGCGTCCTCGTCGTCGGCGGAGGGGCCGAGCTCGCCGCGGCGGACGGCCTCGGCCAGCGCGGCGCGTTGGAGCTCGACCATGTCGACGCTCGCCGCGAACGCCTCGGGGGAGGGCTCGAAGCCGGGGATCGGGCGCCAGAACAGCATCTGGGCGAGGGCGCGGTTCTCCAGGCACCAGCGACCGCTCGCCTCCAGCCCGGTGATCAGGGCCTCCAGGCCGGGCTCGGCGTCCGCCATCGCGGCCCGCAGCACCTCCAGGTGTTCGCGCATGCCGCGCTCGAAGAGGGCGTCGTAGACCGCCAGCAGCGACGGGAAGTACTTGTAGAGCGAGGGTGGCTGCACGCCCAGGCGGCGCGCGATCTCGGCGATGCTCAATCCGTTGACGCCCTCGACGGTCATCACGTCGACCGCGATGTCGAGGATCTCGGCGATCGTCTGCTGCCGGCGCAGCGCGCGACGGTCGGGGCGGATCTGCGGTACGGACACCCGCGTGAGACTAGCAAGAGCACCTGTTGACAGCTAGAGCTAATAGCCGTAGCTTCTCGCTATCACCACACGCAGGGAGGCCGGAGATGGCACCGAGGAACCAGCGTTGGTGGCTCACGACGGACAGCGTCTCGACGGATATCGCCGCCTCGCCCGAGGAGCTCTACGCGATGGTCGCGGACCTGCCGCGGATGCCGGAGTGGAGCCCGGAGCAGGAACGGCTCGACTGGATCGAGGGGGCGACCGGTCCCGCCGTGGGCGCCCGTTTCCTCGGCCACAACATGACCGGGCCCGGCAAGCGGATCAAGTGGAAGCGGCGCGGCACGGTGCGTACCGCCGACCCGGGCCGCGAGTTCTCCTTCGCCACCGAGGAGGGCGGCGTCGAGGGGACGATCTGGACGTACACCTTCGAGCCGGTGGCGGGCGGAACGCGCGTGACCGAGTCCTACGCCGTCGAGAAGATCCCGGTGTGGGCGCGGATCCTGGACGTCCCGCTCAACCGGCACAAGGAACTGATCGAGGGCATGACGTCCACGCTCGGCAAGCTCAAGACCGCCGCCGAGGCGAACCGATCCGTTCCCGAGTAGTCCGTCCCGCGTTCACGTCCGGCACGTACCGTCGCGGACGTGGACACCGGATCCCTCGACCTCGTCGAGACCGACGACGGCAGCTGGCGCGACGCGGCGCGGCTGGACGTCGGTGAGCTGCTCGGCCCGCAGGGGCTGCCGACGACGCGACGGACCTTCCTGCTCGGCGGCGCGGGCATCGGGCTCGGGCTCGCGCTGACCGGTGGGGTCTCGGCCCCGGCGGCGGCTGCGCCGGCCGCGCTCGGCGGCCTCGTCCCGGATCCGCGGAAGCGGCTGTCGCTGCCGCGCGGCTTCTCGTACCGGATCGTCGCGGAGGCCGGGGTCACCGAGCTCTCCGGCGCGGCGGCGGGCGAGAAGACGCCCGGCTACCAGGACGGGTCGGCGAGCTTTCGGCGTCCGGGCGGCGGGCACGTCCTCGTGACGAACCACGAGGTCAACCAACGGCACACGCAGCACTTCGTCCCGGCGGTGCCCGGGTTCACCTACGACCCGGGGTGCCACGGCGGGACGACCGCCATTCACGTCGACGAGCGGGGGCGCCGGGTCGCGGAGTACGTCTCGCTCGCCGGCACCGACACCAACTGCGCCGGCGGGCCGACCCCGTGGGGGACGTGGCTGACGTGCGAGGAGTCCGAGGGTCGCGCCGGTGAGGACGGGCGCACCAAGGACCACGGCTACGTCTTCGAGGTGGACCCGCGCCGGCTGGCGGCGAACCGGGACCCGCGGCCGGTCAAGGCGCTCGGTCGGTTCGCGCACGAGGCCTGCGCGGTCGACCCGGCGACCGGCCGGATCTACCTGACCGAGGACGCGGACGACCCCTTCGGTCTCGTCTACCGGTTCACGCCGCCGCGGCGGTACCGCGGCCTCGGGTCCGGGGTGCTGGGCAAGCTCGGCGACGAGGCCGGCCGGCTCCAGGCGATGCGGGCGCTCGACCGGCGCGGCCGCGTCGTGCGGGACCTCGCGGTCGCGCGCCGGCCGGGGACCACGTACCGGCTCGAGTGGGTCGACGTGCCCGACCGGGACGCCGCCCGGGTCTCGACGCGCAAGCAGTTCCGGCACGCCGGCTCCCGCACGGGCGGAGCCGTGACCCGCAGTCACAAGCTCGAAGGCGCCTGGTGGAGTCGCGGCGGCGCGTACCTCGTCGCGTCGTTCGCGAAGCCGGTCGAGGACGGCAGCGCCGCGGCGCACGAGGGCCAGGTGTGGTTCCTCGACCCGCGGCGGAACACGATCTCGCTCGTCCTCTGGTTCGCTCCGCGCAAGCGCATCGACGGCCCGGACAACATCACCGCCAACCCGTTCGGGGGCGTGATCCTGGCCGAGGACGGCGCGGGCGCGCAGCACCTGGTCGCCGCCGCCGCGGACGGGTCGCGGATGTTCCTCGCCCGCAACGAGGTCCGCTCCGGCGGCGAGTACTCCGAGTTCACCGGCCCGAACTTCAGCTCCGACCGGAAGTTCCTGTTCGCGAACGTGCAGACCCCCGGGACGGTGTTCGCGATCCGGGGCCCGTTCGGCGCGCTGAGCGGTTAGGCCGCTGAGCGGTCAGGTCGTCGGGTCGTCGGGTCGTCAGGTCGCCGGGAGGGTGCCGAGCGGCGCGATCGGCGTCCCGGACTGCTCGCAGACCCACTCCGGGTCGGGGCCGAGCTCGGGGCTGATCCGGAGCTCGTGGGGCTCCTCGTCGGGGGCGCAGCGCCGGCACAGCGGCCAGCGGCCGATGCCGGAGTCGAGCAGCGCGTCCTGGACGTCCTGCGCGACCTGTCCGGCGACGTAGGCGGTGCCCTCGGGCCACTCGTCGGCCCACCAGCGGCGCTCGGCGAGCTTCTCCTCCAGGACCGACACCGAATCGGCCGTCGCCGCCCCCGTCGCCGTCAGGTCCGCCAACACCCGCGCCCGGGCGTCCAGGAGCGCCTCGTCCGTCGTCCGCACGCCCCGATTCTCCCCGCCTCCCCGCCCCCGACCCCCCCGCACGCTGCTCATGCATGAGCGGGTGGTCGATGGAATCGGGACAAATCGGACACGAATCGACACTCTGCTCATGCATGAGCGGAGTGCGCGGCCTCCCGAGGGGCGCCGCGGGCGGGGCTGCGGAGGTCTGGGTACGCCGTTGGTGTGGTGAGCGTCAAGTCCGCGGCACCGGGGGAGCGGGGTGCATAACCTGACTGACGTGGCGATGCTGATCGATCCTCCGACCTGGGCGGGGCACGGGCGACTGTGGTCGCACGTCGCCTCGGACACGTCGCTGGACGAGCTGCACGCGTTCGCCGCGGTCGCGGGGATCCCGGCCGAGGCGTTCGACCGGGACCACTACGACGTCCCGGTCGAGTGGTACGACCGGATCGTCGCCGCCGGGGCCCGGCCGGTGTCGCCCCGGGACATCGTGCGCGCCCTGCGGGCCGTCGGTCTGCGCACCCCGAAGGTGCCGTCGTACCTGCGTCAGGCGTCCTGACGCCCTGTCAGCTCCGCTAGTTCGGCGGTGACGTTCGCTCGCGCGTCCGCTTCCCAGCGATCCCTTCCCGCTGGGGTGCGGAACAGCGCGGGCATCGCGAGCAGTGAGATCAGGATGCGGGCGCGGCCGGCGCGGAACTCGTCGTCGGGGACGTGCGCGTACTCGGCCCGCACCGCGTCGGTGTAGCGGCGGTAGTCCGCCGGGGACCCGGCGAGGACCGCGAGGTCCGCGTCGCAGAGGACCTCACCGTTCCGGTCGCCCGGCGCGGGGTCGTGACTGGTCGTCAGACGCACCAGGCGCCCGACCTCGGCGACCAGTCCGGCCGGCAGTCCGAGCGCGGACAGCTCGGCCTCCGCGAGCCGCGCGCTCTGCTCCTCGTCGTCGGGCGCGCCGGCGTAGACCGCGTCGTGGTACCAGGCCGCGAGCCGGACGGCCGTCGCGTCGTCGGCGTGCGCGGCGAGGGCGTCGACGCCGTCGAGCACCGCCGCGAGGTGGGCGAGGTCGTGGTAGCGCCGGTGCGGTTCGGCCCACCGGCCGAGCAGTTGCGCGCCGGTGACGGCCGCGTCCGCCGCGCCGAACTCGCGCAGCAATGCGTCCCAGCGCTCGGCGAGCTCCACGGGATCAGCCGGTGCCGGGGTCCTCGACCCCGCCGAGAACGTCCTCGGCGTCGAGGATCCGGTACGCGTAGCCCTGCTCGGCGAGGAAGCGCTGGCGGTGGGCGGCGAACTCCTGGTCGACGGTGTCGCGGGAGACGATCGCGTAGAACCGGGCGGTCCGGCCGTCGCTCTTGGGGCGCAGGACGCGGCCGAGACGCTGCGCCTCCTCCTGCCGGGAGCCGAACGTGCCGGACACCTGGATCGCGACCGCGGCCTCGGGCAGGTCGATGGAGAAGTTCGCGACCTTCGACACCACGAGGACGTGAATCTCCCCGGTGCGGAACAGGTCGAACAGGCGCTCGCGCTCCTTGACCGTCGTCTCGCCCTTGATGACCGGGGCATCGAGGCGCGCGCCGAGGTCGTCGAGCTGGTCGAGGTACTGGCCGATGACGAGGACCTGCTCGCCCGCGTGCTGCTGGACGAGCGCCTCGACCACCCGTGCCTTCGACCGCGCGGTGGAGGCGAGCTTGTAGCGCTCCTCCGCCTCGGCGGTCGCGGTGAGCAGCCGCTCGTGGTCGGTCAGCGTCACGCGGACCTCGACGCAGTCCGCCGGCGCGATGTAGCCCTGGGACTCGATGTCCTTCCACGGGGCGTCGTACCGCTTCGGCCCGATCAGGGAGAACACGTCGCCCTCGCGGCCGTCCTCGCGGATCAGAGTGGCCGTCAGACCGAGGCGACGCCGGGCCTGCAGGTCCGCCGTCAGCCGGAAGATCGGCGCCGGCAGCAGGTGCACCTCGTCGTAGACGATCAGGCCCCAGTCGCGGGCGTCGAAGAGCTCGAGGTGCGCGTACACGCCCTTCCGCTTGGTCGTCAGGACCTGGTACGTCGCGATCGTGACGGGCCGGATCTCCTTGCGCTGTCCGGAGTACTCGCCGATCTCGTTCTCGGTCAGCGACGTGCGCTTGAGCAGCTCGGTACGCCACTGGTGCGCGGAGACCGTGTTGGTGACGAGGATCAGGGTCGTCGCCTTCGCCTCGGCCATCGCCGCCGCGCCGACGAGCGTCTTGCCCGCGCCGCAGGGGAGGACGACCACGCCGGAGCCCCCGTGCCAGAACCCGGTCACGGCCTCGCGCTGGTAGGGCCGCAGCGTCCAGTCGGACTCGTCGAGGAAGATCGGGTGCGCCTCGCCGTCGACGTACCCGGCGAAGTCCTCCGCCGGCCAGCCGACCTTGAGCAGGACCTGCTTGAGGTGCCCGCGCTCGGACGGGTGCACGGCGACGGTGTCGGGGTCGATGCGCTCCCCGACCAGGGGGGCGACCTTCTTCGACCGCAGCACCTCTTCGAGCACCGGGCGGTCGGTGGTCGAGAGCACCAGGCCGTGGACCGGGTGCTTCTCCAGCCGCAGCCGGCCGTAGCGGGCCATCGTCTCCGCGACGTCGACCAGCAGCGAGTGCGGGACGGCGTAGCGCGAGTACGTGAGCAGGGTGTCGACGACCTGCTCGGCGTCGTGCCCGGCCGCCCGGGCGTTCCACAGCCCCAGCGGCGTGAGCCGGTAGGTGTGGACGTGCTCGGGCGAGCGCTCCAGCTCGGCGAAGGGCGCGATCGCCCGCCGACAGGCCTCCGCCTGCTCGTGGTCGACCTCGAGCAGGAGGGTCTTGTCGGACTGCACGATCAGCGGGCCGTCGGTCATCCGACCCATTCTGCTTGATCCCTGGGAATCGTGTCGGGGCGTGAACGTTCGGCCCCGCTCCGGCGTCTGTGCTGCGAACGCTCGAACTGCAGCGCGACCAGCAGGAGGAACGATGTCCGCCACCGTCCGGTATGTCTACGACCGCCCGCTGCCGTTCGCCCGTCACCTGCGGATCGACTTCCTCAACGAGGACGGGGCCGTCACCTCCTCGATGGTCTCCACCTTCGAACCCGGCAAGGGCTGGGTCACCTCCACCACCCGCCTCCCCCTCGCGACCGGCGCCGCCTGACCGGGACGGAATCGCGGGCCGGTAACGTCCCGCGGATGATCGGCACCGAGTTCCGGGTCGAGATCGACCCGAAGGAGATCGACGACCTTCGCGAGCGTCTGCTCCGGACCCGCTGGGCGGCGCCGGAGCCCGTGGACGACTGGTCGCAGGGCGTCCCGCTCGACTACGCGAAGGACGTCGCGAGCTACTGGGTCCACGGTTACGACATGAACCGCGTCGCGGAGCGGATCAACGTCCACCCGCAGTTCCTGGTCGAGATCGACGGCGTCGAGATCCACGTCCTGCATGCCCGGTCGCCGCACGCGCAGGCCCGGCCGCTGGTGATCACCCACGGGTGGCCGGGGTCGGTCGTCGAGTTCCTCGACGTGATCCCGATGCTGACCGACCCGCCGGACCCCGCGGACGCCTTCCATGTCGTGTGCCCGACGCTGCCCGGCTTCGGGTTCAGCGGCAAGCCGACGGAGACGGGATGGACCGTCCAGCGCATCGCGCGGGCGTGGGCGCAGGTGATGGCCGAGCTCGGCTACGACCGCTACTGGGCCCAGGGCGGGGACTGGGGCTCGTTCGTCACCGGTGACCTCGGCGCCGTCGACCCCGACCACGTCGCCGGCATCCACATGACCCTGCCGCGCGCTCCGAGCGTCCCGGACGCCGAGCTCAGCGACCTCGACCGGCAGTGGCTCGCCGACGCCGAGGAGTGGCGTGCCCGCGGCCAGGGGTACTCGGCGCAGCAGAGCACCCGGCCGCAGACGATCGGCTACGGGCTCGTCGACTCCCCGGCCGCGCAGCTGACCTGGATCCTCGACAAGTTCTGGGCCTGGACCGACAACCGCGGAGACTTGGAGTCGGTCATCTCGCGGGACGTCCTGCTCGACAACGTGATGCTGTACTGGCTCCCTGGCGCCGGCGTCTCCTCGGCCCGGATCTACTGGGAGAACTTCCCCCGCCACCTCGGCCACGACCCGGTCCGCGTCCCCATGGGGGCCTCGTTCTTCCCCCGCGAGGTCGTGAAGACCCCGCGCCCCTGGCTCGAGCGGCGCTTCTCCGACATCCGCTACTTCAATACCGACCTCGCCCGGGGCGGTCACTTCCCGTCCCTCGAGGTCCCCAAAGCCTTCGTCGCCGAGGTCCGCGCCTGCTTCCGCCTGATGCCCTGACCCCGACCTGTGGAGAAGAAAGGGTGACACCCCTTACTCCGCAGTAAGGGGTGTCACCCTTTCTTGACAGGGGCGGGGCTGGCCAACTACTCCCGCGTGGCGCGCCCATCCTTGGCCCGGGATAGGCGCGGCGCGCAGGAGAAGTTGCGCTCGACGGCCGCGGGACAGGCGCGGCGCGCAGAAGAAGTGGCGCCCGGCGGGGGGCTTACGCGTCGGCGACGGCGGAGATGCGGGAGAGGGCGAAGGAGCGGACCCGGGCCTGGCGGTGGTCGAAGGCCTTGAGGACGCCGCCCTCGACGGCGATGGGGTCGACGATCCGGTCGGTGGCGGTGCCGTCGTCGCCGACGTAACCGAGCCAGAGCGAGGTCTGGGCGTCGGCGGCGGAACGGAGGCGGGTGATCAGGGCGCTGGTGGAGGTCGGCTTCTCGGTCAGCGTCGAGGGGCGCTCGGCCTCCTCGGCGGATCGGCGGGCGCCGACGGCGGCGGCGCGGTCCCCGGCCCGCAGGGCGCGGACGGCGGCCGCCCGCAGCTGGGGCGTGGGGGCGGCGCGGTCCGACAGCACCGGCTTCGGGGCCGTCCGCGGGCCGGTCCGCCGCGCGTCGGCACGCCGCAGCACGACCGCCCCCGTCGCGGACTCCGCCGCCGGGGCGTAGCCGAGCTCCCGCAGCGTCGAGAGCACGGTGTCGACGGCCACCGACGCGATCGCGACGGTCGGGGCGAGCTTGCGCAGCCCGAGCTTTGCCGCGCGCCGGTCGGAGACCAGCTCCGAGACGACGGTCTCGTCGTCGCAGCGCAGGTACGCGTCCGCGGTCCCGACGCGGATCCGGCCGTGCCGGCGGGCGACGTCGTCGACGAGGTACGTCAGCGGCTGCGGGACCGGGGTCCGGGAGGCTCGCGCGAACAGCTCGTGCAGATCCGCCGCGCTGCGGCCCGCGTCGAGCGCGCGACGGATCGACGCGTCGGTGAAGCGGAAGACCGTCGCGCCACCGGTGGACTCGACGTCGGCCACGAGGGAGAGGTCCGCCGCGAGCGACCGCACCAGCGGCCCGGGTGCGATCGCGGTCAGGTCCGCCTGCAGCATCACGTGGTCCAGCGGCTGGGGGAGTTCGGCCGAGAGCCGGTTCGTGGCGTCCTCGGCCTCGCCCGCGATCAGGGCGCGCCCGAATGAGGTCAGCGCCCCGCGACCGGTGACGCCGAGCATCTCGGCCTCCGTCAGCGTCCACCGCACCAGGTCGGGACGCAGGGCCCCGCCGCGCCGCGGCCGGAGCCACGCCAGCCGAGCCAGAATGTCGACGGCGCCGGTGGTCTGACCCGGCGTCAGGGACGCGAGCTCCGAGAGGACGGCGAGCCGGATCTCCGGCGCGGTGCCCCGGTCCAGCTCGCGGCCGAGCGCCGCGACCGACTTGTCCTTCCCGTCCGGCCGCGACCCGACGAGCCCGACGACGCGGCTGCTGCCCAGCCAGGCCCCGGCGAGGGCGGCCCAGCGCCGGCCGGTGCCGAACGCACGCCACCGGTCGAACTCCGGCGTCGGCAGGAAGATCTCCGAGGTGCCGGAGCTCTCGGTCGCCACGAGACCCGCGACGAAGGCCGTCTCGACCAGCAGCGCCGCGGCGAAGGCATCGCCGTCCACGGCGGCCTGCACATGCTTGAGGTCTCGGACCCCGAGGCCACCGCCGCCGGTCCGCAGCGCCACGGGCGGGTCGAGCGCCCACTCGTCGAGCAGGTCCTCGACGCGGCGCACGAACGTCATGGCCGCCCCGGCGCCGCCACGGTCCGCCGCCTCCGCGCCGATCTGAGATGGCGTCAGCTCAGGCGGGTTCAGCTGCGGGTCGGGGTACAGCGCCCCGCCCCGGAATGCGACCGCCACCTCCGCCGGCAGCACGGCGCGCTCCGCGTCGAGGGCGATCAGGATCCCGCGCGCGAGCAGCCACTCGATCGGGCCGTTGGCGGTCGCGGCGGTGACGTCACGGTCCGCGCGCCCGATCGCTCCCACGCCGCCGCCGGCGTCGAGCTCGGCGAGCAGCTGCCGGGCGCCCGCCGGGGCCTGCTCCAACAACGACGCCAGCGTCGCCGGGTCCGACAGGTGCCGGGTCAGGGCGGCGAGGGCCGCGGGCGGGTCCGGCTCCCCGGGCAGCCCGAGGTCGGCGAGGGTCTGCGCCAGCCGCGACGGGCGGTACCCCGCGGCGGCCTGGGCCAGCGGCGGGCCGGTCCCGCCGGGGCCGGCGCCGAGGAGTTCCCGGACCGTCCGGACCACCCGCAGGCCGTCGTCCGGGCCCCACACCAGGGCGCGTTCGCGCAGGACGTCCAGGGCCGTCCGCACCGCGGCCGCCGGGGCGGGCACGAGTCGCTCGAGGGCGTCGAGCGTCCCCGGGTCGCTCTGGTGCGCGACGCCGTCGAGCACCTGCAGCGTGAAGCGGTCGAGGGCGTCGAGGGCCCGGGCGACCGAGGTTCGCGTCGTCGCACGGGCGACCAGGTTGGTCATGTCGGTGGGAACCGGGGCGACGAGGTCCGGGCGTGCGCCGAGCAGCGCGGCGAGCCCGTCGTCGTCCCGCGCGCGCAGCTCGTCGGCCAGCGTGCGCACGCCGGTGGAGTACCCCGCGCTCATCCGCTCCACGTTACGCCGCGCGGGTGGCGGGCGCGGAACGCGCGCGGTTCGCGGGGGGCAATGCGGTTTCCGTGCGGTCGGGAGGGCCATGATCGTCGTCGTGGGCATGTTGCCGGGCGACGAACTCGTCGCGGACTACCTCGCCCGCGCCGGGCGCGTGGCGGCCGACGCGCTGGCGCCGGCCGACAGTGTCGTCGTCGTCGAGGAGATCGGCCGCCGGGTCCGCGCCCGCGTCGGCGCCCCGCCCCGGTGGGACCTGCGCGGCACCGAGACGCAACTGGCCGAGCTCGGGGACCCCGAGGACCTGGTCGAGACCGTCGCCGCCGAGCTGATCCCGGGTCACGCGAAGGCCCCGGAGCCCGAGCGCGAGCCGGAACCCGAGCCCGACACCGACTACCCCACGCTCGACCTCGGCGCGGTCCCGCCGGTCCCGCGGCTGCCGAACCAGGCGGACCGGTCGGCCCAGTCCGCGTACACCGGCCGGGCGACCCCGATGTTCCGCCCGATGTTCCGCGACGAGACCGACGAAACCAGCGAGCCCCCGCGGATCCGGCCGATCGCGGCCGACGAGTCCGTCGCCCGCGACACCCCGCTGTCGGGGATGGGCCGACTCGGATGGGAGCTCGCCGCCCTGGCCGTCCTCGCGATCGCGGTGTTCCCGTTCGCCTTCCTGGGCTGGCTGCTCGGCGCACTGCTCGTCATGCGGTCCCGGTACTGGGAGATCTCCGACAAGGTCCGCGTCCTCGCGGGGATGCCGGCCGCCGGACTCGGCTTCGCCGTGCTCTGGGCGTGGCTGCAGGCGACGCAGATCCAGGAGTCCGACAACTCCGGGACGCGCCTGTCCGAGGCCGGGCACTCCTTCGCCGACACCCTGGCGGTCCTGCCGCAGATCTGCGGCGTCCTCGGCGCGGTCTACCTCGGGTACGCCCTGGTGCGGGACCACCACACGGGCTGAGCGTGGGGCCGAGCGTCAGGCGGCGGCGCGGGACTCGATCGCGACGAGCACGTGGTGGTCCGGCCGCTCGACCTCGGCGGCGTCGCAGGACAGCGCCCGGGCGCACGCGGCCAGGCGGCGTTGAACGGTGACCGCCAGCATCCGCCCGGCGACGAGCAGGTCGACGCGGGTGGTGTCCTCGTCGAGCTTGACCTCGCCCTGGTGCGCGACGGCGGCGACGTCGAGGACGCCGAACTCCGCGCGGGCGAACCACTCCGCGGACTGCGCGGCGCCGGGGAGCCCGGCCCGCCCGCGGTAGTGGGGCAGCACGACCTCGCCCCGCAGCGAGGCGAGGCCGACGGCCGGAGCGTTCTCCGCGTTCAGCGCCCCGTGGTAGGTCGCCTCCGGGAGCGTGACGGTCGTGGCGGCGAACCGGTGCCCGCCGAGGTGGGTGGTCTCCCAGATGGCGTCGCCGAGGTCGCGAGCCAGCGCGTCGGCGGCCGGCCGGCCGGAGTGGGCGCAGCAGGCGTCGTGCCGGCCGTGCGCGCAGATCAGCAGGATCCGCTCGCGCACCGGCGCCCCGAAGCCGCCGTGGATCCCGGCGGCGATCGCCTCGAGGTCGAGGTCGAGCAGGTCGCGCAAATCCCCGACCTCCGCCCCGCGCAGCCACGGCTGGGGGCCGCTGAAGCCCAGGTAGACCTGGTGCGGGCTGCGCCGGCGCCCGCGCGTGCGACGGATCAGCTGGGGCCGGACCGCGAGCTTGCGGGCGCGCGCCATGAACTCCGCGACGCCCGGCGCGAGGTCGGTGTCGTCCTCGTTGGCCGGCCACGGCCCGGGGTGTTCCATGACGAGCCAGCCCCTGGGTTTGGTCGGCGCCGAACCGTGCAGGGGCTCTTCGAGGGCGGCACGCAACACACCGCAGCGCAGATCGCTCATGTCGTCCCTACCGAATGTGCCCAGCCGCCGGCGAGGCAGGCCACCGATTCAGGCTAACGGCGGGCACGTTCGGCTTGGCGGCCGACCACGGAGAGTCGTGAGAAATGCCCGCCGGAACTCATGACGCATGAAGTTCGGCGCCCGGGTAGCCTCGGCGTTTTCCAGTTTCGGTCCAGCAGCTTTCGGTCCAGCAGCGAGGTCAGCGTGCCCACCGGCAAGGTCAAGTGGTTCGACAACGAGAAGGGCTTCGGCTTTCTCGCGCAGGACAGCGGCCCCGACGTCTTCGTGCACAAGGACGCCCTCCCGGCGGGGGTGGCGACGCTCAAGCCGGGGACGCGCGTCGAGTTCGGCATCGCCCAGGGGCGGCGGGGTGACCAGGCGCTGTCCGTGCGCCTCCTGGACCCGCTGCCGTCGGTGGCCAAGGCCATGCGCAAGGACCCCGACGAGATCGCGATCCTCCTCGAGGACCTGATCAAGCTGCTCGACAGCGTCTCGAACTCCTACCGCCGCGGTCGGCGCCCGGCGCCCGCGGAGGCCAAGAAGGTCGCCGCGGTGCTCCGCGCCGTCGCTGACGACGTCGAGGCCTGAGTCCCGAGCTCAGTAGCTGTCGTCGCCCCGGTACCGGGTCGGCGGGAAGTCGCGCGGCCGGGGCTCCGTCGGCGGGGTCGTCGGTGGGTTTGCGTCCGCGCGCGGCGGGGCGGGCGCGGGCGGGCCCTGCTTGCGGGCCTTCACCTGGTCGCGGCTGACCTTGCCGTGGCGGAGCATCTCCAGCGTCAGGCCGACGATGGCGATCCCCGCGACGGCGAACGCGAGCCCGCCGCGCAGCGGCAGCGCGATGCCGATCGCGCCGCCGATGACCCAGGCGAGCTGCAGGCGCGTCTCGCTGCGGGCGAAGGCGGAGCTCTGGACGGCCTCCTCGACGTCCCGCTGGATCATCGAGTCCAGCGACAGCTTGCCGAGGGTCTGGGCGAAGCCGACGACGAAGCCGGCCGCGAGCACGATCGTGATGCCGTACCAGATCGCGGCGGCGAAGATCGCGGCCACGTCGGCGACGAGCAGCGCGACGATGACGATCTCCGGGCCGCGGGTCTTGATCGCGCTGCCGACGGCGGTCCCGGCCGCGCTGCCGACGCCGGCCGCGCCGATCACCAGGCCGAGCTGGACGTTGCCGTTCATGTCGCCGATCGGATGTTCCCGGAGCAGGAACGCCAGGTACAGCGTCAGGAAGCCGGACAGCCCGCGGAACGCGGCGTTGGCGCGGACGCCCGTGTCGACCGCCGCCCCGACGTACCGGCCCTTGCCGAGTCCGGAGCGGGCCTCGAACGAGGCGGGGGAGTCGGCCGCGTCGGAGTCGATGCGCGCGGGCAGGCGCAGGGAGAGCACGACGCCGATCGCGAACAGGACGGTCGCGATCCGCAGCGTCCACTCCGGGCCGGCGACGCTCTGGATCGGCGCGACCGCGGCGGTCGCGACCGTCGCGGCGGCCAGGCCGGCCATGTTCGTCCAGGAGTTCGCACGGACGAGCGGGATGCCCGGGGGCAGCAGCCGGGGCACGCCGGCGGCCTTGATCAGGACGTAGGCCTTCGACGCCATGAGACAGCCGAACGCGCCGGCGTAGATGAACAGGTCGGCGTCCTGGACGCCGCCGGCGATCGTCCACGCGAGGACCGCGCGGGTGAGGAACGTCGTCGCGAGGGCCCAGCGGCGCCCGGAGCGGAACTTGTCGAGCAGCGGGCCGATCAGCGGAGCCAGCAGCGCGAACGGCACCATCGTGATCAGCAGGAACAGGGCGACGCGCCCACGCGCCTGGTCGGCGTCGCTGGGGTTGAAGAACAGCGTCCCGGCCAGCGCGATCGTGACCAGGATGTCGCCGGCGGCGTTGAGGCCGCTCAGCTCGGTCAGTTTCGCCATCCCGGACTCGCCCGCACCCTGCGCGTTCGTCGCGCGCCGGACCGTGCGACGCGTGGCGCCTGCGGTCTTCGCGCTGGCCCGAGCGGTGCTGCGCGCCGCGAGCCGCCAGGCCGCGAACAGGCCCATCTCGTCGGTCGGCGGGGGCGGCCCCCCGTTCGGTCCGGTGTTCGAGGGGGTCGGCCCCGGGCCGGCCTCGGACCCGTACGGGGGCGGGGGTGCCCCGTACGGCGGGGGCGGGTCTCCGGGGCTCACGGCCCTATCCTGCCCCGGGCCGCAACTCCGACAACCGTGACACCGGACGCCCGCGCGGCGCGGCATGAGGTTGAATTCACGGGTGACCGCCACGACCCGATCCCGCCGATCCACCGGACCCGACCCTGCGTGCGTCGAGGCGGTCGATCTCGCGCGGGCGGCGGCCGCCGAGGCGGCACCGGGGGAGATCGGTGACCACCTCGGCTTCGACAGCGAGGACGAGCGCCTCGTCACCCACCGTTTCGCGACCACCAACCCCGCCTACGTGGGGTGGCACTGGGCCGTCACGGTCGTCCGCGCGTCGCGCGCCAAGGAGGTGACGGTCTCCGAGGTCGTGCTGCTGCCCGGCGAGACGGCCGTCCTCGCGCCGCCGTGGGTGCCGTGGGCCGAGCGTTTCCAGCCCTCCGACCTCGGCCCGGGCGACATCCTTCCGCCGCCGGAGAACGACGATCGCCTCGTCCCCGGCTGGACCGGCGAGACCGACGCCCCCTACGACCCGGCCGACGGCGGCGCGTACGCCGACACGGTCGCGTCCGTCGCCGACGAGCTCGGCCTCGGCCGGGCGCGCGTGCTCTCGCCCGTCGGCCGCGCGGACACCGTCGACCGCTGGTACTCCGGCGACCGCGGCCCCGAGGCTCCCCTCGCCGCCGCCGCGCCAGCGCAGTGCGCGACCTGCGGCTTCCTGCTCCCGCTCGCGGGTTCGATCGCCCGCGTCTTCGGCGTCTGCGCCAACGAGCAGGCCCCCGACGACGGCCGCGTCGTCTCCTACGACCACGGCTGCGGCGCCCACTCCGAGATCGTCGCCACCGCGGCCTCCCTCGGCGAGCGGCCCCCGCCGGTCCTCGACCACGTCGAGTACGACCTGGTCGAGCGGGGCGGTCCGCAGGACGAGACGGACGAGGTCGTCGTCGAGGTCGTCACCGAGCCCGACCCGGAATAGCCGCTACGCGGTCGGGTCGGCCGCCCGGCGGCGCCGGCTCGCGCGGCGGGCCTCGACGCGGCGACGGGTGAGCCACCAGCCCCAGCAGCCGAGGCCGAACCCGGCGGCGGCGGTCCACAGGTACCACTCGTTGCCGTTGTCCTCGAGGCGGCCGTGGAAGACGAGCAGGACGGCCCAGGCGACGAACCAGGCCGCGGTCCCGAGGGCGACGACGAGCGACTCGTCGACCTCCAGCGGCTCGGGGTCCGGACGCCGAGCCGGCTTCGCGGCCCGTGCCCGTCTGCCTGCCATGGCCGTCAGCCTAACCAGGGGCGCCGTGACACGATGAGGGCCGATCCGATCCCCACGCCCCGGAGCCGACACCGTGTCTGACCTGCGCGAACGCACCATCGACATCGTCAAGACCTACGGCCTGGTGCATCGCGAGGAGCCGTTCCGCCTCGCCTCGGGTGAGCTGTCCCACGACTACATGAACGGCAAGAAGGCCCTCGCCTCCGGTGACCGGCTCAAGACCGCGTGCGAGGCGATCGTCGAGATGGTCGCCGAGCGGGGGGTGGAGTTCGACGCCGTCGGCGGGCTCACCCTCGGCGCCGACTGCTACGCGTACGGGATCGCGATGCTCACCGGCAAGGACTGGTTCGTCGTCCGTAAGCAGCAGAAGGACCACGGCGCCCAGAAGCGCGTCGAGGGCGCCGAGCTCGGCCCGGGTGTCCGCGTCCTGCTCGTCGACGACGTCGTCACCACCGCGGGCTCGATCCTCCAGTCCCTCGACGTCGTGACCGAGCTCGGCGCGGAGGTCGTCCTCGCCGTCACCCTCGTCGACCGCGGCGACGTCGGCCGGATCAAGTTCGCCGACCGTGGGATCCCCTACTCCCCGCTCCTCACCTACGCCGACCTCGGAATCAAGCCCGTCGGCGGCGCCGCCTCCGCCTGAGCCGGGGGCCGGCGGCGCGTCTTCTCCTGCGCGCCGCGCCTATCCCGATCCCGGGAAGGGCGCGCCGCGCCGGAGAAGTTGAGCTGGGTCCGCGTCATCTCCTGCGCGCCGCGGGTATCCCGACCCTGGGATGGGCGCGCCAGGCAGGAGAAGTTGAGCCCCGCGGGTGGGAATGGCGCGAAAAGAATTTCGTTAGCCTAAGTAATGAGTTACGATCCTCGCATGACGACGCTCTCCGCTGCCGACCTCGAACTGGCCCACGGCGTGCGGATGGCGGTCACGCGCCTCGCCCGCCGGTTGCGGAACCAGCGCTCCGACCTGTCCCTGACGCCGAGCCAGCTCTCGGCGCTCGCGGCGCTGGACAAGCACGGCCCGATCACGCCGGGGCAGCTCGCCGACCACGAGAAGGTCCAGCCCCCGTCGATGACGCGTGTGCTCGGGGTGCTGGAGGAGAAGGGTCTCGTGGTGAGCACTCCGCACCCGACCGACGGGCGGCAGAAGGTCGTCGAGGTGACCTCGGCCGCCCACGCGATGCTGGTCGCGGACCGGCGCGCGCGGGAGGAGTGGCTCGCGAGCCGGATGGCTGAGCTCAGCTCCGCCGAGGTCGCGGCCCTGCGGGCGGCGACTCCCGTCCTGGAGAAGCTGATCGCGCCGTGAGCCCGACCTTCAAGAGCCTCTCCGTCCCCAACTACCGCCGGTACTTCACCGGGATGGCCGTGTCCAACACGGGCTCCTGGATGCAGCGGGTGGCGCAGGACTGGCTGGTGCTGCAGCTCTCGAGCGGCAGCGCGGTGACGCTCGGCATCACGACGGCGCTGCAGTTCGGGCCGATCGTCCTGCTGTCCTCGCTCGGCGGCGTCCTCGCCGACCGCTACGACAAGCGCCGGCTGCTGTTCGTCACGAACACGGTGATGGGGCTGCTCGCGCTGATCCTCGGCGCGCTCGTGCTCACCGACCTCGCGGCGGTCTGGCACGTGTACGTCCTCGCCGCGGGGCTGGGCGTGGTCGCGGCGCTCGACACCCCGACCCGGCAGGCGTTCGTCGTCGAGATGGTCGGGCGCGAGGACCTTCCCAACGCCGTCGGCCTGAACTCCGCGTCGTTCAACGGGGGCCGGATCGTCGGCCCGGCGGTCGCCGGCCTCCTGATCGAGGCGTTCGACGGCGACACCGGCTGGGTCTTCCTGATCAACGCGCTGACCTATCTCGCCCCGGTGATCGCGCTGCACCGCATGCGGGTCGCCGAGCTGCAGCGCAGCGAACTCGCCCCCCGTGGCCGGGGCCAGTTGCGCGAGGGCATCCGCTACGTCCGCGGCCGGCCGGACCTGATGGCCGTCCTGTTCGTCGTCTTCTGCCTCGGCACGTTCGGCCTGAACTTCCAGATCACGAACGCTCTGATGGCCACGGCTGAGTTCGACAAGGGCGCGGGAGAGTTCGGTCTGCTCGGGTCCGCGATCGCCGTCGGATCGCTGACGGGCGCGCTGCTCGGCGCCCGGCGCTCGGAGGTCCGCGTCCGGCTCGTGATCGGGGGCGCGCTCGCCTTCGGACTGCTCGAGATCGTGTCGGGCGTGATGCCGAACTACGGGCTTTACGCGGCGTCACTTCCCGCCGTCGGCGTGGCGGCGCTGCTGACGACCACCGCCGCGAACTCGGTCATGCAGCTCTCGGTCGCGCCCGCGATGCGAGGCCGCGTGATGGCGCTGTACATCACGGTCCTGTTCGGCGGGACGCCCGTCGGTGCGCCCGTCGTCGGCTGGCTGGCCGAGGAGTACGGTCCACGCTGGTCGCTCGTCGTGGGTGGGCTCGTCACGGCCGCCTCCGCCGCGCTGGCGGGCTCGTACCTGGCCCGGCGCGCGCAGATCACCGTCCGCGCCAGCGTCTTCCCCCGTCCGCGTCTGAGCCTGGAGTACCCGGTGAGCGAGCCTGTGCCGTGAGCGAGCGCAGGAGCTCACCGTGAGCACTGAACGCGGCTCCGCGAGGACGAAGTCCGTGGCGGAGACGCCGTGAGGCTGTTCGTCAGCGTGCAGCCGCCGGCGGAGGCCCTCGCGGCGCTGGACGCCGAGCTCGGCCGGGTGCGGGCGATCGCGCCCCACGGCCTGCGCTGGACCCGGCCCGAGCAGTGGCACCTGACGCTCGCGTTCCTCGGCGAGGTCGCCGACGACACGGTGCCCGCCCTGACCGCGGCCCTCGACGCCGTCATGTCCGACGCCCCGATGACCCTCCGCCTCGCCGGCGGCGGCTGCTTCGGGACGAACGTGCTCTGGGTCGGGCTCGCGGGGGACGTCCACGCCCTGCGGACCCTCGCCGAGGCCGTGACCGCCGCCGCCCGCGGCGTCGCGGTCGAGCTCGACGACCGGCCCTACCGCCCGCACCTCACCCTCGCCCGGGCAGGGAAGGCCTCCGCCGACCTGCGCCACGCCGCCGGTGAACTGGCCCAGGTCGTCGGCCCGAGCTGGGACGTCGACGCCGTCCACCTCATGTCCAGCCGCCTCGGCCAGGGCCCCGGCGGCAGCGCCGCGCACGTCCCGATCGCCACCTGGCCGCGGCGCCGCCGCGGGCCTGCGTAGCGTTGCCCGGCGTGGGTGGGCCTGGACGTGCGCGGACGCTGGTGACGGCGGTCCTCGTCGTGCTCGTCCTCTCGGTCGTCGCCTCGACCGTCGTCGACTACTTCTCCGGCTGAGCCTGCACTGGAGATGTCATCTCCAGTGGGGGTCAGTCGGCGCGGCGGGTGAGGGGGACCCGGCCGACCGAGCCGAGCATCGCGACCAGGACCGCGAGGAGGGGGACCGCGGCGACGGTGAGCAGCAGGTCGCCCCAGGGGACGATCGTCTCGCTCGCCCCGGTGGCCGGTCGGGCGGCGTGGGCGAAGTAGAACCCGAACCCGAGGCCCAGGGCGACGCCGAGGACCGCGAGGACCAGGGCCTGCGCCCCGGCGAGCCGGCGCCGGCGGCTCGGGGGAGCCCCGATCGCGGAGAGCGTCGCCAGGTCCGGCCGGCCCTCCGCCGCCGAGAGCGCGACGCACATCGCGACCCCGAGCAGCGCGATCAGCGCCGCCGCCGCGGTCAGGCCGACCCGGATCATCCGGGTGTAGTCCTTCTCCTCGTTCGAGCTGATGACGGGAATGCCGAGCGCCTCGGCTGCGGCGATCGCGGCGCCCGCCTGCTCCCGCGACTCCGCGGGGTAGGACAGCAGCGTCATGCTCTGCTCGATCTCCCAGCCCTGCGACTCGGCGAAGGAGCGGGGCACAAAGGCCCCCGGTAGTTGGGTGTAGGCCTGGTCGCGGGGCAGGACGACGGCCGCGAGGCGAACGGTGCGCTCCTCGCCGTCGGCGTCGGTGCCCTGGATCGCGATCCGGCCGTCGGTCTCGACGAGGTCCCGGTCGAACACCACGGCCTTACCGTCGTCGAGCGCGTCCTTCGCGACGTCGGCGCCGGCGACCCGGCCGGAGGCGAGCGCCACGACGTCGGGGTTGCCGATGCCCACAATCGCCCAGGTGCCGCCCTCGGGGTTCACCACCTGCAGCGGCGAGAAGTAGTTGTCCACCGCCGAGGCGTCCGGCGGGGAGGCCGCCAGCTCGATCGGGAGAACGGTCGCGCCCGGGATCACCTGCTGCACGGCGGCGGTCGCCTGCGCGAGCTGAGCTCGATCGACGGCGCTCTGGTCGTCGAGCGCGATGACGCGGTCGGGGACAGCGTCGGCCTCAAAACGCTCCGTGCCCTCGCGGTCGGAGGCGATCAGGCACGAGATCGCGACCGCACCGCCGACGGCCACCGCGATTGCGGCGGTCGCCGGCCCGGTGCGGTGCCGGTGCCGCGCGGCGTCGCGGGTGGCGAGGCGCAGCGTGACGGGCAGCCGTCCGGCCAGCTTCGCCAGCGCCGCGAGCAGCGCGGGCGCGAGCAACAGCAGACCCGCGACGACCACGAAGACGCCGACGAGGATCGCGATCGAACCGGTGGTGTCGTCCAGACGGCCCTCGGAACTGCCGGTGAACTCCGAGAGCCGGTCCGATGGCCCGTACTCGAACCACTGCGACGGACCGCTCGACATCAGCGAGGACGCGATCAGGCTCAGCGTCACGCCGCCGGCGATGAGAACCCCGCCGAACAGCGGCGCCCAGCGCGACCGCGCGGTCGGGACGGGGAAGCGCGCGGCCAGGGCGTCGACGATCCGGCGCCGGCCCGCGGTGATCGCGGGGAACATCGCGGCCGCGAGGCCCGACCCGACCCCGACCAGCGCGACGACGAGCAGTTCGGTCCAGCCGAAGTGGATGCCGATCATCACCTCGTTGTTGATGCGCTCGAGCAGCGGTCGCGCAGCGACCACGCCCCCGATGCCCGCGGCCACACCGGCGACCGCGCCGACGAGCCCGAGCAGCAGGCCCTGCGCGAGCACGACCCGGCGCAGGTCGCCGGGCGACCCGCCCTGGGCGGCGATCATCCCGAGGTCGCGGGTCTGGCGCCGCGCGCCGACGGCAAAGGCGGTCCCGGCCAGGAGCACCACCTCGAGCAGGCCCAGACCCGCGACCAGCGTCACCAGCGCGGCCGCCTTGAGGTCCTCGCCGCTCGCCCGGCTGAGGTCGCCGAGACCGATCTCGTACGACGAGGACTGGCTCCGCAGCTGGACGTACAGGTCGAGCTCGCGCAGGTCCCGCAGCTGCTCGATCGACGCGTTCTCGAACTGCTTCGGCAGGTCGATGTAGTACGCGCCGTCGACGTTGCCGGCGTCGGCGTTGAGGTCTCTCGCCAGGTCCGAGTTGCCGGGGACGACGACCAGGGCGCAACTCAGGCAGAACGGGTCCCGCGCGATGCCGGAGACCTTCGCCGATGCCCCGTCGCGCAGTGAGATCGTCGCTCCGATGCCGTCGCCGGCCAGTCCGAGCTTGTCAGCGAGCTTGGGACTGATCGCCACCTCGCCCGTTTTGGGTGCGCGGCCGGACTTCAGGTGTGCGTTGGCCCGGGTCAGCGGGTCACCGAGGTGATTCGTGATCAGGTACGAGGCCTCCGCGAGGTGTCCCGGTGCGGCGAAAATCGCTTCGCCCTTGGTCTGCTCGAAGACCACTCGGCTGCCCGCAGGTAGGGCGCGTTCGACCTGATCCTGCGTCAGACCTGTTGTGGCAACGCCAGTGCTGTCTTGGGTGTAGTTCGGGTAGAGGACCGCGTCCGCCCCGCCGAAAGCCCGTTCCCGCTCCAGCGCCGGCGAGGTCTGGGTCCGGTAGAGGACGTCGACGCCGGTCGCGGCGGCGACCGGGGCGAGGATCAGGACGACGATGAGCAACGAGCGCCACTTGTGCCGCAGCGCGTCCCGGCGAGCGAGCCGGAGCGCGGCGCGCCAGGCGGTCACGACGAGGTCCGCAGGGTGGAGCGCGAGCGCGGGACGCCGGTGCCGTCGCTGACCAGAGCGCCGTCGCGCAGGGTCACGATGCGGTCGGCCCAACCGGCCATCCGCGCGTCGTGGGTGACGACGATCCCGGCCGCGCCGGCGTCGCAGCGGGCGCGCAGCAGCTTGAGGATCGCCTCGCCGGTGACGGAGTCCAGCGCGCCGGTCGGCTCGTCCGCGAGCACGAGCCGACGCGGCCCGATCAGGGCGCGGGCGATCGCCACGCGCTGGCGCTGACCGCCGGACATCTGGTCCGGGAACGAGTTCGCGTATCCGGTGAGGTCGACCTCGGCGAGCGCCGCGACCGCCTCGGCCAGCGCAGCCCTCGAACGGATCCCGTCCAGCTCGCGGGGCAGCGCGACGTTCTCGGCCGCGGTCAGCGCCGGGATCAGGTTCAGGTCCTGGAAGACGTACCCGATCGCGCGGCGGCGCAGGGCGGCCAGCGCGGCGGCGGGCTGCCCGCGCATCGTCGTCCCCTCGACGATGACGTCGCCGGACGTGGCGGCGTCGAGCCCGCCGGCGACGTTGAGCAGCGTCGACTTGCCGGAGCCCGACGGCCCCATGACGGCGACGAGTTCGCCGGCCTCGACCGCGAGGTCGACCTCGCGCAGGGCGTGCACCGCGGTCGGGCCGCTGCCGTGCACGCGGCTCACGCCGCGAAGTTCGAGGACGGGTGTCATGTCACGCTCCGGGTCAGATCAGGGTTGGCGGGTCGGGTGAGCAGCACCTGCTCGCAGTGGTCGAGCCAGCGGATCTCGGCCTCGGCGGCGAAGATCGCGGCCTCGGCCACGAGTTCGGCCGCGAGGTCGCCACTCGCCTTGCGCCGGGTGGCGGCCCGGATCGCACGGTGGGCAGCGGTTCGCTGGGCGTCGATCACCGCGAGGGCGTCGACGGTCGGGGTCGCAACGGCCATCGCGACCTTGATGACGAGTTCGTCCCGGGGTCGGGCGTCGTGCTCGATGGGCTCGTCGAACCAGGCCGCGAGCTCGGCGCGCCCGGCCTCGGTGATCCGGTAGACGACCTTGCCGGACTCGTCGGCGGTGCCGGCGGGCTCGACGAGGCCGTCCCGGTCGAGTCGGTTCAGCGTCGTGTAGACCTGCCCGACGTTCAGCGGCCAGGTCGCTCCCGTCGCGGCCTCGAACTCGACCCGGAGCTGGTAGCCGTACTTCGGGCCACCCTCCAGGAGAGCGAGAAGGCCGTTCCGGATGCTCATGGATACTGAGTATGCATACTGAGTATGCGTCCCGCCACCCGGATCGCCATCCAGGAGACTGAGCCCATGCCCGAGCCGCTCGCCGACGCCCTCGCCGAGGTGCGTGCGCTGCTGCTGGACGCCGACCTGCGCCGCGCCGTCGCGGCCGGCCGGCGCCACGGCGCGCCCCGCCCGCAGTGGCGCCGCGCGGAGCTCCGTCCGGTCGACCTCAAGGGCGGTCGCCGCCTCCAGCGGGTCTGCTATGACGAGCGAGCGGCGCACACGACGAACCTCGCCTACCCCACCGAGGCCGCCGACGGGGTCGACGCCCTCCTCGCCGAGCCCTACGGCAACTGGCACGTCGAGGCCGCCGGCCGGACGGTGCAGCTGCGCGTCACCAAGAAGGGTCAGGCCCAGGTCCACCGAGCGAGCGCGGCCGCGGTGCCGGTGACGACCCCGGCCGCGAAGCACGACCGCGAGAAGCCCCGGCTGATCGATCCCGGCGACCCGCTGTTCGACGTCCTCGGCGCGGACGCGGCCAAGCGCCGGCAGGTCGACGCCTTCCTCCGGCTCCTCGAGCCGACCCTGGACGCCGTCGCCGGGCGCGACCCGCTCCACGTCGTCGACCTCGGGTGCGGCAACGCCTACCTCTCGTTCGCGGCGCACCGGTTCCTGTCCGGCCGGGGCAAGGCGACGCTGACCGGCGTCGACCTGCGCGACGCGGCCCGGGCCCGGAACATCGCGATCGCCGAGCGCCTCGGCGCGACGGGCGTCGAGTTCGTCGCGGGCACGATCGCCGACGCCGACGTCCCGCCCGGTGACGTCGTCCTCGCCCTCCATGCCTGCGACACGGCCACCGACGACGCGCTCGCGCGGGCCGTGCGGTGGGAGGCTCCGGTGGTGATCGCCGCCCCCTGCTGCCACCACGAGACCGCCGCGGCGATCCGCGCCGCCGGCCCGCCCGAGCCCTACGGGCTCGTCGGGAGGCACGGCATCCTCCGCGAGCGGATGGCGGACGTCCTCACCGACTCCCTCCGCGCCACGTTGCTACGCCTGCTGGGCTACCGCGTCGACGTCGTGGAGTTCGTGAGCAGTGAACACACAGCACGCAATCTGGCGATTCGCGCGGTGCGGACCGGAGCGCCCGCCGATGCTGGTCTCGTGGAGCAGTACCGGGCGCTGACGTCGGCATGGTCGCTACGACCGCAGCTGGCTGCCCTGCTCTCCTACGAACTGACGAACCGTCACGGTGGTGAGTGGTGAGGCGCGCGCTCGTGGGCCTCGCGGCCCTGACGATGGTCGGCCTCGCCGCGGGCGTCGCCGACGCCGCCGACCAGGAGCGGATGTTCCAGTTCCAGGACGACCGGATCACCGAGTCCAGCGGGCTGGCCGCCAGCACCAAGCACGACGGGATCGTCTACACCCACAACGACTCCGACGCCGGCCCGGACCTCTTCGCCGTCGACGACTCGTCCGGCGAGACCGTCGCGGTGCTCACCCTGAACGGCGCCCCGGCCCGGGACTGGGAGGCGATGACCCGCTGCGAGAACGACGAGACGCTGTGGGTCGGCGACATCGGCGACAACATCGACGCCTGGAAGACCTACCGGCTCTACCGGGTTCCGGAGCCGGACACCCTGAGGACCGGCAACGTCGAGTTCACCCAGTACGACATCCGCTACGCCGACGGCCGGGCCCGCGACGCCGAGGCCCTGCTCTGCGACCCGCGCAACGGTCGGCTCTACATCGTCTCCAAGGAGAACGAGTCTCAGGCCGCCGTCTACCGGGGGCCCGCGACGATGAAGGCGGGGGCGGTGAACACGTTCACGCGGATCGCCTCCGCCCCGGCCGGCGTCACCGACGGCGCGTTCTTCGCCGGCGGCCGCTTCGCCGTCCTCCGCGGCTACTTCGAGGCGCGCATCGTCAGCCCGAACGCGGACTGGAAGTCGGTCGTGAAGTTCACCCCGCCGATCCAGATGCAGGGGGAGTCGGTCGCCGAGTCCGCCGACGGCGAGGACCTGCTCTTCGGCAGCGAGGGAATCGGCTCGACGGTCTGGCGCGTCCCGATCCCCGAGGACGTGAAGAAGCTCCCCAACTCCTCGGTCTCCGCCCAGGACGCGAAGGACGCCGCGAAGGACGCCAAGGACAAGGGCAAAAAGGCCGCCGACGACGCGAAGAAGGCCGGCCGGGACGCGGCGAAGGACACCTCCGACGACATCAAACGCGTCAACGACGAGGGCATCCCCGGCATCGACGGTCAGATGGTCGCCCTGTTCTCCGCCCTCGGCCTCGGGCTCCTCGTTCTCGTGTTGGCCACCCGTCGGGACTGACCCAACTTCTCCTGCGCGCCGCGCCCATCCCCGGCCCGGGAAGGGCGCGCCGCGCCGCAGAAGATGCGGGTCACCAGCCGACCTGTTCGCACCCGGTGTGGTCGGCGGGCTCGACCTGGAGGGTGGCGTGCTCGAGCTTGTGGGTGACGGAGAGGAGCTCGCGGGCCTGGTCGAGGACCGCGTGGGTGTCGGCGTCGACGGCGACGACGAGGTGGGCGGTCGCGACCTCCATCTCGGAGGTCAGCGTCCAGACGTGGAGGTCGTGGACGTCGACGACGCCCGGGAGCGCAGCGAGATCGGCCTGCAGGGCGACGAGGTCGATGTGCGGGGGCGCGGCCTCGAGGAGCACCCGCAGCGCGGAGGCCCCGAGCCGGTAGGTCCGGGGGAGGATCCACAGGCCGAGGGCGATCGCGAGGGCGGGGTCGATCCAGTCCTCGCCGGTGATCGCGATGAGCAGCGCGGCGACGATGACCGCCGCCGAGCCGACCGCGTCGGCGAGGACCTCCAGGTACGCGCCGCGGAGATTGAGGCTCTCCTTCGCCCCCTCGCGCAGCAGCCAGAACCCGACGAGGTTGACGGCCAGGCCCGCGCACCCGACGGCGAGGACCGCGGCGGAGGAGATCTCGACCGGGTCCGACAGGCGGTCCAACCCCTCCCACAGGACGTAGGCCGAGACCCCGAACAGCAGGACGGCGTTCGCGAGGGCGGCCAGGACCTCGAGCCGGTAGAGCCCGAACGTGCGGCGGTTGCCGGTCTGGGCGCGGGTGGCGGCGGCGATCGCGGCGAGCGCCATGCCGAGCCCGGCGGTGTCGGTGAGCATGTGCCCGGCGTCGGAGAGCAGGGCGAGCGAGTCGGTCGCGAGCGCGACGACGACCTCGACGACGAGGAACGCGAGCGCCAGCGCGAACGCGATCGTCAGCCGGCCGCGGTGGCGCTCCCCGGCGCGGGCCGAGGCATGGCCGTGGCCGTGCCCATGGCCGTGGCCGTGTCCCACGCGCGCCCCTCCGCCCGTCGTCCCGCCCCGACGGCGGCTCAGCGGTCGAGCGTAGCGACCCCCGCCGGGCGTCGGCCCGAGACGATGAGCGAGGTCACGGCCACGGCGAGCAGCAGCGGGACCAGCGCGAAGGCCGCCTGGACGTTGAGGGCGTCCGACATCACGCCCATCAGCAGCGGCGAGAGCGCGGCCGCCCCGCCGACCCCGAGCGCGGCGCGGCCCGCGGCGAGGTCGGGGTGCCCGCCGCCGGCCTCGATGGCCCGGGTGACCGCCAGCGGGTAGTGCAGCGACATCCCCAGCCCCATGGCCGCGAGCCCGAGCAGACCCTGGACGGGGGTCTGGGACGTCCAGAACACCGCGAACCCGACCCCGGCCAGGGACAGCGCGCCGAGCAGCGCGCCCTCGGGCTTGCGGCGCGCGATCTTCGCCCCCGCGACCCGGCCGACGAACATCCCGCCGAGCAGCACGCTGACCCCGGCCGCCGCGGCGCCCTCGGACATCCCGGCCGAGTCCCGCAGCAGGTCCGAGGACCAGACGGTCATCGAGGCCTCGACCCCGATCGTCATCGCCACGACCAGCCAGGCGCCCCAGTAGTTGCGCGGGAGCTTGCCCTTCGAACCCCGCGTCGAGGCGACGCCGTCGGGGATCGGCTCGCGGCCGAGCGTCAGGCCGAGCGCGACGACGAGAAGGATCAGCCCGAGCAGCACCGGCCGCCAGCCGAGGTCGAGCGCCGCGGACGCCGCGATCAACCCGGGTCCGACCAGTCCGAACGCCGCCGCGACCGCGTTGGCCTCGGTGATCGCCGCCGGCGCGTTCTCCTCGTGCCGCTCGCGCAGGATCACCGCCGAGCCGGTCACCAGGAGCGACCCGAACCCGCCGGCGACGAACGCGCCCGTCAGGGTCACGGCGAGCAGGTCGACCGAGCACAGGATCGCGACGCCGACCGCGATGCCGGCCATGGCCATCCGCGCCGTCCGGCCCCGGCCGAGGTGCCGGGCGAGCAGCGGGTACAGCAGCGAGGCGAGGATCGACCCCACCGAGATCATCGTCGCGTGCAGGCTCGCGACGGTGTTCGAGACGTCGAGCTCGTCCCGCAGCATCGGCACGACGGGCCCGAAGCCGAAGAGGAAGTACCCCCACAGCCCGAGCTGGCCGTAGACCAGCAGGGTGAGGCGGTCGCGCGGCATCGCCCCTCCGCGTCTCAACGCCGAACGTCCGAAGAAGTGGCTGCTATTGCGACCACTTCTTCGGACGTTCGAGCTGGCTAGAGCGCCGCGACGACGTGGTCGATGCAGGCGGTGAGCGCCTCGACGTCGGCGGGGTCGATCGACGGGAACATGGCGATGCGGAGCTGGTTGCGGCCGAGCTTGCGGTAGGGCTCGGTGTCGACGATCCCGTTGGCGCGCAGGACCTTGGCGACCGCGGCGGCGTCGACGGAATCGGCGAAGTCGATCGTGCCGACGACCGCGGAGCGCATGGCCGGGTCCGCCACGAACGGCGTCGCGAACTCCGACTTCTCCGCCCAGCCGTACAGGTGCGAGGAGGACGCGGTGGTCCGGTCGACGGCCCAGCCGAGACCGCCCTGGCCGTTGATCCAGTCGAGCTGCTCGGCGAGCAGGAACAGGGTCGCGAGCGCGGGGGTGTTGTAGGTCTGGTCCTTGACCGAGTTGTCGATCGCGGTCGGCAGGTCGAAGAAGGTCGGGATGTAGCGGCCCGAGCCGGAGATCTCGGTGACCCGCGCGAGCGCCGCCGGCGACATGACCGCGATCCAGAGCCCGCCGTCGGAGGCGAAGCACTTCTGCGGCGCGAAGTAGTAGCAGTCGGTCTGGGTGATGTCGACGGGCAGACCGCCGGCGCCCGAGGTCGCGTCGACGAGGACGAGCGCGTCGGCGTCGGCCCCGGCCGGACGCAGGATCGGCATCGCGACGCCGGTCGAGGTCTCGTTGTGGGTCAGGCCGTAGACGTCGATGCCCTCCTCGGCCACGGGCAGCGGGTGCGTCCCGGGCTCGGACTTGATGACGCTGGGCTCGCCCAGCCACGGCGCGGCCTTGCAGACCGAGGCGAACTTCGAGGAGAACTCGCCGAAGTGCAGGTGCTGGCTGCGGGACCGGACGAGGCCGAAGGCCGCGATGTCCCAGAACGCGGTCGCGCCGCCGTTGCCGAGGACGACCTCGTAGCCCTCGGGGAGGGAGAACAGGTCGGAGATGCCGGAGCGGACGCGGCCGACGAGGCTCTTGACCGGCTTCTGCCGGTGCGAGGTGCCGAGGATCGAGTCCCCGGCGGCGGCCAGGGCGGCCACGGCCTCGGGCCGGACCTTGGACGGACCGCAGCCGAAGCGTCCGTCGGCGGGAAGGAGGTCAGCGGGGATCTTGATGTCGCTCACGCGCGTATGTCCTCTGATCGAGAGGTTGGGGGACCGGGCCGGCGCCGCTGTCGACCGTCGTCCATTGTTCCGTACCCCGGTCGGTGCTCGCGCCGGAGTATCGGTGGGGGCGCCGTGCCGGGGGTCAGCCGAGCAGCAGGTCCTTCGGGATGTCGGACCAGCCGTCGACGTCCTCGGGCTTGCGGGTGGACGGGCCGATGTAGCGCGCGGAGGGCCGGACCAGGCGCCCGGTGCGCTTCTGCTCGAGGATGTGGGCGGCCCAGCCGGCGGTGCGGGCGCAGGTGAACATCGCCGTGAACATGTGCGGCGGGACCTCGGCGAAGTCGAGGACGATCGCGGCCCAGAACTCGACGTTGGTCTCCAGGACCCGGTCGGGACGGCGGGCGCGCAGCTCCTCCAGCGCCGCCTTCTCCAGCGCGGCGGCGACCTCGTAGCGCGGGGCGCCGAGCTCCTTGGCCGTACGGCGCAGGACGCGGGCGCGGGGGTCCTCGGCGCGGTACACCCGGTGGCCGAAGCCCATCAGGCGCTCGCCCTTGTCGAGGATGTTCTTGACGTACTTGGTGGCGTCGCCGGTCTTCTCGATGTCCTCGATCATGTACAGCACGCGCGAGGGGGCGCCGCCGTGCAGCGGGCCGGACATCGCGCCGACGGCGCCGGACAGGGCCGCGGCGACGTCCGCGCCGGTCGAGGCGATGACGCGGGCGGTGAACGTCGAGGCGTTCATGCCGTGCTCGGCGGCGGAGGTCCAGTAGGCGTCGACGGCCTTGACGTGGCGGGGGTCGGGCTCGCCCTGCCAGCGGATCATGAACCGCTCGACGACGGTCTTGGCCTTGTCGATCTCCCGCTGCGGGACCATCGGCTTGCCCTGGCCGCGGGCGGACTGCGCGACGTAGGACAGCGCCATGACCGCTGCGCGGGCCAGGTCGTCGCGGGCCTGGGCGTCGTCGATGTCGAGCAGCGGCTGCAGGCCCCACGCCGGGGCGAGCATCGCCAGCGCCGACTGGACGTCGACGCGGATGTCGCCCGAGTGGATCGGGATCGGGAACGGCTCGGCCGGGGGCAGGCCCGGGTTGAACGAGTTGTCGACCAGCAGGCCCCAGACGTGCCCGAAGGTCATCCGGCCGACCAGGTCCTCGATGTCGACGCCGCGGTAGCGGAGCGCGCCGCCCTCCTTGTCCGGCTCGGCGATCTCGCTCTCGAACGCGACGACACCTTCGAGGCCGGGGACGAAGTCGGACATGGGGGCCGCCTTTCAGCAGGTCGGACGGGGGCCGTGACCTCCCATTCTGTACCCGTGGGCGACCCCGCCGGTCCGCCCGGGGCGTGGCCCACGCCTCACCCGGACGGTCCAGCCGGGCTCGGCCGGCCGGCGATCCTTCCTGGTCCACGGGGCTCCCGGGCGGGTACGCGGCGTGCATAGGGTTGGCCGCATGGCGATCACGACGCAGACGGTGGAGTTCCCCAGCAACGGCGGCACGGCGGGTGGCTACCTGGCTCTTCCCGAGAGCGGCAGCGGCCCTGGAGTGGTCGTCGTCCAGGAGTGGTGGGGGCTCGACCCCTCGCTGAAGATCATGGTCGAGCGGCTCGCCGACGCGGGCTTCGTCGCCCTGGCGCCCGACCTGTACCACGGTGAGCTCGCGGCCCACGACGAGATGGACAAGGCCGGCCACCTCATGCAGTCCCTGCCGGCGGACCGCGCCGCGACGGACATGAGCGGGGCCGTCGACTTCCTCGCCGGCCACGACGCCGTCACCGGCGACGGTCTCGGCGTTCTGGGTTTCTGCATGGGCGGAATGCTCACGTTCCTGCTCGCCGCCGGCCGCGGCGACAAGATCAAGGCCGCGGTGCCGTTCTACGGCTTCCCGGGTCCGGACTCCGAGCCCGACTGGTCCGGCCTGACCGCCGTGGTCCGGGGTCACATGGCGGAGAACGACGACTTCTTCACCCCCGAGGGCGCGCAGGCCCTGGAGAAGAAGCTGCGCGACCTCGGCAAGGACGTCGAGCTGACCGTCCACCCGGGCTCGGGTCACGCGTTCATGAACCCGATGAACGCCCTCGGTACCAAGGACGACGAGCTCGCCGCCCGCTGCTGGGCCGAGGCCACCTCCTTCCTCCACACCCAGCTCGGCTGACGACGCGGTTGCCTGACGAAGCGTCAGATCTCGCGGCCATGCGCCGCGAGTACATGGAGACCGGGCTCGAGCCGGCGGACCTGCCGGCCGACCCGGTCGCCGCGTTCCGGAAGTGGTTCGACGAGGTCGTCGACGCCGGCCTGGCCGAGCCCAACGCGATGGTGGTCTCGACGGCCGGCCCGTCCTCGCGGATGACGCTGCTCAAGAGCGTCGACTCCCGCGGGTTCGTGTTCTTCACGAACTACACCTCGCGCAAGGCTCGCGAGCTCGACGCGAACCCGCGGTGCTCGCTGCTGTTCCCGTGGCACGGCCTGCGGCGGCAGGTGATCGTGAACGGCTCCGCAGCCCGCGTCCCCCGCGCGGAGACCGAGGCCTACTTCGCGACCCGCCCCCGCGGCTCCCAGATCGGCGCCTGGGCGAGTCGCCAGTCCACCGTCGTCGCGAACCGGGCCGAGCTCGACGACCGCTACGCCGAGCTCGAACGCCGCTGGCCCGGCGCCGTCCCTTGCCCCGACTTCTGGGGCGGGTATGTCGTCACCCCCCAAGCCGTCGAGTTCTGGCAGGGCCGCCCCTCCCGCCTCCACGACCGGCTCCGCTACACCCGCGCCGGGGACGGCTGGCTCGTCGAGCGCCTCGCGCCTTAGCTGACGAGTCGTCAGAGTTCGAGGTGGAGCCGGAGCGCGTCGTCCACAGCGCGGAGCAGATCGGGTCCCAGCCGTGCTATCGCTGGGCCGACTCGCTCCACGGCCACCGCGCGCACCTGCTCTGCCTGCGCCTTGCTGTCGAGTCGAAGACCGGTCTCCGCCTTCGGTAGCAGGACCTGGAACGAATACAGCGTCTCGACGTTGCTCGTCACGGGCACGACGGTGACCACGCCGCGCCCGAGGCGCGCGGCCGTGGCGTTCGCGCGGTCGTTGCTCACGACTACTGCGGGCCGGACCTTGCTGGCCTCGCTGCCGCGTGTGGGAGTGAGGTCGACGAGGCGGATCTCACCGCGACGCATCGGGCAGCCCGTCGCCGACAGCGGCCTGCCACACCTCGGCGTCGGAGCCGTCCTCCCACTCGGCCCAAGCAGCCTCGTACTCGTCGCCGAGCGACTCGTGCCGGAGCAGGTGGACGGCATGGGCCAGCGCAGCCGAACGAGACCCGAGCCCGGATGTACGGGCGTAGTTGTCGAGCAGTTCGACGTCCTCGTCCGGCAGGCTGACGCTGATCTTCATACCCGTATCCTACCCGAGTAGTACTCCCGTTCGGGAGTTCAGCGAGCCCTGGGGTTTGATCGTGCGCGGGTCGCGGCGGTGGCGGGTCCGGGCTCCGGACAGAAAAGAGCCCGCGGGCTGCCGGTCGAATGACCGGCTGCTCGGAGGGACGTAACCCCGAGCACCCACGGGCTCCGGTGACTGCAGTGGATTCGCCTGGCCGCAGACCTGCGGTCCGGTGAAGGCACCTAGTCAATGCGGCTAGCTTGCAGCCACCTCACGCGTCCGACAGCTACTCAAAGCGTGGACCACCTCCCTTCCGTGTACTGACGACGGTACGTCGCGGCCGGGAATCGTGTCGAGGGATTTCGGGCCGGGTCGCGAAGCTCTCAGGTTGGCTTTCAGGAAAGGGCGTCGGCGGCGACCCGGAGGTCGGCGGAGGGGACAGTCGGCTCGGGCTGGTCGGGTGTCGTGGTCGCGCTTCAACTCAACCGAGTGCGCAGATCGGCCCCGGTTGGGCCCGTCGAACCGGGGCTCAGCTGCGCACTCGGCGCACTTCGGCCCGTCTACGTGGGCGCCCTATCCGAGGGCGTCGGCGGCGACGCGAAGGTCCGCGACGAGGGCGGCGAAGGCGGTCTCGCGGTCGTCGGAGCGGAGGACCGCGGAGGGGTGCACGGTCGCGAGCAGCTGCGCCGCGGGGGAGCCCTCGGGAACGTCCGCCGGCACCAGGCCGCGGGCGGCGCGGTCCGGCCACGGGAGGAGGACGCCGCGCTCCTTCGTCACCCGGAACGCGGGACCGGCCAGGGCCCGGCCGGCGATCGCCCCGAGGGCGACGATCAGCTCGGGCCGGACGCGCTCGAGCTCGGCCGCCAGCCACGGGCGGCAGGCGGTGATGTGGCCGGCGTCCGGGGACTGGTGCAGCCGGCGCTTGCCCCGCTCGGAAAACCGAAAATGCTTGACGGCGTTCGTCAGCCACACCGATTCCCGCGGCAGTCCGGCCTCCGCCATTGCCGCATCGAGCAGCCGCCCGGCGGGGCCGACGAACGGTTCGCCCTCGACGTCCTCACGGTCGCCGGGCTGCTCGCCGACCATCAGGCAGCGGGCGCGGGGGTCGCCGGCACCGAAGACGACCTGGGTCGCGGGGGCGTACAGCTCGCAGCCCCGGCACTCCTCGGCCGCGGCGGCCAGGGCGCCCAGGTCCCCGTCGTCCGGGACCCAGGCCTCGGCGCCGGGACGGTCCGGCCGGGTCCGTGTCGCCATGCCGATTCCCTGCCCGTCGACAAAGGGTGTCACCCCTTGTCGACGGGGTCGGGGTCGACGTGTCCGGAGAGGGTGTCACCCCTTGTCAACGTGTCCGGGGTCGACGTGTCCGGAGAGGGTGTCACCCCTTGTCAACGGGGTCGGGGTGGGGAGATCTCCGCCAGCCGGGCCAGGGCCTCGGCGCGCTCGGCGGCGTGGTCGACGATCCGCTCCGGGTAGCCGTGGGCGTACCCGTCGAGGACCTCCCACGGGGTGTGGGCGGCCTTGCCGTCGAGGTGCGCGAGCTCCGGGACGTAGCGCCGGACGTAGTCGCCGGTCGGGTCGAACTTCAGCCCCTGGGTCACCGGGTTGAACACCCGGAAGTACGGCGCGGCGTCGGTACCGCACCCCGCGACCCACTGCCACCCGTGCTGGTTCGACGCGAGGTCGCCGTCGCGGAGCCAGCGCAGGAAGTGCCGCGCGCCGTGCTGCCACTCGACGTGCAGGTCCTTCACGAGGAACGACGCGACGACCATCCGCACCCGGTTGTGCACCCACCCCTCGGCGCGGAGCTGGCGCATCCCTGCGTCGACGAACGGGAAGCCGGTGCGGCCGGAGCACCACGCCTCGAAGGCCTCGTCGGGCTCCGCGTACCGCATGCGGGCGTACTCGGCCCGCAGGTACTCGCGGGCGCTCTCGGGACGGTGGAACAGGACGTCGGCGTAGAACTCCCGCCAGGCCAGCTCCTTGAGGTACGTCTCGTCGCCCTCGGGGTCGAGGTCGGCCAGCAGGGTCCGCGGGTGGATCTCGCCCCACTTCAGCGCGTGGGACAACTGCGAGGTCCCGTCGAGGTCCGGGCGGTTGCGGGCGTCGGCGTAGTCGGGCAGCGACCGGTCACGGAAGGCCCGCCACCGGCGCAGCGCCGCGTCCTCGCCCGCGGTCGGCAGCCGCAGCCCCTCCGGCACCGGCGCGGCCGGCAGCTCGGACGAGACCAGCGGGTACTCCCAGCGGACCGAGCGCGGCGAGCCCGCCGGCTCCCGCCACCCGTGCGCACACCAGGCCCGGAAGAACGGGGAGAACACCTGGTACGGCTCGCCCGAGTCCTTGGTGACCCGGCCCGGGGCGACGGCGTAGGGCGAGCCGACGAACTCCAACCGGATGCCGTGGGCCTCGAGGGCCGCCGCGACCCGGGAGTCCCGCGCGCGTCCGTACGGGCCGAAGTCCGCCGCCGCGTACACGACCGGGGCGTCCGCCGCGCGGGCCACGGAGACGACCTCCGCCACCGGGTCGCCCCGCCGGATCAGCAGGCCGTCGCCGCCGATGCGGTCACCCAGAGCGCCCAACGACGCCACGAGGTACGCACGGCGCACCGCGCCCGACGGCTGCCAGAGCGCGGGATCGACCACGAACAGCGGAACGACCGCTGACGGCCGGTCACCGAAGCCGGCCTGCCCGGCCGCGGCCAGGAGCGCGGGGTTGTCCCGCAACCGAAGGTCGCGGCGGAACCACAGAACGTTCGCGCTCATCGGCCGAGGCTATGCCGCGGCCGGACGCTGTCGGAAATTGGAAACAAATCGGTACTTCGACGGCGTCGGTGGAGGCTTTAGGTTGGGCCGAGTCGCCGGGATCTGCCGTCCGGTGACACCGTCCCCGGAGGTCCGTATGGCGTCTCGCCGTTACCGGTCCGCTTCGGCGTTGACCCTGGTCCTCGCGCTGGCCCTGTCCGCCTGCGGGGACGGCGGCGACGACTCGTCGGCGCAGACCACGAACCCGGAGGAGAAGCCCGCGGCGGTCTCGTTCAGCGTGGACGACGACGCGGTCGGCCCGGCGCCGCCGGTCGAGGGCGCCACCCCGGGCGGCACGCTCCGGGTGCTCGACGACTCGGACATCTCCCACCTCGACCCGGCGCGGATCTACGTCAACACCGCGGGCATGGTCGCCGGCCTGATGATGCGCACGCTGACCGGCTACCGGCAGGTCGGCGGCAAGGTCGAGCTCGTCGGCGACCTGGCGACCAACACCGGCGTTATGAAGGACAACGGCAAGACCTGGACCTACACGCTGCGCGACGGCGTGACGTGGGAGGACGGGTCGCCGATCACGTCCGCCGACGTCAAGTACGGCATCGAGCGCACGTTCTTCTCCGGTTACGCCGAGGGCCCCACGTACCTGCAGGAGTGGCTGGCCGGGCGTACCGACTTCCGCAAGGTCTACGCCGGCCCGTACGACGGGCAGTCCCTCAAGGCGATCTCCACGCCGGACGAGAAGACCGTCGTCCTCAAGTTCCCGAAGGCGCAGGCCGACGTCCCGTTCGCGCTGACGATGGTCTCGACCGGCCCGGTGAAGAAGAGCAAGGACACCCGCGGCAAGTACGACCAGCGGCCGTTCGCCTCCGGGCCGTACAAGATCGGCTCGCGGCAGATCGACAAGTCGATGACGCTGGTCCGCAACGAGGCGTGGAAGCCGGAGTCGGACCCGATCCGCTACCAGTACCCCGACAGGTACGAGTTCCTCTGGGGCGACCAGCGCCTCGCGCAGTACCAGCGGATCATCGCGGGCAACGGCGGGGACGCGGCGGCGGTCCCGTTGCTGCAGAACATCGCGACCGAACTGCTGGCGCAGGTGACCAGCACTCCCGAGCTGAGTCAGCGGATGATCGCGGGCTACACGCCGTTCGTCTTCTACTTCGCGATCAACACCCTGCGGATTCCCGACGTCGAGGTGCGCAAGGCGCTGCTCCACGCGTTGCCGCGGCAGCAGCTGCGCCAGATCGCCGGCGGTCCGATCGTCGGCGACTTCGCCAACACCATCTCCGGCCCGACCCTGGTCGGGCACGAGGACTCGAACGTCCACGGCGCGACGCCGGAGGGCGACCCCGCCAAGGCGAAGGCGATCCTGGAGGCAGCCGGCAAGGTCGGCCAGAAGATCGTCTACGCGTACCCGCAGACCGACGACCACGAGCGGGGTGCGGTCGTCCTCGAGCGTGCGCTCTCCGAGGCCGGGTTCGAGGTCGTCACCAAGCGGCTGTCCGCGAAGAACTACTACGACGAGATCGGCAAGCTCGACGCCAAGCTCGACCTCTTCCAGGGCGGGTGGGGCTGGGACTGGCCCGGCGGGTCGACGGTCTACCCGCCGCTGCTCCACAGCAGCCGGGCCGTCGAGCTGGGCACGAACTTCGCCCACTTCCGGAATCAGGAGATCGACGCCGAGATCGATCGGATCTCCCAGCTCACTGACCCGATCGTCGCCGGCAAGGAGTGGGCGGAACTCGACCGCAAGGTGATGGCGCTCGTGCCGATGATCCCGTACCGGTACGACCGGGCGGCCCAGTTGGCCGGGCCTCGGGTCGGCAACGCGACGCTCGACGCGATCTTCGGGATCGTGAACCTCAACGGACTCTTCGTGAAGCCCTGATCTCCCGTGGCCTCGATCGTGATCCCTCCGCCCCCGGCGGACAGCGACGGGGCGGAGCTGCGGGCCCGGGACGTCGGACGCTCCCCGCGGCAGATCGCGTGGCAGCGGTTCCGGCGCGACCGCGTCGGGGTCGCCGCGGCCTGCGTGGTGCTGTTCTTTCTCGCGGTCGCCGCCCTGGCGCCGGTGATCTCCTGGCTCTACGGCAAGGACGCGGACACCACGTACGGACTCAACGAACCCGGCCTCCTCAACACCTTCGGCTTCCCGATCGGCGCCGGTGGCGGGATGAGCGGTGAGCACTGGCTCGGGCTCGAACCCAGCCTCGGCCGCGACGTGTTCATGCAGCTCGTCTACGGCGCGCGGACGTCGTTGTTCATCGCGTTCTCGGTCGCGCTGATCACCTCGACGATCGGCGTCGTCTTCGGCATCGTCACCGGCTACCTCGGCGGTCGGGTCGACGCGCTCGGCGTCTGGATCATTGACGTCGTGCTCGCCCTCCCCGGGCTGATGATGCTGATCGCGCTCAGCGTCGTCGTCGAGGACGTGTTCGTCGGCGACGAGGAGGAGGCGTCGACGGCGTTGCGCTTCGTCACCGTCATCGTCCTGTTCTCGCTGTTCGGGTGGGTGTTCCAGGCCCGCCTGATCCGGGGTCAGGTGCTCTCGCTGCGCGAGCGCGAGTTCGTCGACGCCGCCCGGATGTCGGGCGCGGGGACGTGGCGGATCGTCCGCAAGGAGCTGCTGCCGAACCTCTGGTCGCCGATCCTCGTGGTGTTCTCGATGGCGGTGCCCACGATCATCACCGCCGAGGCGGCGCTGGCCTACCTGAACATCGGGATCACCGAACCGATCCCGGACTGGGGCCGCATGGTCAACCGCGGTGCCCAGGTGTACCTGGCCGACCCGGCCTACATGCTCATCCCCGGCGGCGCGCTGCTGGTGATGGTGCTGGCGTTCAACCTGCTGGGCGACGCGGTCCGCGACGCCCTCGACCCCAAGGGGCTCCGATGAAACGACTGACGCGGTCCCGGATGCCCGTCCTCCTCGCCGCCGCGCTCCTGGTGACCGGCTGCGGGGGAGGCGGGAACGACGACGACTCGGCGGCCTCGGCCGGGCTGGACAACCTCGACGGCAAACCGCCGGTCTTCGCCTACGGGTTCGACGACTCCGCGGCGGGGCCGGCGCCGGCGCCCGAGGGCGCGGTCGCGGGCGGCACCGTGCGCGTCTACGACGTCATCGACTACCAGCACCTCGACCCGGCCCGGATCTACTCCAGCCACGAGGGCGTGGTCTCCCAGCTGATCACCCGCACGCTGACCGGCTACCGGCAGAACGGCGACAAGATCGACCTCGTCGGCGACCTGGCGACCAACACCGGTGTCACGAAGGACAAGGGCAAGACCTGGACCTACACGCTGCGCGACGGCGTGACGTGGGAGGACGGGACGCCGATCACGGCCGCCGACGTCAAGTACGGCCTCGAGCGCACGTTCGCCAAGGAGTACACCGAGGGCCCGACCTACCTGCAGTCCTGGTTCGCGGACAGCGAGAACTACCGCAAGCACTACGACGGCCCGTACGGCGGGAAGTCGCTGAAGAACGTCACGGCGCCGAACCCGAAGACGGTCGTGCTGAAGTTCAACCGCCCCCGGCCGGACGTGCCCTTCGCACTCGCAATGCCGGCCGGAGCGCCGGTGAAGAAGGCCAAGGACACCCGGGGCAAGTACACGCTCGACCCCTTCGCCTCCGGGCCCTACAAGATCGAGTCGCACAAGGTCGACAAGTCGATGACGCTGGTCCGCAACGACGCGTGGAAGGCCGAGTCGGACCCGATCCGCACCGCGTTCCCGGACCGGTGGGAGTTCAGCTTCGGTGAGCTCCCGCTGCAGACCAATCAACGTCTGATCGCCGCCAACGGCGAGGACCAGGCGGCGATGACCGTCATCGACAACGTCTCGCCCGAGGTTCTGCAGCAGGTCGTCAGCACCCCGGACCTGCTGGCCCGCACGATCTCCGGCTACACCCCGTACGCCGCGACCGAGGTGATCAACACCAAGCGCATCACGGACCTGAAGGTGCGTCAGGCGCTGATGTACGCCTTCCCCCGCCAGCAGATCCGGCAGATCCTCGGCGGTCCGAGCCACGGTGACTTCTCGTCCACCATCGGCTCCCCGACCCTGGTCGGCTGGGAGCCCAACGACATGTGGAACGTCCCGCCGGAGGGCGACCCGGAGAAGGCGAAGCAGCTGCTCGCCGAGGCCGGCAAGCCCAACCAGCGGATCGTCTACGCCTACGGCAACCTCCCGCGCGGTGAGCAGATCGCGGTGGCGGTCGTCGCCGGGCTGGAGCGCGCCGGCTTCGAGGTCGTGAAGAAGCCGATCAACCCGAAGACGGCCTCGGACGAGCTCAGCGACCCGAACAACAAGTTCGACCTGTACAGCCTCGCCTGGGGCGCGGACTGGCCGAGCGGGGCGACGGTCTACCCGGTGCTGTTCGACGGCCGGCGCATCGGTCGCGGCGGGTTCAACTGGTCCTTCCTGAACGACCCCGCCATCAACTCCGAGATCGACGAGATCGAGCTGATCACCGACCCCGAGGAGGCGGGCAAGCGGTGGGCGGCCCTGGACCGCAAGATCATGGAGCTCGTGCCGGTGATCCCGGACATCTACGTCAAGAGCATGCAGCTCTACGGTCCGAAGATCGGCGGCGTCTTCCAGGACACGCTCCACGGGCGCGTCTCGCTCAACACGATCTTCGTCAAGCCCTGACCTGACCTCCCGTCAGAGCGACAGTCCCGACGGAAGGTCGGCCCGGTGCTGCGATACGTGATCCGCCGCTTGATCGGCGCGGTGGTGATCCTGGCCGTGGTCAGCTTCACGACGTTCCTGCTGTTCTTCGCGATCCCGGGTGACCCGGCCCGGCTCTCGTGCGGCAAGACCTGCACGCCCGAGCGCCTGGCCGACATCCGGGCCGGCCTCGGCATCGACGACCCGGTGCTGGTGCAGTACGGGGCGTTCATGAAAGGGATCTTCGTCGGGCGGGACTTCACCCAGGCCGGTGAGCTCGTGCACTGCGACGTCCCCTGCTTCGGGTACTCCTTCAGCAACCAGCAGCCGGTGTGGGACACGGTCGTCGACCGTTATCCCGCGACGCTCTCGCTGGCGCTCGGAGCCGCGGTGCTGTTCCTCGCCGTGGGGGTCGGTCTCGGCGCGATCTCCGCCCTGCGGGCCGGGAGCCTGCTCGACCGGGCCGGCATCTCGTTCAGCCTGGTCGGCGCGTCGGTGCAGATCTTCTTCCTGGGCCCGCTGCTGTCGAACATCTTCGTCAACCAGCTCGGGTGGATGCCCCAGGCGCGGTACGTCCCGTTGACCGACGACCCGATCGGCTGGTTCCAGGGCCTGCTGCTGCCGTGGATCGTGCTCGCCTTCGTCAGCATCGCGGTGTACGCGCGGCTGACGCGGGCGAGCGCGATCGAGGCGCTCGGCGAGGACTTCGTCCGGGCCGGCCGGGCCCGCGGTCTCCCGTCGCGCACGTTGCACCTCAAGCACACCGGCCGCGCGACGGTCACCCCCGTCCTCACCGTCTTCGGTCTCGACCTCGCCACCCTGCTCGGCGGCGCGATCATCACCGAGACGGTGTTCAACATCCAGGGCGTCGGGAAGCTCGCGCTGACCGCGATCAACTCCGACGACCTGCCGTTGATCATGGCGACGGTCCTGATCGCCGCGGCGTTCATCGTCATCGGCAACCTGATCGTGGACCTGCTGTACGCCGTCATCGACCCGCGGGTGCGGATCACATGACCACCACCCCCGAGCCGCCCTTCCTCGAGGTTCGCGACCTCCACGTCAGCTTCGGGACCGACGACGGCGTGGTGCGCGCCGTCGACGGCCTGTCGTTCACGCTCGAGCGCGGACGCACGCTCGGCATCGTCGGTGAGTCGGGGTCCGGCAAGACGGTCACCGGGCTGGCGATCCTGGGGCTGCACGATCGGCGCCGGACCACGGTGACCGGCGAGATCCGGCTGCGTGGACAGGACCTCGTCGGGCTCGGTGAGCCGGCGCTGAACCGGCTGCGTGGCCCGGCGATGGCGATGGTGTTCCAGGACGCGCTGACCGCGCTCTCGCCCTACTACTCGGTGGGCCACCAGATCGCCGAGGGCTACCGCCTCCACAACCAGGTGACCAAGAAGCAGGCACGGCAGCGTGCGATCGATCTGCTCGGCCGCGTCGGCATCCCGCGGCCGGAGGAACGGGTCGACTCCTACCCGCACGAGTTCTCCGGGGGGATGCGTCAGCGCGCGATGATCGCGATGGCGCTCGCGTGCGACCCGGACCTGCTGATCGCCGACGAGCCGACGACCGCGCTCGACGTCACCGTCCAGGCGCAGATCCTCGACCTCCTCGCCGACCTCCAGGCCGAGTTCTCCTCCGCGATCATCCTCATCACCCACGACCTCGGGGTGGTCTCGCAGGTGGCCGACGAGGTGCTGGTTCTGTACGCGGGGCGCGCGGCAGAGCGCGGCCCGACCCGCGCCGTGCTCACCCGCCCCGGCCACCCGTACACCTGGGGACTGCTCTCCTCGGTCCCCCGCCTGACGGCGGCGGTGGACTCCGACCTGCTCGCGATCCGCGGCACCCCGCCGAGCCTGATCGACCTGCCGCCCGGCTGCGCGTTCCGGCCGCGGTGCGACTACTCGCCCCTGGTCCCGGACGACCGGTGCGCGACCGAGGTGCCGGCGCTCACCCCCGCGCTGGGCACCGTCGCCGCCTGCCACCTGCGCACCGGCGAGCGCGAACGGATCGTCGTCGAGCGCCTGCTGCCGTTGTGGCGCGGCGAGGCCGGTGCGAGCGACGTGGAGGGTGTCCGGTGACCGGGCCGCTGCTCCGCGTCGAGGGGCTGGTGAAGCACTTCCCGGTGCGGTCGGGTCGGCTGTGGGGGCAGCGCCCGGTCGCGGCCGTGCACGCCGTCGACGGGATCGACTTCGACGTCGACTCCGGCGAGACGCTCGGGCTGGTGGGGGAGTCCGGCTGCGGCAAGACGACGACGGGCCGGCTGGTCGCGCGGCTGCTCGAGCCCACCGCCGGCACGATCGAGTTCGAGGGCCGGGACATCGCGCACCTGTCGACGAAGGAGCTGCGTCCGCTCCGACCGAAGATCCAGATGATCTTCCAGGACCCGTACGCGTCGCTGAACCCGCGGCACACGGTCGGCGCGATCGTCGCCGCGCCGCTGGAGGTCAACGGCATCGACCCGCCCGGCGGGCGCAAGCGCCGGGTGCAGGAGCTGCTGGAGACCGTCGGCCTCAACCCCGAGCACTACAACCGCTACCCGCACCAGTTCTCCGGCGGGCAGCGGCAGCGGATCGGCATCGCGCGGGCGCTGGCGCTGAACCCGAGCCTGATCGTCGCCGACGAGCCGGTCTCGGCCCTGGACGTCTCCATCCAGGCGCAGATCGTGAACCTGCTCCGGCAGCTGCAGCGGGACCTCGGCCTCACCTACGTCTTCATCGCCCACGACCTCGCGGTCGTGCGGCACGTCTCACACCGGGTCGCGGTGATGTACCTGGGCAAGATCGTCGAGACCGCTCCGGCGTCCGCCCTCTACGCCGCACCGCTCCACCCGTACACGCACGCCCTGCTCTCGGCGGTGCCGGAGCTCGACCACAGCGACGACCCCGCGCCGCGGGCCCGGGTCCGCCTGGCCGGCGAGGTGCCCAGCCCGATCTCGCCGCCGTCGGGGTGCCGGTTCCGCACCCGGTGCCCGATCGCCCAGGACCGGTGCGCCGAGCAGGAGCCTGTGTTGCGCGCAGTGGGTGGCGCGCCGCACCGTGTGGCCTGCCACTTTCCGCTCACCGCCCCCGTTCGGTTCTGACGGCTAGAGTGGCGGTTTGGGCAGGGCCCGCAGAAAGGATGGCTTCCCCATGGGCGATCTGATCGACACCACCGAGATGTACCTCCGGACGATCTTCGAGCTGGAGGAAGAGGGTGTGGTGCCGCTGCGTGCCCGGATCGCGGAGCGGCTGAGCCAGAGCGGCCCGACGGTCAGCCAGACGGTCGCGCGCATGCAGCGCGACGGTCTCGTCACCGTGCAGGGTGACCGGCACCTGGAGCTGACCGAGCGCGGCCGCGAGTACGCGGTCCGCGTCATGCGGAAGCACCGTCTCGCGGAGTGCCTGCTGGTCTCGGTCATCGGCATCGAGCCCGCCGAGGTGCACGCCGAGGCGTGCAAGTGGGAGCACGTCCTCTCGGAGTCGGTCGAGCGCAAGATCCTCGATCTGCTGAACCACCCGACCGAGTCGCCGTACGGCAACCCGATCCCGGGGTTGGACGAGCTCGGCGACAACCGCCCCGACGACGACTTCCTCGAGGGCCTGCAGTCCCTCGACCGCGTGGCCACCGCCGACGGCGTCTCCGTCGTGGTGCGCCGCATCGCGGAGCCGGCGCAGGACGACCTCGCCGTGGTGCGCGGCATGTTCCGCGCCGGCGTCCGTCCGGGTGGGTCCGTCGTGGCGCGGACCGCGCCGGGCGGCGTGCTCGTCGGCCAGGCCGGGGAGACGATCGAACTCGACCCACACATCGCCTCGCACGTGTTCGTGGAGGTCCTCGCGGGGGCTCCCGCCTGAGCGAGCGCGCTCGCGCCGACGTCGTGTCGGCGGTGGCCGGGATGGTCGCCGCCGGGCTCGTCGTGGGCACCGCGGGGAACGTCAGCGTGCGTGACGGCGACGTGGTCGCCGTCACCCCGAGTGGGCTCGACTACGCCCGCCTGACCCCGGCCGACGTCGGGCTGCACGCCCTCGACGGCACGGCGCTCGACGCCCGGCACCGGCCGTCGTCGGAGCTGCCGCTGCACCTCGCGGTGTATGCGGCCACCGACGCCGGGGCGGTCGTGCACACCCACTCGCCGGCGGCGACCGCGTTGACGCTGCTGGTCGACGAGCTGCCGGCCGTCCACTACTACGTCGCGATGTTCGGCGGTCCGGTCCGCGTCGCGCCGTACCACCCGTTCGGGTCGGACGAGCTCGCCGCGGCGACCGCCGCGGCCCTCGACGGGCGGCGTGGGGCGCTGCTCGCACATCACGGTGCGGTCACGATCGGGGCCGACGTCGCGCAGGCGCTCGAGCTCGCGATCGTCCTCGAATGGCTCGCTGACGTGTATCTCCGCGCCGCCGCGGCCGGGACGCCGCGCGTCCTGCCGCCCGCCGCGCTGGCCCGGGCGGACGCCGCACTCGCGGCGTACCAAGCGGCGCGCCCGCGTCCCGAATAGGCTTTTCCGCATGTCGACGACGTCCCGCGCCCTGCGCGCCGCCGCCCTGTCCGCCGCTGCCGTGCTCGCCCTGACCGCCTGCGGGGGCGACGACTCCGATCCGCTGGGTGGTCCGGCGAGCAGCCCCGCGGCCGGTGGCATCGGCGGCGTCGCGACGATCCCGGACGCGGCGACCAAGAACACCGACGCCGGGGCCGAGGCGTTCGCGAAGTACTACTTCGAGGAGGTCCTGAACAAGGCCTACTCGTCCGGCAACATCTCGACGCTGATCAAGTACACGCACCCGCAGTGCATCATCTGCCGCGCCACGGTCGGCGACATCTCCACCGCCTGGGCCCGCGGGAAGAGCGACGGCGGGCAGGTCACGGTCAGCTCGGTCGACGCGTCCAAGGCCCAGAACGTCACCAACGTCGAGCTCAAACTCGCCAAGACCCGCTACGTCGAGCTCGACCGCGACGGCAAGAACGTCTTCTCCACGCCGGCGCAGAACAACCTGAGCTTCCTGGTCCAGCTGCAGTGGAGCAACGCCGAGAAGAGCTGGGTCGTGCGGGAGATCGTTCCGCCGGCGCTGCGCAAGGGCGGCAGCGCGTCGCCGACCCCGACGCCGTAAGGGTTCCCGACCCCATAAGCTCTTCGGCGTGCTCGGTCCTTTCGTCGCCCGTCACGTCGGCCCCTCCGATGCCGAACAGGCGACGATGCTCGCCGCGCTCGGCTACGACTCGCTGACGGCCCTTGCCACCGCGGCCGTGCCGGACTCGATCCGGCTGCCCTTCGAGGACGGGGCGCCGCTCGCGGTGCCACCGGCCCTGTCCGAGGACGAGGTCCTCGCCGAGATCCGCGCGCTGTCGAGCCGCAACACGGTGCGTCAGCAGATGATCGGTCTCGGCTACTACGAGACCGCAACTCCCGGCGTGATCCTGCGCAAGGTGCTGGAGAACCCCGGTTGGTACACGGCCTACACGCCGTACCAGCCGGAGATCTCGCAGGGCCGGCTCGAGGTCCTGCTCGCGTTCCAGACCGTGGTCTCGGACCTGATGGGTCTCGCGATCGCCAACGCGTCGCTGCTCGACGAGGGCACCGCGGTCGCCGAGGCCGTGACGCTGATGCGCCGCTCGGTGCGCGGGATGCCCGACGCGCGCGTGGTGCTCGACGCCGACTGCCTCCCGCAGACCGTCGAGGTCGTCCGCACGCGCTGTGAGGCGCTGGGGATCGACGTCGAGGTCGCGGACCTGACGGCGGGCATCCCGGACGGGGACGTGTTCGGTGTCGTCGTGCAGTACCCGGGCGCGAGCGGCCGCCTGCGGCCCCGCGCGGACTACGCGGCGCTCGCGGACGCGGCGCACTCCCGCGGCGCGATGGTCACCGCGGCCGCCGATCTGCTGGCCTGCACGCTGATCGAGGCGCCCGGGTCGTGGGGCGTGGACATCGCCGTCGGCAGCGCGCAGCGCTTCGGCGTCCCGCTCGGTTTCGGCGGCCCGCACGCGGGGTTCGTCGCGGTGCGGGCCGGTCTGGAGCGCGCGCTGCCCGGCCGGCTCGTCGGGCAGTCGGTGGACTCCGCCGGTCGTCCGGCCTACCGGCTCGCGCTGCAGACGCGCGAGCAGCACATCCGGCGTGAGAAGGCGACGTCCAACATCTGTACCGCGCAGGTGCTGCTGGCCGTCATCGCCGCGCTGTACGCGATCTACCACGGGCCGGAGGGGCTGACCGCGATCGCGCGGCAGGTCCACGGCCGGGCCAAGGCCATCGCCGACGGGCTGCGGCACGCGGGCATCCGCCTCGTCCACGACCACTTCTTCGACACCCTGCTGGTCTCGGTGCCGGGACGCGCGTCGACCGTCGTCGCCAACGCCCGGCGGGCCGACATCAACCTCGGCCTGGACGGACCCGACCGCGTCCGCATCGCCTGCGGCGAGACCACGACCTTCGCCCACGTCGCGGCCGTGCTCGCCGCGTTCGGCGCGGTCCCCGTGACGGGCGACGACGTCACGGTCGGCGACCTCTACCCGGAGGACCTCGGCCGGACGACGGAGTTCCTCACCGCACCGGTGTTCCACTCCCACCGCAGCGAGACGGCGATGCTGCGCTACGTCCGCAAGCTCGCGAACAAGGACTACGCGCTCGACCGCGGGATGATCCCGCTGGGCTCCTGCACGATGAAGCTCAACGCGACGACCGAGATGGAGCCGATCACCTGGCCCCGCTTCGGTGCGATCCACCCGTTCGCGCCGGCCGAGGACTGGCCGGGCTACCTGACGCTGATCCGCGACCTGGAGTACTGGCTCGCCGAGCTCACCGGCTACGACCGCGTCTCGCTGCAGCCGAACGCCGGGTCGCAGGGCGAGCTCGCCGGCCTGCTGGCGATCCGTGCCTTCCACAAGGCGAACGGCCACGCGGAGCGCGACGTCTGCCTGATCCCCGCCTCGGCGCACGGCACGAACGCGGCGTCCGCGGTGATGGCCGGCATGCGCGTCGTCGTGGTCGCGGCGAACAATGCCGGCGAGGTCGACCTCGACGACCTGCGGGCGAAGATCGGCGACCACCGCGAGCGGCTCGCGGTGATCATGGTCACCTACCCCTCGACGCACGGCGTGTTCGAGGACGGCATCCGCGAACTGTGCGACCTCGTGCACTCCGCGGGCGGCCAGGTCTACATCGACGGCGCGAACTTCAACGCGCTGCTCGGGCTGGCCAAGCCCGGCGAGTTCGGCGGCGACGTCTCGCACCTGAACCTGCACAAGACCTTCTGCATCCCGCACGGCGGCGGTGGTCCGGGCGTCGGCCCCGTCGCGGTGAAGTCCCACCTCGCGCCGTACCTGCCGAACCACCCGCTGGTGGCGGAGGCGGGCCCGGCCACCGGCGTTGGCCCGATCTCGGCCGCGCCGTTCGGCAGCGCGGGGATTCTGCCGATCCCGTGGGCGTACATCCGTCTGATGGGGCCCGACGGTCTGCTGCGCGCGACGCAGGTCGCGATCCTCGCCGCGAACTACGTGGCGGCGCGGCTCGGCAAGCACTTCCCGGTGCTCTACACCGGCCGCAACGGCCTGGTCGCGCACGAGTGCATCCTCGACCTGCGCCCGATCACCAAGGCCACCGGCGTCACCGTCGACGACGTCGCGAAGCGGCTGATCGACTACGGCTTCCACGCACCGACGGTCTCGTTCCCCGTCGCGGGCACGCTCATGGTCGAGCCGACCGAGAGCGAGGACCTCGGTGAGCTCGACCGCTTCTGCGACGCGATGATCGCGATCGCCGGGGAGATCGACCGCGTCGCCGCCGGCGAGTGGCCGGCCGACGACAACCCGTTGCGCAACGCCCCGCACACCGCGGACGTCCTCGCCACCGCCGAGTGGACCCGCCCGTACTCCCGCGAGGAGGCGGTGTTCCCGAACCCGGCGGTCCGGGCCGACAAGTACTGGCCGCCGGTCGGCCGGATCGACGGGGCGTACGGCGACCGGAATTTGGTCTGCTCCTGCCCGAGCGTCGAGGAACTGGCGGCCGAGTAGTCCTTAGGCTGTCGGCGACATGAAGTTCTGGGCGACCCTCGCAGCACTCGGGCTCGTCGCCCTCGCCGGGTGCGGTGGGGAAGGTGGCCCCCGCGTCGCGGCCGCGCTGCCGCCGGAACTGCTCGAGGTCCTCACGACGCAGGTCGACTGCGCCGGCGCCCCGCTGGTCCAGGTCCGCCAGCACCGCTACGACTTCACCACCGACGGGGTCGAGGACGCGCTGGTCGCGGTCCGCTGCGACTCCGGCGCCGGGGCCCCGCCGTCGGCGGTGTTCGCGGTCGCGGCCGGCCCGGACGGGCCGGAGGTGGTCGACGAGCTGCTCGACGCCGACGACGGCGAGGTCGTGAAGGACCTGTCGGCGGTCGGGCCGAACGCGGTGGTCACGACCTTCGGGTTCGGCCCCGACGCCCCGCGCTGCTGCCCTGACCTGGAGATTTCCCACACGTACCGCTGGGACGGCGCCGCGTTCGGCGAGCCGACGACCCGCTCGAGCCCGCTCCCCGAAGCTCCGGCGGAGTGAGGTCCTAGGGTTCTCGCAGTGCCCGGCGTGGCCGGCAGAGGTGACCCGAGAAGGAGTTCGTGCATGAGCAGGTTCGACGGCAAGGTCGCGATCGTGACCGGTGCGGCGCAGGGGATCGGTGCGGCCACGGCGACGCGCTTCGCGTTCGAGGGCGCGACCGTCGCGGTCGTCGACATCACCGCGGAGCGTGGCGCGGACACCGTCGCCGAGATCGAGAAGGGCGGCGGCAAGGCCGTCGCGTTCGGCATCGACGTCTCGAACTCCGCGTCGGTCACCGCGGGCGTCGAGGAGATCGTCGCCCAGCTCGGCGGCGTCGACATCCTCGTCAACAACGCGGGCGTCACCCGCGACAACATGCTGTTCAAGATGACCGAGGAGGACTGGGACCTCGCGGTCGACGTCAGCCTCAAGGGCGCGTTCCTCATGGCGCAGGCCGCGCAGCGCCACATGGTGCCGAAGCAGTCCGGCAAGATCGTCTCGCTGTCGTCGATCTCGGCGCTCGGCAACCGCGGCCAGTCGAACTACTCCGCGGCCAAGGCCGGCATCCAGGGCCTGACCGCGACGATGGCCCTCGAGCTCGCCCGGTACAACATCAACGTCAACGCGGTCGCCCCCGGCTTCGTCGACACCGCGATGACCCGCGCGACCGCGGTCCGCATGGGCCTGGACCCGGAGGAGTTCGTCGCCGCCGGTGCCGCCGCGACCCCGATCGGCCGCGTCGCCCAGCCCGGCGACATCGCCTCGGTCATCGCGTTCCTCGCCTCGGAGGACGCCCGCCACATCGTCGGCCAGACGATCTACGTGCACGGCGGTAAGTGGGGCGTCTGAGCCTTGGCCAAGGACATCGACTGGGACGCGCGGTACGCCGCGGATCCGGCGTTGTGGGGGGAACAGCCGAACCAGTTCGTCCGGGCCCGCGTCGCCGACGCGGAGCCCGGACGGGCGGTCGACCTCGCCTGCGGCAACGGCCGTAACGCGGTGTGGCTCGCGCGGCGGGGCTGGCACGTCGAGGCGATCGACATCTCGTCGGTCGCGATCGAGCAGGCGCACCAGCGGTCCGAGCGCGCCGGCGTGCACGTGGACTGGGAGGTCGGCGACGTCCTGGCCTGGTCGCCGGCCGAGCCGCTGGACCTCGTCCTGGTCGTGTACCTGCACATGGAGATGCCCGAGCTGACCGGCGTTCTCGCGCGGGCCGCGACGTGGCTGCGCCCGGGAGGGCGGCTGCTGTACGTCGGCCACTCGCGCACGAATCTGACGCGGGGTGTGGGCGGGCCCTCGAACCCCGACGTGCTTGCGGAGATCGCTGACCTCGCCGGCGCCGCCGCGGGTCTGCGGGTCCTCGCGCTGCAACACCTGTTGCGCGAGACCGAGGCCGGGACGGCGGTCGACATCCTGCTCGACGTCACGACCTGGGACACCGTCGAGGCCGCGGGGAATCCGGACCCCGGCCACCTCAAGCCGCCCGCGCCGTGAGCGTCCTCGTCGTCACCGGCGGCGGGCGCGGCATCGGCGCCGCCACCGCCCGCGCGGCCGCGGCGGCCGGGTGGGACCTCTGCCTGGGGTACCGCGCCGATCGGGAGGCGGCCGAGTCGGTCGCCGCCGACTGTGCGGAGCTCGGGGTGCGGACCGCCGTCGTGCAGGCCGACGTCGCCATGGAGATGGACGTCATCGACCTGTTCGTCCAGGCCGAAGAACTCGGCCCGGTGCGCGGACTCGTCAACAACGCGGGCATTGTGACGCCCCGTAAGACCGTGGCTGAGCTGGAGTCGGAGGACCTCGAGGAGGTCTTCGGCGTCAACGTCTTCGGGGCGTTCTTCTGCGCCCGCGAGGCCGTGCGGCTGATGCAGCGCGACGGCGAGGGCGGTGCGATCGTCAACGTCTCCTCCCGTGCCGCGGTCCTCGGGTCCCCGGGGGAGTACGTCGACTACGCGGCGTCGAAGGCCGCCGTGGACGCGCTGACGACCGGGCTCGCGAAGGAGGTCGCCGGCGACGGGATTCGCGTCAACGCCGTCCGGCCGGGCCTGATCGAGACGGAGATCCACGCCTCCGTCGGCCGTCCGGAGCGGCTCGTCGAACTCGCCCCCACCGTCCCCCTCGGCCGCCCCGGCACCGCCGCCGAGGTCGCCGGCGCGATCGTCTGGCTCCTCTCCCCGGCCGCCTCCTACGTCACCGGCGCGTTCCTCGACATCGGCGGCGGCCGCTGACCCCTCCCCCTCGGCCTGTGGAAAAGAAAGGGTGACACCCCTTACTCCGCAGTAAGGGGTGTCACCCTTTTTTCACATCACGCCATGAGGGTGGCGGCGAGGGTGCCGCCGAGCTCCCAGCAGGCCTCGAGGTCGTCCTTGGTCGGGGAGCCGGAGACCTCGACGGTCGCGGCGGCCTTCGTCCAGCCGAGACCGTCGGCGATCGACTCGACGGCCCGGACCGCGCCCTCGGTCCCGAGGTTGCCGTGGACGTAGAGGCCGTACGGGCGGCCCTTCGTATCGTCGAGGACGGGGTAGTAGATCTGGTCGAAGAAGTGCTTCAGGGCTCCGGACATGTAGCCGATGTTCGCCGGGGTGCCGAGAACGAGGCCGTCACACTCGAGGACGTCCGACGCCGTCGCGGCCAGCGCCGCCCGGCGGACGACCTCCACCCCGGTGATCTCCGGGTCCGTCGCGCCGCGGATGACGGCGTCGAGCAGCTCCGACGTCGCCGGCGACGGGGTGTGGTGGACGATCAGCAACCGGGCCATGGGCCCTTTCCTACCGCAGGGCTCAGGAGAGCTGGCACGCCATCCGGATCTTCTTGCCGCTGCGGAGGGTGAAGGTCGTCCCGATGATCGTGATGTACGCCCGCGGGCCGGTGCGGAACGAGTGGGCAGGGGTAGCGCGGTCCATGCTGACCGCGCTGCCGATCTCGCCGCCGTTCGGGTTGGGTGGCGGCGGCTTGCTCTCGCGATAGATGCTCGTGAGAGTCGCCGTCACGCGAGGCTCACGGAAGTTGCGGGCGGCGTCGCGGTGGCTGACGCGGACGTTCAGGCCGGACCGGCCCTCGTCGCGCACCTTGATTCGAACCTTCACACCGTGCTTGGTCATTGCGCAGTTGGTGATGGTCGGGTGTTTGCGGGACGCCGCCTCGGCGGGCGAGGCGACGACGACGAGGGCGGGCGCCAGCAGGGCCGCGCCGGCGAGCAGAGCAATCGGGGTTCGCATGGGGTCCTCCGCCGTCAGGATGCGGCGGAGGATCCGTGCTTGAGACCGGCTTGGTGCAATGCCGACCGAGAGCGGGGCGATCGGGGCGTCAGAAACGGTCAGAGCAGGCGATCCCGCCCCTGTTCGAGCTCCAGCAGCGTCTGCTTGCGGGACAGGCCGCCGCCGTAGCCGACGAGCTTCCCCGACGACCCGATCACGCGGTGACACGGCACGACCACGGAGATGGGATTGCGCCCGTTCGCGAGCCCGACCGCGCGAGAGGCGGTGGGCTGGCCGATCCGTCGCGCGAGTTCGCCGTAGGAGATCGTCTCGCCGTACGGGATCTCGCACAGCGCGTCCCACACACGGCGCTGGAACGGAGTCCCCTCCGCGGCGAGCGGGAGGTCGAAAACCGTCCGCTCGCCGGCGAAGTACTCGCCGAGCTGCAGGTCGGCCTCCTTGAGGACGACGCTGCTGCCGTCGTCCGGCGGGCCGAAGCGCTCGGCGGGCGGGAGGTGTCTCGCGTCGTCCATGTAGATCCCGACGACGGTCTCGCCGTCGGCGACGACGGTCATCGGGCCGATGGGTGAGTCGACGACGACGTGCGTGCGGGTCATACCGAATCCTCTCGCGGCAGGACGTTGACGGGGTGGGTGCCGGTCGCCCACAGGTGCTGGACGGCATAGGCGCGCCAGGGTCGCCAGGCGGCCGAGCGCAGGGCCAGCGCCCCGGGGGCCGCCGGCAGCCCGAGACCGGCGGCGGCCTGACGGACGCCGAGGTCGGTGGCGGGGAAGGCGTCCGGGTCGCCGAGGACGCGCATGGCGATCACCTCGACGGTCCAGGGTCCGACGCCGGGCAGAGCCGTGAGCTCGGCGCGGGCGGCGGCGTGGTCGGCGCCGAGGCCGAGGTCGAGCCGGCCGTCGGCGAGGGCGGAGACGAGCCCGGCCAGGGTGCGGCGCCGGGTCTCGGGCATGGCGAGGGTCGCCGGGTCGAGGTCGGCCAGGGCCTTCGTCGACGGGAACAGGTGGGTCAGGCCGCCGGCCGGGTCGTCGACCGGCTCGCCGAGCGCGGCGACCAGCCGGGCGGCGTGCGTGCGCGCCGCGGCCGTCGAGACCTGCTGGCCGAGCACCGCCCGGACGGCGAACTCCTCCCCGTCGGTCGTGCGCGGGACGCGGCGCCCGGGAGCGGCCGCGACCAGCGGCGCGAGCAGCGGGTCGGTGGACAGGGCGGCGTCGATCGCCACCGGGTCGGCGTCGAGGTCGAGCAGCCAGCGGCACCGGTTGATCGCGACCTGCAGGTCGCGCAGATCGGTCAGGCGCAGCCGGGCCGGGATGTGCCCGGTGACGGGAAGCTCGCCGTCCTGAGGGGGCGTCAGTTCTACGATGCCCGGGCCGTGGGGCAGGCGGAGCGTCCGCCGGTACGCGCCGCCGCGCCACTCCTCGACGCCGGGGACGCCGGTCGCGGCCAGGTGACCGAAGAGGTTGTCGGGGAACAACGGTCCGCGGTACGGCAGGCGCAGGCTGAGCGCGCCGGGGGCGCCGACCGCGGGGCGTCCCTGCGCCCGCCGCCGCAACTCGGTCGGGGAGAGGGCGAAGACCTCCGCGACGGTGGTGTTGAACGCGCGGATGCTCGCGAACCCCGCCGCCGCGGCGACGTCGGTCATCGGCAGGTCGGCGGTCTCGATCAGCAGCCGCGCGGTCTGGGCCCGCTGCGCGCGGGCGATCGCCAGCGGCCCCGCGCCGAGCTCGGTCAGCAGCTGCCGCTGTACCTGCCGGACGCTGTAGCCGAGTCGCGCCGCGAGCCCCGGCACGCCCTCGCGGTCGACGACGCCGTCCGCGATCAGGCGCATCGCGCGGGCCACCGCGTCGGTGCGGAAGTTCCACTCGGGGGAGCCGGGGCTCGCGTCGGGCCGGCACCGCTTGCAGGCGCGGTACCCGGCCGACTGTGCCGCCGCCGCGCTCGGGAAGAACTCCAGGTTCCGGGCCAGCGGGTTCGCCGGGCAGGAGGGCCGGCAGTAGATCCCCGTGGTCCGGACCGCGACGAAGAACCACCCGTCGAACCGCGGGTCCTTCGCCGCCACCGCCCGCAGGCAGGCGTCCCGATCGATGTCCATGCCGTCCAGCCTGCGCCCCGCCGGCGGCGATTGCTAGCCGAAAAACGACATCAACCCCCCACTGGAGATGACATCTCCAGTGGGGGCGGTCAGGAGGTCTGCGGGTTCAGGGTGGGGTGGAAGGACTCCCACTCGCGCAGCAGGTCGTCGGCGGGCTGGGGACCGCGACGGAGGTCCGCGCCGTACACGCTGGCGACGATCCGGCGGTGGTCGGCGTCGGAGAACGCGCCGTGGATCGTTCGCGGGTGGTGCAGGACGACGTCGCCGACGCCGCACTCGGCGACCAGCCAGTCGGTCCCGGCGCCGGCACCGCGGTGGGAACCGCGCAGGTACCGGACGGCCCCGCCGTCGGCCTTGACGGCGTCGAGCGGCACCCAGAGCCGGACGACCTGCGAGCCCATCACCGGGACGTACGGCGCCTCGCGGTTGACGGTCATCAGCTCTGCCGACCCGGGGCGGCCGCCGACCATCTGGTCCACGTAGACGGTCACGCAGCTGGCGCCCGGCAGCGCCTGGCGGGTCAGGCCGACGAGCGGGGCGTCGAGGGCCCAGGCGCGGAAGCCGGGCAGCTCGCGGGGCTCGTCGGAGGCGGCGACCTCGGTCATCACGCGGGCCACGGTGGCGGCCATCGTCGCGATCCACTCGTCGGTGAGGATGCCGCGCACGATCGTGACGCCGTCGCGCCGGAGGTCGTCGCGCTCGGCCTCGCTCAGCGCGCGGGTCAGACCGGCGACGGGCAGCACCGTGGAGGACATTCGCGGAGCCTAGGCGACGATGAGGTCGCGGGTCAGCTCCGCGACCGACCGGGCGCCGCACAGGGCCATCGAGTTCGCGAGCTCCACCTGCAGCTCTCGCAGCATCGCCTCGACCCCGGCCGCCCCGCCGGTCGCGAGGCTCCACACCATCGGCCGCCCGATCAGCACGGCCCGCGCGCCCATCGCCAGGGCCTTGAGGACGTCGGTCCCGGACCGCACGCCGCCGTCGACGTAGATCTCGGCATCGCGCCCGACGGCGGCGACGACGTCGGGCAACGCGTCGGCCCCGGCGATCGCGGTGTCGAGCTGCCGGCCGCCGTGGTTGGAGACGACGACACCGTCGGCCCCGGCGTCCACCGCGGCGCGGGCGTCGTCGCCGCGCAGGATGCCCTTGACGAGCACCGGCAGCCCGGAAACCTCGTGCAGCCAGCCGATGTCACTGGGCGTCAGATTCGGGTCCATGTCCCGGCCGACCTGGGCCGCGAGCCCGGACTGCCCCGCGACCGACGGCATCTCGAGGCCGAAGTTCGCGACCGTCAGACCGGGGGCGAGCGTGAACGAGTTCCGCTCGTCGCGCCGCCGCCGCCCGACGACGGGGAGGTCGACGGTCAGGACCAGCGCGCTGTACCCGGCCTCGGCGGCGCGCTGAACCATCGCCTCGGTCTGCGCGCGGTCCTTCTGGACGTACACCTGCATCCAGCGGGGCCCGGCGACCGCGGCGATGTCCTCGAGCTTCGTCGTCGCCACCGTGCTGGCGATGTACAGACTCCCCGCCGCCGCGGTGCCGCGGGCGGCGTCGCACTCCCCGCCGGGGTGGGCCATCGCCTGGTACCCGACCGGCGCGACGAGCACCGGCAGCGCCACCGGCGTCCCGAGCACGGTCGTCGACGTGTCGACCACCGAGACGTCGCGCAGCACCCGCGGCCGGAGCCGGATCCGGCGCCAGGCGGCGACGTTGTCGCGCAGGGTCGCCTCGTCGTCGGACCCGCCGGCGAAGTAGTCGAAGGCCATCGGTGCCAACGCCTCACGCGCGGCGGCTTCCAGGGGCTCGAAGTCCATGTGCGGATTCTGGCGTCCCGGCTGCCGGGGCGCCACGGGCCCCGGCCGCGCCTACGATGTCGCGAATGACGGCCCCGGGCGCGGACGAACTCTCCACCGCGGCCATGCGTGCCATGGCGGCGCGGACGGACCCGGACGAACTCGCCGCCGCCGTCAGTCGCGACACCGCGACCCACGTCTGGCCCGAGCACGTCCGCGACCCGATCTTCCTGGACGCGTTGCGCAAGTCCGGCCGCGACAACGTCCGCGCGATCGTCGACGTCCTCGCCGGCCGCCTGCGGCTGGAGGACGTCAACCCCACCGGCGCGCTCGCTTTCGCGGACCTGACCGCCGAGCTCGGCATCCCGGTCAGCGAGCTGGAGCGCGGGTACTGGGTCGGTGTCCGCGGCTTCTGGCGGGAGTGGTTCCGCCTCGCGCGCATCGAGGCCGCGAAGGGCGAGGGCACCCTCGAGGAGCTGGTCGGGCCGGCGACGATCGAGCTGCTCGACTACATCATTCACATCGTCGGGATTGTCGTCGCGCGCTACGACGCGGTGCGCGCGGAGATCCTCCGCAACCAGGAGGACCGCCGGCGCGCGCTCCTCGGCCAGATCCTCGCCCACGCGATCACGACGCCGACGAGCGAGCTGGAGAACCTGCTGGGCTACCGCCTCCGCGGGACGCACCTCGCGCTCGCGCTGGAGGTCGACGAGCGTGCCCAGGCCGAGCGGGTCGCGTCGACGCTGACCGAGACCTCCGGCGCCCTCGGCTCGCTGATGCTCCTGCACGCGCCGGGGACGTGGATGCTCTGGCTCGGCTACGCCGGCGCCGTCGGGCCGAAGGAGACCGCCGCCGTCGCGCGGGCCGCGGCCGCGACCGGAGCGACGATGGCGATCGGGGCCCCGGGCACCGGGCTGGACGGTCTGCGCCGGACCTACGAGCAGGCCCTCGACGCCGCGCGACTCCACCGCCGGATCGGGAAGCAGCCTCCGGTGCTGTGGTTCTCCGACGTCCGCCTCGAGCTGCTGATGCTCCACGACGAGGACGCCGCGCTGCAGTTCGTCGCCGACGAGCTCGGCGAGCTCGCCGGCGCCGACGAGCGTGCCGTCCGCACCTGCGAGACCCTGCTCGCCTGGCTGACCACGGGTTCCCAGTCCCGCGCCGCCACTCGCCTCGGCGTCCACGAGAACACCGTCCGGATCCGGATCCGCCACGCGGAGGAGGTCCTCGCCCAGGGTCTGTCCGAGCGCCGCGCCGAGGTCCTCGCCGCCCTCCGCCTCCGCCAGCTCCTCGGCCCGCCCAGCGCCCGCTGACCTGTGGAAAAGAAAGGGTGACACCCCTTACTGCGGAGTAAGGGGTGTCACCCTTTCTTTCTTGGTCGGGGGCGCGCGTCAGACGAGTGAGGCGAGCCAGCCGTGGTCGACGACGAACGCGGAGCCGGTGGAGAACCGGGACCGCTCGCTGGCGAGGAAGACCGCCAGCGGGGTGACGTCGGAGACCTGGCCCATGCGGCCCTGCTTCTGGCTGATGATCTGGTCGAACGGGACGCCGAGCGCCGCCTCGAACGTCGGCACCGCCTCCTGGACCAGGACGGTGTCCAGGAACGTCGGGCACATCGCGTTGACGCGGACGTTGTGCGCGCGGAACTCGGTCGCCGCCGTCTTGCAGAGGTTGATGACGCCGGCCTTGGCGGCCGCGTAGTCACCGATGAGGGCGGAGCCCTTGAAGCCGGTGATCGAGGCCATGCCGATGATCGAGCCGCCGCCGGTGGCCGCCATCGCGAGCGCCGCCGAACGGATCGTCAGGAAGACGCCGTCGAGGTTGACCGACGTGACCTTCCGCCACTCCGCGAGGTTCATCTCGGCGAGGGCCATCGGGCGCCCGACTCCGGCGTTCGCGACCGCGATGTCGACGCGCCCGTGCTGCGCGACGGCACCGTCGAACAGCGCCTGGACGGATGCCTCGTCCGTCACGTCGCACTGGATCGCCGACCCACGCGAGAGGCCCTTGGCCACGCGCTCCGCGCCCTCGCCGTCGATGTCGGAGACGACGACGATCGCGCCTTCTTTGTCGTAGGCCTCCGCGATGGCTGCTCCGATGCCGCGCGCGGCGCCGGTGATGACCGCGACCTTGTCCTGAAGTTCGCCCTGAGCAGTCGTCACAGCAGGCTCCCGGTCAGTCCGCCGTCGAGGATGAAGTGCGCGCCGGTGATGAACCGCGCGTCGTCGGAGGCGAGGAACGCGGTGGTCTCCGCGACCTCCTCCGGCGTGCCGAGCCGCTGCTGCTTGAGGGCGACGACGTCGCTGAACGGCAGGCCGACGGCCGCGGTGAACGGGTCGACCAGGCGCGCCACCATCTGCGTGTCGATGAACGACGGGCAGACGGCGTTGACGCGGATCCCGTGGTCGCGCAGCTCGATCGCGGCAGTCTCGGTCAGACGGAGCACCGCGCCCTTGGTCGCGCAGTAGCCGCCGAGCAGCGGGGCGCCGCCGAGGCCGGCCACCGAGGCCATGTTGACGATCGAGCCGCCGCCCGAGGCCAGCAGCGCCGGCACGGCGTGCTTGATGCCGAAGAACACGCCCTTGACGTTGACCGCCAGGAGCTTGTCGATGTCGGCCTCGGTGTGTTCGTGGAGCGGCTTGCCGATCTCGATACCGGCGTTGTTCACGACGATGTCGAGTCCGCCGAACTCGGAGACGGTCGCGTCGACGGCCGCCTGGACGTCGTCGGCCTTGGTCACGTCGCAGGCCAGGGAGGCCGCGCCGGGAAGTGCCGCGGCGGCCTTGGCGGCCCCCTCGGCGTCGATGTCGGTGAGGAGCACGCGGGCACCCCGCTCGGCGAAGAGCACCGCAATCGCGTGCCCCAGGCCCTGCGCGGCGCCGGTGACGAGGGCCCTCTTGCCCTGCAGGTCAGCCAGCATGGGCCCTACCCTAGAGCGACGTGGGTCACACGCAACATGTTGGAAACCAACACCGGGTCGGGCTCAGATCGTGCGAATTCGCCCTCGACCCCGCATGATCAGGCCCTTAGTGTCTCCCGCCACAGGTGGAATCCGGAGAGGACGCGGGCGATGCACGACTACACGATCGGCACCCTTCTGGAGCGGGCCTGCCGCTCGTACGGGCCCCGCACCGCCGTCGTCGACGGGGACCGCCGGATCACCTACTCCGAGCTCATCTCCACCGTCCGCCGCCACGGGCGGGCCTTGCTCGCGACCGGCCTTCGTCCCGGGGACCGCGTCGCGCTGCTCATGCCCGACCGGCCGGAACTGCTCTACGCCTACTACGGCGCCCTGTGGGCCGGCCTCGCCGTCGTCCCCCTGAACGCCCGGCTGGGCGCCGAGGACCAGGAGTACATCCTCGCCGACTCCGGCGCGAAGGCGGTCGTCCACGACCGCGCGTACGCGGAGCGGCTTTCCGGCATCCTGGGCCGGACCTCGATCGAGCATCGCCTGGGCGTCGACGAGGACGCGATCCTCGACGGCGGATCGCCCCTGGGTCTGCTCGCGGACAAGGAGTCCGACGCGGCGGGTGTCCCGGCCGTCGCGCCGGACGACTTGTTCGGCATCTACTACACCGGTGGCACGACCGGGCGCCCCAAGGGTGTGGCGCACACGCATCGCACGTTCATCTCCGCCCTCCTCTCCGAACTCCTCGAGCTCGGTCTCGGTGAGGCGGACGTGTTCGCGCACTGCGCGCCGCTGACACACGCCAGTGGCGGGTTCGTGCTGCCGGTGTGGATGCGCGGTGGCACGAACGTCGTCCTCGGCGGCTTCGACCCGGACAAGCTGCTGGCGGCGATCGAGACCGAGAAGGTCACCGCAACTCTGCTCGTGCCGACGATGATCTACGTCCTGCTCGACCACCCTGCGACGAAGACGGCGGATCTGTCCTCGCTCAGGACGATCGTCTACGGCGCGGCCCCGATGGGCCTGGAGCGGCTGATCGAGGGCCTCGAGCGCTTCGGCCCGATCTTCGCCCAGCTCTACGGCCAGACCGAGGCCCCCAACCAGCTCACCGTCCTGACGAAGGACGACCACGCGGAGGCTCTGAGGACCCGTCAGTTCGAGCCGCTGAGCTCCTGTGGCCGGCCGGTCCTCATCGCGGACGTGCGGCTGCTCGACGACGACCTCAACGAGGTCCCGATGGGCGAGCCGGGCGAGATCTGCGCCCGTGGCCCGCACGTCATGACGGGCTACTGGAACCGCCCGGAGGAGACCGCCTCGACGTTGCGCGACGGCTGGCTCTGCACCGGCGACATCGCGAAGGCCGACGAGCGCGGGTTCCTCTACATCGTCGACCGCAAGAAGGACATGATCATCTCCGGCGGGTACAACGTGTACCCGAAGGAGGTCGAGGCGGCGCTGTTCGCCCACCCGGCTGTGCGTGACGTCGCCGTCATCGGCGTCCCGGACGAGAAGTGGGGCGAGTCGGTGAAGGCCGTCGTCGTCGCCGACCCCGACACGCAGGTCACGGCCGAGGAGCTCATCGCCTGGGTCAAGGAGCGCAAGGGCTCGGTGAACTGCCCGAAGACCGTCGACTTCGTCGAGGCGATCCCGCTCACCGCCGTCGGCAAGCACGACAAGCCCGCGCTGCGCAAGCAGTACTGGGGTGGCAAGACCCGCGCGGTCAACTAGCCCTGCGGCGCCCGACGGGCGCCTCGCGGCGTTGTCGTCCTCGCCGGTACTGCGTACACGGCTTCGTCCTCCGCCTTGCGGGGCATCCCGTCGGATCACCGCAGGGTCCGACTTCTTGACCAGGCGTCAGCCCAGTTCGGCGAGCCGCGGGATGACGTCCTTGCCGAGCTTGTCCGCGAGCCGCGCGGGGTTGTCGCCGCGGGGGACGACGAAGATCACCTTCACCCCGACGGCGTGGAGCGCCTCGGCCTCGCGGAGGAACGCGTCGGTGTCGGTCTCCGGGTCGACGCGGGCGAGGGTCGTCGTGGTGATCGACGAGAAGTCCCGGCCCTCGTTCTCGCAGTGCTGCCGGAGAATGTCGAGCTTCGACTTGATCTCGTCCGGGCCGCCGAAGAGGTTGTTGGAGTCGGCGTAGCGGGCGACGAGCTTGAGCGTCTTCTTCTCGCCGCTGCCGGCGACCATGATCTCCGGCCGGGGCGAGGAGACCGGCGGGGGCGAGTTGAGCGTCTCCGCCAGGTGGTAGTGCTTGCCCTCGTACGGGCCGTTGTTGTCGCTCCACATCTGCAGGCAGATCTGCAGCGTCTCCTCCAGACGCTCGAAGCGCTCGGCGACCGGCGGGAACGGGACGCCGAGGCCCTCGTGCTCGCGGTCGAACCAGGCGGCGCCGATGCCGAGCACCGCGCGGCCGCCGGAGAGGACGTCCAGCGTCGTGACCGTCTTGGCCAGCAGGCCGGGGTGACGGTACGTCACACCCGTGCAGAGCAGCTGCAGTTTGACCGTCGAGGTGTGCGCGGCGAGGAAGCCCAGCGCGGTGTAGCCCTCCAGCATCGGCTCCTCGGCGGGGCCGACCGGGGGGATCTGGAAGAAGTGGTCCATGAACGAGACGTGAGCGACGCCCGCGGCTTCGGCCGCCTGTCCCAGGTCGGCGATGGTCGGCGCGATTGCCGCCGGTCCGCCCGGCCAGGAGAAGCTCGCGTTGTGGATGCCTAGCTGCACATTTGCTCCTAGTTCGCTGGATGCTCCGCTGAGTGCTTCCCCGGCCAAACCTCCGGTGTGGAGTGTCACATTCCCCCACAGCGGGGTTATCTCCCCCCGGGCCAGAAATAACAACAGACATGACAGCGACGAAGAACCGGACGAAGATCCAGGTCAGCACGCTGACAGCCGATGCCACCGACGCCGAGCTCTTCCGCGCTCTCGCCGTCGCGACTGTTGAGGACAACGCGCAGGAGAAGGAGCGGATCCAGGAGATCCTGGTCCGCCGTTACGACGGGCTGGTCCGCTGGCTCGCGAGCCGCTACGCCGGCCGCGCCGTGGAGACCGCCGAACTGTGCCAGGTGGGGTACGTGGGGCTGGTCCTCGCGATTCAGCGCTTCGACCCCGAACGCGGGACCGATTTCGCGAGCTTCGCCAAGCCCACCGTGCAGGGCGAGATCCGCCGGTACTTCCGGGACAAGCGGCGGTGGATCCGGCTGCCCCGCCGGCTTCAGGAGACCAAGGCCGTCCTGCGCGACGCCACCGAGTCCCTCACGCACGAGCTCGGCCGGGCCCCGACGGTCGACGAGCTCGCCGAGCGCCTCGCCGTCAGCCCGGAACTGGTGCTGGAGGCCCTGACCGCCGACGACGCCTTCGCGCCCACCTCCCTGGACGCGGCCGTGGGTTCCGACGGCGACGACACCTTCACGATCGCCGACACGCTCGGTGCGGAGGACAACTCGATCGACGTGATGGTCGACTGCGAGACCGTCCGCCCCCTGATCGCGGCGCTCCCGCCGCGGGAGCAGCGAATCCTGCACCTGCGCTTCTTCGCCGACAAGACCCAGGCGGAGATCGGCAAGGAACTCGGCATCTCGCAGATGCACGTCTCCCGGCTCCTCAGCCGGACCCTCGCCGGCCTCCGCCAGCAGATGCAGGCGGACTGACGGGGCGTACGTAGCTCTCACCGGGCCGGTCGCGCACACGCGCGGGCCGGCCCGGTTTTGCGCGCGTCACAACAGGGAACCAACTAGTTGCGCGACAGAAAACCTGTCGCTATGGTGACAGATATCAGGAGACCGGGTTCCCGACCCGATCTCACTGCGGTGCATCGCCTGACGAGACAGAAAGGAAGCACGAGCGATGCTGATGCGTACCGATCCCTTCCGTGAACTCGACCGGATCGCGTCGGCCCTGACCGCCCCGGGCACGTGGAGCCGCCCGGCCGCGATGCCGATGGACGCCTACCGCGAGGGCGACGAGTTCGTCGCCTGCTTCGACCTTCCGGGCGTCCAGCCGGACGGCATCGAGATCAACGTCGAGCGCAACGTGCTCACCGTCAAGGCCGAGCGTCGGCCGATCTGCGCGAACGCCGAGATGCAGGTCTCCGAGCGTCCGCTCGGTGTCTTCTCGCGCCAGCTGTTCCTCGGCGACGCCCTCGACCTCGACCGCATCGCCGCGAGCTACGACGCCGGTGTGCTCACGTTGCGCATCCCCGTCGCGGAGAAGGCGAAGCCGCGCCGGATCGCCGTCGCCGCGGCGAGTGCGGTCGACTCCGCCGAGAACGGAGCCAAGCAGCTGCAGGCGTGACATGCCCACCTGCGGTGGCGTCCTCGATCTCCCCGAGCGTACGGACGCGTGGCTCGACGACTCCGACGTCGTGCGGGCGGAGTTCGACGCCCTGATTGCCGAGAACTTCGCCGCCGAGCCGCCGGGTACCAGCGGCGGCCCGCCCCGGGCGGCGGGGCGTCCCGGACCCGAGCGCTGCGCGCGGCGTCGGGACCGGATCGCGGAGCCGGTCGGTATCGCTCCCGCGGAGCGCAGAGCGGAGCGGGAGCGCGGCCCTCCGCCCGTGTACTGCCCGATTCGAGAACGTGAAAGGAGTCCGACCACTGGTTCAGGGCCCCGGCCGATCCGGCCGGGGCCCTGTCGCGCTCAGCGGCGGGGCTTTTCAGCGGCGGGACTTCGTCCGGGGCCGGGAGCCGAGTTCGTCCTCGAGCTCGGAGATCCGGGCCTCGGCGGCGCCGAGGTCGTCCTGGAGGCCGACGATCCGGGCCGCGGCGTCGAGGGAGAGACCTTCGTCGACGAGCGCGCGCATGCGCGTCGCGGTCTCGAGCTGGCGCCGGGAGTAGAGGCGGTGGTTGCCGTCGGTGCGGCTGGGCGAGAGGACCCCGGCCGCGTCGAGCCGGCGCAGGAAAGCGGGCTGGACGCCGAGCAGCTCGGCCGCGCGGCCCATCGTCACGGAGGGGTAGTCCTCGTTGTCGAGCCGGTCGATCCCGCTCACATCGCCTCCTCTCCGGATTCCATGCCAACCACCCCCGACTTCGTCGGCGCGGTGCGCCCATTCCTGGCCCGGGATGGGCGCGCCGTGCGGCAGAAGTTGGAAAACGGCCTTGCCTTGACGAATCCAGAGTATCTGCCGCAGCCCCGGCAGGTGGTCTCCACCGCCGGGTCGTTGTGCGCCCCGAAGTCCGGACCTGGGAAGCTGCCGCCCATGGCCGACTACGAGCGTCTCTCCTACACCGTCGCTGACGCGGTCGCGACGATCCGTCTGACGCGGGCCGAGGCCCGCAACTCCCTCGACATGACCGCCAAGCGCGAGCTCGCCGAGGTCGTCGAGCGGGTCGCGACCGACCCGGACGTCCGAGCCGTCGTGCTCACCGGCAGCGGCGGCGCCTTCTCCGCCGGCGGTGACGTCAAGGAGATGGACCTCAACTCCGACCCGGTCACCAGCCGCTCGCGCCTGCGCACGCTGCTGACGACGGTGTTCCTCCCGCTCGCGGAGATCGAGAAGCCGACGATCGCCGCCGTCAACGGGCACTGCCACGGCTCCGGGCTGGCGCTGATGATGGCGTGCGACCTTGCGGTCGTCGCCGACGACGCCACGTTCTCGTGCGCGTTCACGAAGATCGGGCTCGTCCCCGACTGCGGGACGCTCTACTTCCTCCCGCGCCGGGTGCCGCTGAACGTGGCGAAGGAGCTGATCTTCACCGGCCGCCGGTTCGGTGCCGCCGAGGCCAAGGAGCTCGGCCTGGTCAACCGCGTCGTCCCCGCCGCGGAGCTGGAGGAGAACGCCGGCGCCCTCGCCGCCGAGCTCGCCGCGGGCCCCACCGTCGCCCTCGGCCTCGCGAAGACCCTCCTCGACCGCTCGATGCGCCTGTCCTCCCGCGACCTCGCCGAGCTCGAGGCCTTCGCCATCGGCACCGCCTTCACCACCGAGGACCACCTCGCCGCCCGCGCCGCCTTCGGGACCAGGACCGCCCCGGTCTTCCACGGCCGTTGACGGGGTCCAGGTAGTCAGCGCCAGGGCGGCCCGGCGGCGAGGGTCTCCGTCACCACCTGCAGCACGTAGTGCGGGCGGAGGAACACGTCCTCCCACGTGAACCGCAGCAGGACGTGGCGCCCGACGACAAGCGCGTTGCCCCGTCGCCGGTCCTCGCGATAGGCCCGCCGGTCGGAGTGGAACTCGAAGCCGTCTCCTTCCAGTGCGAGCCAGCCGTCGAGAACGATGTCCACGTGACCCACGCCGGGGACCCACGCCTGCGTGGTGACGCGGCCGAGCAGCGTCACCAGCATCCGCAGTCCCGACTCGAGCGAGGACTCCGAGCGCTCGTCCACCCACGCCACTGCCTGGCGCAGCGCCACCGCGCCGGCGCCGCGGGCTTCGGACGCGGCGGCTCGCACCGAGCGCAGGTCGACCAGGCGGGCGAGGCAGGCCGACTCGAGGATCACCACCGACTGGCCGAGCTGAAGCGTGCGGCCGCAGTCGAGCACGGTCCGCAGGGGCGAGGTCAGCGGCCGGTCCTCGTCGAGGTCGGCCGGAGCGAGCCGGCTGCGGTGAACCGTCACCCCGGGAGCCCGGTTGCGCCCGGACGAGACTGTCACGTGCAGGCCGGGAGCGGTGCGCCACAGGGCGAACCCGTGCACCGCGGCGGCCGTGGTGTGGGAGACGACGCCGCGCAGTTTCACCGCGGCGACGAACGCCGGCGACGCGTCGGACAGGGCATACACGCCATGGCCCGGAACGGAGCTCCGGCGGAGCCAGTTCGAGTTGACGCCGCGGCACCTCGAGCTCAACGAGTCGGCTCCAGCGCGCGGCTCCGCCGCAGAACTTCAGGGCGTCGACAAGATCCATCCCCGCAGCATCGGCCCGCGGCGCGGTCGCTCGGCTCGGCCTGGGGACAACTTCGGGGGTGTGCGGCCTGTGGACAACCGCGCCCCATGAAGCCAGTGGACGAGTTGCAACACCGGAGTACCGGTGAGGCGTCCAGATCGCCTCAGTCGTTGCAACTCGTCCAGTGGCTACGTGGTCTAGTCGACGGTCGAGATGAAGACGTTCACGCCGCCGGTGGCGAAGTTCGCGAGGTCGGCGACGGTGGCCTGGCCCTCGGGGGAGCTCATGGTCTTCTCCATGTCCTCGGGGCTGTCCCACCAGAGCTCGGCGGTGCGGTACACGTCCGACGGGGAGCCGTCGGGGGTGCCGACGACCTTGCAGAGCTCCATGCGGCTGATGCCGGTCATCTGAGCCGCGAGGGGCAGATGGGTCTCCGCGTAGTACTTCTCGAACGCGTCCGGGTCGGTGGGGTGCCCGTACTGGACGTTGATCTTGATGGCCATGGCTGAAGGTGCCTCTCGGGGTCGGGACGACGGGGATGCCGCGACGCTATCCGGGGCCGGTATGACCCGGGAAGAGTAACGAGATCGACCTGTTCGGCCGATTTGTCGATGGGGGCACAGCGGGCCTAGGTAGCCTGCACCGGCAAGTCAGACGATTGGGACGGCGGAGGACGCATGCCTCGAATGGGTCGGATGGTGGGCGCGGCGTGCGCCCTGGCGCTGGTGGCGGGATCCGCCCTGGTGTCCTCCCCGGCCGCCGACGCCGCCGCGAACGCCCCGGCGGTCTCGGGTCCGGTCCCGGTCTGGCTCGGCTACGACCGCCTGCCGGACTACCAGACGATCAGCACCGAGATCCGCGTCCCGATGCGCGACTTCACGCCGATGCGCTGCACGCTGACGCGTCCCGCCGTCGGGGGCCTGCCGCTGTCCGACCAGCGTCCGGTGATCGTCGTCAACTTCTTCGCCTACCGGGTGCTGCAGCCGGTCATGCAGATGGCCGAGTACTACGCCGAGCGTGGCTACGTCGCCCTCTCGTGCTCGCCGCGCGGCTCGGGCGGGACGCCCGGTACCTGGCGCCCGTTCGAGGCTCAGGAGCAGCAGGACAACTACGACCTGATCGAGTGGGCCGGCACCCAGCCCTGGAGCAGCGGCAAGGTCGGCCAGACTGGCATCAGCTACGGCGGCATCTCGACGATGAAGGCCGTCGCCGCCAATCCGCCGCACCTGAAGGCCGCGGTGCCGATCGTCGCCTACCAGGACCCGTACCGGGAGTTCGCGTACCCGGGCGGCATCCGTAGCACGAAGATGCGCTGGTGGCCGTACTTCACCTGGGGCAGCTCGATCGGCGACCAGACGCCGGACGTCTCGCTCGCGACGCTCCCGCAGTACACGGCGTTCGAGGACCGGGTGAACGCGCACCCGAACTACGACTCGTACTGGAAGTCGCTCACGATCGACATCGCGGCCGCGAACCGGACCAAGATCCCGATGCTGCACGTCGGCGGGTGGAACGACCTGTTCCCCGAGGGCACCGTGCGCAACTACCTCGGCACCAAGGACCAGAGCTGGTTGCTGATGGGCCCGGGCGCGCACGTCGAGTTTGTCCCCGGCGTCCCGCAGTTCGACGAGATGCGCGGCGGCATGCTCGCCTTCTTCGACAACCTTCTGATGGGGCGTAAGGACGCGCGCCTGCCCGACTCGAAGGTCACCAGCTGGGAACTGCCGCGCGGCGCGGGCCACTGGGTCCAGCTGAACGAGTACCCGGCCGAGCGGCCCGCGGTGCTCGCCCTCGCCGGCCCGCAGGGCGCCGGGGTCGCGACGCAGTTCACCTACACCGCGAACCCGTTCGACAACGGCTGCCTGTGCACCGACCACGGGCTCTACAACTCCCACGACTACCCGCAGAACAACCAGGCGCTCTGGGACACCCAGCGCGTCCAGTTCAACGGCGCTCCGTCCGACGGCAGCGTCGTCATCGGGGGCGCCCCCGTCGCGCACATCAAGGCCGCCTTCTCGGCGCGCGACGGCGTGCTGGTCGTCCGGCTCGAGGACGTGGGTCCCGACGGAAGCTCGACCGTCATCACGACCGGCTGGCTGCGCGCCAGCCACCGGCTCGGGCACGGCTCGTCGATCGCGGTGAGCCCGGGCCAGCCGGGGATGTACAAGGTCGAGCTGCTGCCGACGCACTGGCGCCTGCCCGTCGGCCACTCGTTCCGGATCACGATCTCCAGCGGCGACGTCCAGAACATCGAGCCGGTCGCCGAGCCCGGCTCGACCGTCACGATCTTCGCCGGCAAGGGCGGCTCCACCTTCGAGCTCCCGCTCCTCTGAGCGGCGGCCCCTGTCAAAAAAGGGTGTCACCCCTTACTGCGCAGTAAGGGGTGACACCCTTTTTTGACAGGCGTGCCGGCGACGCGGTCAGAGGTTGAGGAACGCGGCGACGATGCGGTCCGCGGCGTGGACGGGGGAGAGGTCCCCGGTCCGGACGGCGTTTTCGAGCTCGGCGCGGAGGGTCTGGACGGACTCCGCGGACCGGAGCCGGGAGTCGAGGTCGTCGCGGACGGTGGCCCACATCCAGGCGACCTGCTGGTCGGCACGCATCCGCTCGAAGCGGCCGGTGCTGTGCAGGTGCTTGAGGTGGGACTCCAGGCCCTCCCAGACGGTGTCCAGGCCCTGATCGGTCAGGCCGGAGCAGGTGAGGACGGGCGCGTTCCAGCCGCTGTCCCCGGGGCCCATCAGCCGCAAGGCGCCCTCGAGCTCGCGGGCGGCCTTCTTGGCCTCCATCGCGTGCTCGCCGTCGGCCTTGTTCACCGCGATGACGTCCGCGAGCTCCAGGACCCCCTTCTTGATGCCCTGCAGCTGGTCGCCGGTGCGGGCGAGCGCGAGCAGCAGGAAGCTGTCGGTCATCTCCGCGACGGTGATCTCCGACTGCCCGACGCCGACCGTCTCGACGAGGATCACGTCGTAGCCCGCGGCCGCGAGGACGACCATCGCCGACCGCGTCGCCCGCGCGACGCCGCCGAGGGTCCCCGCGGTCGGGGACGGCCGGATGAAAGCGTTCTCGTCGACCGCGAGGCGCGCCATGCGCGTCTTGTCGCCGAGGATCGAGCCGCCGCTGCGGGTGCTCGACGGGTCGACGGCGACGACCGCGACGCGGTGCCCCTGCCCGGTCAGCCAGGTGCCCATCGCGTCGATGAATGTCGACTTGCCGACCCCGGGGACGCCGGTGATCCCGATCCGCCGCGCGTCCTGGGCGTGCGGGGTCAGCCGGTCCAGCAGTTCGCCCGCGAGCCGGCGGTGGTCGGCCCGGGTCGACTCGACGAGCGTGATCGCCCGTCCGACCGCGGCGCGTTCCCCCGCGCGCACGCGGCCCGCGAGGTCCTCGACGTCGACCTTCACCGCTGCGGAACGGACCGCATCAGGCGGCGTCGGCGGCGTTGTTCAGCGCGCGGATCAGCTCGAGGGCCGCGTCCGGGATCACGGTGCCGGGCGCGAAGATCGCGGCGGCGCCGAGCCGGCGGAGCTCGTCGAAGTCACCCGGCGGGATGACGCCACCGACGACGATCATGATGTCGTCGCGGCCCGCCTCCGCCAGGGCCTCGCGCAGCGCCGGCACCAGGGTGAGGTGCCCGGCCGCGAGCGAGGAGACGCCGACGATGTGGACGTCGGCCTCGATCGCCTGGCGGGCGACCTCCTCCGGCGTCTGGAACAGGGGGCCGACGTCGACGTCGAAGCCGAGGTCGGCGAACGCGGACGCGATCACCTTCTGGCCGCGGTCGTGCCCGTCCTGGCCCATCTTGGCGACCAGGATGCGGGGACGCCGGCCGTGGAGGGTCTCGAATTCTGACGAGGCCTCACGAACCTCGGCGACCCGGGGGTTGGCCCCGGCCTCGGCGCGGTACACACCACTGATCGTACGGATCGCGCCCGAGTAGCGGCCGAACACCTTCTCCATGGCGTCCGAGATCTCGCCGACGCTGGCCTTCGCCCGGGCCGCCTCGATCGCGAACGCGAGCAGGTTGGTGTCGTCGCTGTTGCCGCCGGCCTGGCCCGCGGCCCAGGTCAGCTTCTCCAGCGCGGCCTGACACGCGGCCTCGTCGCGCTCGGAGCGGAGCCGGCGCAGCTTCTCGATCTGCGCGGCACGGACGGCGGCGTTGTCGACCTTGAGGACCTCGATGTCGTCCGCCCCCGGCGCCAGGTACTTGTTGACGCCGACGACGGTCTGCGTGCCGGAGTCGATCCGCGCCTGGGTGCGCGCGGCCGCCTCCTCGATGCGCATCTTCGGGATGCCCTCCTCGATGGCCTTGGCCATGCCGCCCGCGGCCTCGACCTCCTGGATCCGCGCCCAGGCGCGGGTCGCGAGCTCGTGGGTGAGGCGCTCGACGTACGCGGAGCCGCCCCACGGGTCGATGACCTTCGTGGTGTTCGACTCGCGCTGCAGCAGGATCTGCGTGTTGCGCGCGATGCGGGCGGAGAAGTCCGTCGGCAACGCGAGCGCCTCGTCGAGGGCGTTGGTGTGCAGCGACTGCGTGTGGCCCTGCGTTGCGGCCATGGCCTCGATCATCGTGCGCGCGACGTTGTTGAACACGTCCTGCGCGGTCAGCGACCAGCCCGAGGTCTGCGAGTGGGTCCGCAGCGAGAGCGACTTGTCGCTCTTCGGCCCGAACTCCTTCACGATCTTGGCCCAGAGCAGGCGCCCGGCCCGCATCTTGGCGACCTCCATGAAGAAGTTCATGCCGATCGCCCAGAAGAAGCTCAGCCGCGGCGCGAAGGCGTCGATGTCGAGCCCGGAGTTCACGCCGGCCCGCAGGTACTCCATGCCGTCGGCGAGGGTGTACGCGAGCTCGAGGTCGGCCGTCGCCCCGGCCTCCTGGATGTGGTATCCCGAGATCGAGATCGAGTTGAACTTCGGCATGTGCCGCGAGGTGTAACCGAAGATGTCGGAGATGATCCGCATCGACGGCGCCGGCGGGTAGATGTAGGTGTTGCGGACCATGAACTCCTTGAGGATGTCGTTCTGGATCGTCCCCGTGAGCTGGCCCTGCTTCACCCCCTGCTCCTCGGCCGCGACGACGTAGAGCGCGAGCACCGGCAGCACGGCGCCGTTCATGGTCATCGAGACGCTCATCGTGTCGAGCGGGATGCCGTCGAAGAGCGTGCGCATGTCGTAGATCGAGTCGATCGCGACGCCGGCCATGCCGACGTCACCGACGACGCGCGGGTGGTCCGAGTCGTAGCCGCGGTGCGTCGGGAGGTCGAAGGCGATCGACAGGCCCTTCTGACCCGCCGCCAGATTGCGGCGGTAGAAGGCGTTCGACTCCTCGGCGGTGGAGAAACCGGCGTACTGACGGATCGTCCACGGCTGGTTCACGTACATCGTCGGGTACGGCCCGCGCAGGAACGGAGCGACGCCCGGGTACGTGCCGAGGAAGTCGAGCCCGGCGAGGTCGTCCTTGCCGTACAGCGGCTTGACGTCGATGCCCTCGGGCGTCGACCAGGCCGCCTCGTCGGGGAACTCCGCCGTCGCGGCCATGAACAGGTCGCGGTAGCGGTCCGGGATCGGAGCCGGCAGCTCGCCGAGCGTCTCCTCCGCGAACGACTCCGGGATCGGCTTGCGGCGGATCCGCCAGTCGTGGCCCGGTACGACGACCGGCCGCTTACCTACCGCCATCGGGGGCCTCCAGGGTGGCGTTCTCCAGGGCTTCGGACCAACGGATGCGCGGGAACGCGTCGCCCGCCGGCCGCACCGGGGCCGGGGCGCGCTCCAGCAGTTGTTCGCCCTCCAGTGGGAAGGCGTTGACGCCGAGGACGGTCTCCTCGCCGGCGGCCACGGCCGCGAGGCGCTGCTCCCGCGCCGCGGCGACGCGCTCGGCGAGCGACCCGTCGGCCAGGACGGCGAGGATGCCGCCGGCGGCCTCGATCTCGGTGAAGACCTTCCAGGCCTCCTGCGCGAGCCGCTCGGACAGTGCCTCGACGTAGCCGGAGCCACCCGCGGGGTCGACGACCGCCGCGACGTGCGACTCCTCGATCAGCAGGTGCGGGATGTTCCGCGCGACGCGGCGGGCCAGCGTGTCCGGCAGGCCGAGCGCGGCGTCGAAGGGAAGGACGGTGATCGAGTCCGCGCCCGCGACGGCCGCGGCGAACGTGGCCACCGTCGTGCGGAGCATGTTCGTCCACGGGTCCTTGCGCGTCATCATCGGCCAGGACGTGACGGCGTGCTGGCGCATACCCGCGGTGGGGGCGTCGAGGCGGGACAGCTCGGCGACCCGGGACCAGCAGCGGCGGCCCGCGCGGAGCTTCGCGATCGTCGCGAACTGATCGACCGTCACGCCGAGGCGGAAGTCGATCTGCGAGAACGCGATCCCGGTGGGCATCCCGCCGACCTCGGTGAACGAGCGCAGGTACTCCGCGCCGGTCGCGAGCGCGATGCCGAGTTCCTGGGCGTCGGTGGCGCCGGCCTCGTGGTAGATCAGCGCGTCGACGGTGACCGTCCGCATGTTGCGGTACGCGTACGCCGTCTTCAGGCCCTGTGCGCTCACCGCCTCCTGCTCGGGCATCGAGAAGTGCTCGGCGTCGCCGGTCCGCGCGATCAGCCCGATCGGGTCGAAGCCGAGCGTCCCGGTGAGCACCTCGAACGGGTGGCGGCGCTCCATCGCGAGGTCGAGGAACGCCTGGGCCGCGGCCTGATACTCGGTCCCGGCGTCGAGGTGGACGCCGGCGACGTCGAGCATCACCTCGTCGAGCACCTGCGGCAGGTCGGCGACCGGCAGGCCGCCCTCGCCGAGGGTCAGCCACAGCGACGTCGCGCCCCCGGCCAGGTCCTCGAGGGCTTGCTCATTGGCGGTCTTGGGATCCGGGCTGGTCTGGCGGGCCACGATGTCCCAGCCGGTGCGCAGGCCCTCGGCGGTGCGGCCGCGCAGGTACGGCGCCTGGCCGGGCAGGCCGAGCTCGGCGTTCGGGTCGGGGACGTACAGCGGCGAGATCTCGATGCCGTCGCGCGTCGTCGAGGCCAGGGCCTGCTCGGGCGCGTCGGCGGGGAACTCGGCGCCGGAGCGGGCGACGATCTTGGAGACCAGGGCCCGCCAGTCCTCCATCGTCGCGGAGGGGAACTCGGCGGCGAGGACGAGATCGTCGGGCACGGGGCGCTCCTCGTCAGATGCGGTGTGTCGCGGCGCTCTTCCGCCGGGGGTGCAGCAGGGGCGTGCGGAAGCAGCGCAGGTCAGCGTAAGACAGGGGTCCGGTCCGCCCCGAATCCGCCCGGGACGGCGTGACGTCAGCCACCTTCGACGATCTTGGCCTGCGGCAGCTTCGTCCGCCCCCGGGGCGCCCCGGCCGACGGCGGCGGCACCATCGGCCCGATGTCGCCGTCGGGGGCGGTGTCGAGGTCGACGATCACCGGCGCGTGGTCGGACGGCCCGGTGCCCTTGCGGGCCTGCCGGTCCACCCAGGCCGCCTCGACGCGCTTCGCGACCGGCTCCGAGGCCAGGATCAGGTCGATCCGCATTCCGCAGTCCTTGTGGAACATGCCGGCGCGGTAGTCCCAATAGGTGAAAACGCGGTTCTCGGGCCACCGCTCGCGGACGACGTCCCGCAGACCGCACGCAAGCAGGGCATTCAGGGCCTCCCGCTCGGGGGTCGTGACGTGCGTGTGCCCGACGTACGCCGCCGGGTCGAAGACGTCCGCGTCGGCCGGGGCGATGTTCATGTCCCCGCAGACGACCGCGTCGGCCGGGCCGGCCGCGACGACCTCGCGCAGCCGCGCCAGCCACTGCAGCTTGTAGACGTAGTGGTCCGAGTCCGGGACCCGCCCGTTCGGGACGTAGAGCGAGTGCACCCGCACCCCGCCGCAGGTCGCGGCGATCGCCCGGGCCTCCTGGTGCGGGAATCCGGGCCCGCCCTCCAGCCCGGGCGTGACGTCGGTCAGCCCGACCCTGGACAGGATCGCGACGCCGTTCCAGCTCTTCTCGCCGAGCGCGGCCCACTCGTAGCCGCGGGCCGCCAGCTCGGCGCCGAGCAGCTCGCCGAAGGCGTCCTCGGTGAGTTTGAGCTCCTGGAGGCACACGACGTCCGGCGCCCGCTGGTCCAGCCAGGGGAGCAGCCGCGGGACGCGTTGTTTGACCGAGTTGACGTTCCAGGTCGCGATACGCACTCGAAAGACCCTAATCGGGTCCGGAAGGCGCGGTTTGTCCGCTTCGTCCTCGCGAACTCCGCCCCGGGGGCGGGTCATCTGGGTCAGGATGGACTCGCGGTCGGGGGGCCGTGCAATCGGGGAACGGGGAGATCCTTCGATGACGAATGCCGAGACGCTTGCGATGGGGATTCTTTCTCAGGCACCCGTGAGCTGCCGGATCGACGGCCGGGCCGGGTACGTGCAGCTGCGCAGCGACTGCCTGGAGCTGATCCGCTCCGGCCGCCGCGGCGGGGTCGAGCCGATCGCCGCGTACGACATCAACGCGATCACCACGACCCGCACCGGGCGCCTGTTCACCGCCGTCGTGATCGAGCACGGCGCGCCGAACCGGCGCGTCGAGCTGAAGTTCCCGGCCGCCGACGCCCTCCGCGTCGTCGCCCTGATCGAGCAGCTCGCCGAGTCCGCCGAGCCCCCGGCCTACGGGGCGCCGGTGTCCGAGGCCCCGGTCACCGCGGCCCCGGTCGCCGACGCGTGGCCGTACGCGGCCCCGGCGCCCGCGCCGGTCTCCGAGCCTGCGCCGGTCGTCGAGACCCGGGAGTTCGCCTCGATCTTCGAGGTCCCGCCGGTTGAGATCCCCGAGATCCGGATGCCGGAGTGGACCCCGCTCCCGGAGGAGCCGGCCGAGCTGATCGCCCCCGCGCCGGCGACCCCGGAGCCGGTGCTGACCTTCGCCCCCGCGGTCGCGGACCCGGGGACCGGGCCGACGGTCGACGAGGTCGTCGCGATCGAGGACGACCTCGAGCCCGCCGCCGAGCCCGCCGCCGAGCCCGCCGCTGAGCTCGCCGTCGGGCCCGCCCGGGCCGAGTGGCCCGAGGAGATCCCGGACGAGCTGGCCCGCCGGCTCGCGCGGCTGGAGGTCCTGCGCAACTGCGGGATCATGAGCGAGGCCGACTACCTCGCCGCGGAGGCGGAGATCATCGAGCTCGCGGACACCGCCTGATCCTGCGGGACGTCATCCCGCGGGCATCGTGGGGGTCAGTACCGCCGGTGCCGGCCGCGCGGGGGCCGGGTGGTGGCGGAGGTCCGGGACTGCTGCTCCGGGATGCGGCGGCCCGCGCACCACGGGGCGGGGGTGGCGCGCCGGGTGCTTGTGTCGAGCTGGAGCGTCGCGTGCCCGAGGCCGTGGCGTTCGGTGAGCAGGGTCTGCGCGGACTCGAGCAGGTCCGGCGGGGCGTCGGACCGGACGCGCAGGTGCGCGGTCGCGACGTGCATGCCGGAGCTGAGCGTCCAGACGTGGAGGTCGTCGACGCCCGTGACCCCGTCGAGGGCTGCGAGGTCGGCCTCCACCTGCTGGAGGTCCACCTCGCGCGGCGCGATCTGCAGCAGGACGCGCAGCGCGTGGGCCGCGAGCCGCAGGGTGCGCGGGATGATGAAGACCGCGAGGGCGACGGCGAAGGCGGGGTCGACCCAGGCCCAGCCGGTGGTGAGGATCAGCACCGCGGCCAGCAGGACCGCGACCGAGCCGATCGCGTCGGCGACGACCTCCAGGTACGCGCCGCGCATGTTGATGTTCTCCTGCGCGCCCTCCCGCAGCAGCAGGAAGCAGCCCAGATTCGCCGCCAGCCCGATCGCTGCGACCAACATCAGCTGGTGCGTCGGCAGGTGCGGCGGGTCGTCGAGGCGGCTGAACGCGCTCCACAGGACGTAGATCCCGACGGCCAGCAGCAGCGCCGCGTTGGCCAGCGCCGCGAGCACCTCGAGCCGGTACAGGCCGAAGGTGTGGTGCGGGGAGCGGCGGCCGCGGGACGCGACGGAGATCGCGCCGAGGGCCAACCCGAGCCCGACGGTGTCGGTGAGCATGTGGCCGGCGTCGGCGGTCAGCGTCAGCGAGCCGGTCAGCATCGCGAAGACGGCCTCGACGACGAAGTACGTGAGCGCGACGGTGAACGCGATCGTCAGCCGGCGCGCGTAGCGCGCGCCGCCGACGGGGTCGTCGGGACGGGGCCCGTGCCCGTGTCCGTGTCCGTGGCCGTGCCCATGGCCGTGTCCGTGGCCCATGGCCTCCCCCGTGCAGTCGTGAGTCGGTCGGACAGGTTCCGGGTGTCAGTGCTCGGGCAGGGTGTGCAGCCCGAGGATGGCGATCCCGTGCGCCGTGCGAACGACCTCCACCGGCGTTCGGTAGAGCTCTGTCAACACAACGGAGGTAAGGATCTCACCCGGAGTACCCAATCGAACACCGTGCGGAGCCACAAACAAAACCCGGTCGACGTACGGCAGGATCGGGTTGATCTCGTGGGTCACCATCACGACCGCGGTGCCGTGCTGCCGCCGGCGCGCGTCCAGGAGCGCCACGACGCCCCGCTGGTGGGCGATGTCGAGCGAGAGCAGCGGCTCGTCGCAGAGCAGCAGCTGCGGGTCCGTGGCGAGCGCCTGGGCGATGCGCACGCGCTGCTGCTCGCCGCCCGAGAGCAGGCCGAGCGGGGCGTCCGCGTAGCTGGTGGCGCCGACGGCCGCGAGCAGCTCGTCGACGCGCGCCCGCGTCCGCGCCGCGCCGCCGAAGCCCCAGCGGTGACCGTCGATCCCGAGGCGCACCAGGTCCCGCGGCCGCAGCCCGGAGGCCGCGCTCAGGGCGTGCTGCTGGGGGACGTAGCCCACGAGCCGGTGCCCGCGCCGGACCGGCTCCCCCGCGATCATCACCGAGCCGGCGGTCAGGGGCGTCAGCCCGAGGACGACGCGCAGCAGGCTGGTCTTGCCCGCGCCGTTGGGCCCGAGCACGGCGAGAAACTCACCCGGCGCCAGCTCGAGGTCGAGGTGTTCCCACAGGTGTCGGTCGCCGAAGTGCAGCGAGGCGTCCCGCAGGGAGAGGACCGACGTCACCGGGTCGACATTAAGGGACCACGGCAGCACCGGAGCCGGGATCGTCACGCGAGGGCTCCCTCAAGCGCGTCGAGGTTGGTGCGCATCCAGCTCAGGAAGTCCTGACCCGTCGGGAGGGTCTCGGACATCGCGACGACGGGGATGTCCGCGTCCTCGGCGGCCGAGCGGATCCGTTCGGTCTGCGGGCCGGTCGTCTGCTCGTTGTAGACGAGGAGCTCGACGGCGCCGTCCGAGAACAGGTTCAGCGTGTCCTGCAGGACGCGCACGGGGACGTCGGTGCCCTCCTCGATCGCCTGGCTGAACGCGGGCGGGGTCCTGTCGACGAGGCCGCAGTCGGTGAGCAGGAACAGTGGCAGCGGCTCCGTGACGGCCACGGGAGTGCCGTCGTGCACGGAGAACATGGACTCCTGACGCTGCCTCAGCTCCGCGATGCCGTTCTCGAACTCGGTCGCCCGGGCCGTGAACCCGTCCCGGTCGGCGGGGTGCAGCTGGGCGAGCTCCTCCGCGATCCGGCCCGCGAGGGTCCCCATCAGCTGCAGGTCGTACCAGACGTGCTCGTTCCCGTCCCGGCCGTGGTCGTGGCCCTCGTCGTGACCCTCGTCCTCGTGCTCGGCGCCCTCGTGCTCGGCGCCCTCGCCGGCGTGCTCGGCGTGCTCCTCGGGGGTCTCGCCCTCGTGGTCGTCGCTCTCGTCGGTGTGCTCGGCGTGTTCCTCGGGAGTCTCGTCCGCGTGCTCGTCTGCTTCGGAGGGGACGACGGTGATCACGGCCCGGTCCCCGCCGGCGGCGGAGAGGGCGCGGGTGAGGAACTCGTCGTAGTGGCCGCCGTTGGCGATGACGAGGTCGGCGTCCCGCACCGCGAGCTGGTCGCGGGCGGTGGCCTCGTAGCTGTGGGGGTCGGCGCCGCTGTCGGAGGCGAGCAGGGACCGGACCTCGACCGCATCGCCGCCGATCGTGCGGGCGATGTCGGCGTAGACGTCGATCGACGTCACGACCTGGACGCGGTCGCCGGTGGAGTTGGCGGCGGGGGTGGCGTCGGTCGCGGCCGACGGGCTCGCCGGTCGCAGGGAGTCGGAGTCGTCCGCGCACCCGGTGAGGGCGAGCAGGGCGGTCAGCCCGGTGGCGAGGGCAACCCGGCGCACAGAACCTACCTTCAGGGCGAATTGGAAATGAGAACCGTTATCGATAAGCACCTTAGGTGCCGACGGCCGCCGGGGCAATCGACGCCGTCGGGCGGGGCGCCCAGCCGCGTCGGGTTCGGCGGGCCCCGAGGACCCGGCAGACCCCCCAGATCGCGAACGACAACGTTGTCACGTACGGGCTGATCGGCACCTCGCTGCCGAGGGCGAGCAGGATCCCGCCGGCCATCGAGACCGTGGCGAACGTCACCGAGAGCAGGGTGATCGTGCGGGCGGAGGCGCTCACCTGCATGGCCGCCGCAGCCGGCGTGCACAGCAGCGCCAGGACGAGCAGGGCGCCGATGATCTGGATCGCGGCGGCGATCGTCAGGCCGAGCAGCAGCATGAACACGATCGAGAGCAGGCGGACGTTGATGCCACGCGCGACCGCGACGTCCGGGTCGACGCTGGCAAAGGTGAGGGGGCGCCAGATCGCCGCCATGACCGCGGCGACGATCACGCAGATCGTCAGCAGCGCGCCGAGCTTGGTGTCGTCGACGGCGATGATCTGACCCGTCAGCAGGCCGAACTTGTTGGCGGCGCGGCCCTCGTAGAGCGCGAGGAACAGGACGCCGAGCCCGAGCCCGAACGGCATGAGGACGCCGACGAGGGAGTTCCGGTCGCGCGCGCGGGTGCCGAGCAGCCCGATGAGCAGAGCCGCGAGCAGCGACCCGACCACCGAGCCCATCACGACGCTGGTGCCGAGCAGCAGCGCGCCGGCGGCGCCGGCGAAGGACAGCTCGCTGATCCCGTGGACCGCGAACGGCAGCTCCCGGTTCATGACGAACGGCGACATCAGCCCGGCGATCAGTGCGACCGCGATCCCGGCGATGAGCGAGTTGCGCGCCAGCTCGAACAACGCGCCGTAGTCGTCGAAGTTGATGACCCGCGAGAGGTCGGCGTCGGTGGAGATCAGCCCGCTCACCCCTCACGCGCAGTCGAAAATGGGAACCGTTGTCATCAACGTAGCACCGACGGTATGCAGGCAGCCGTTTGGTTGACCCCTGGCCAACTGTGGAACTACGTTCCACAACGGACGATTCCGGCGAACGGTGACGCGCATGCAGCAGCGGGTGGTCAACCGCTGGCTCACGCTCGCGGTCCTGTGCCTCGCGGTCTTCTGCGTGATGGTCGCGACGATGATCGTGAACATCCTGCTGCCGACGCTGAACCGCGACCTCCAGGCGTCGACCAAGGACCTGCTCTGGATCGTCGACGCCTTCAACCTCGTCTTCGCGGCGCTCGTCCTGGCGGCGGGGTCGCTGTCGGACCGCTTCGGCCGCAAGGGCGCGCTGATGACCGGCCTGGTCATCTACATCGCCGCGTCGACGCTGTCCGCGTTCGCGCCGAACCCGGAGATGCTGATCCTGTGGCGGGCCGTCGCCGGTGTCGGCGCCGCCGTCGTGTTCCCGACGACGTTGTCGATCATCTCCAACGTCTTCCCCGACCGGGTCGAGCGCGCGAAGGCCATCGGGATCTGGGGCGCGGCCACCGGGGCGTCGGTCGCGGTGGGGCCGATCATCGGTGGCGCGATGGTCGAGGCGTCCGAGTGGGGCGCCGCGTTCTTGTTCTGCGCCGGCGTCGGGGTGCTCACGCTGGGGTTGGCGATCCCGTTCGTCCCGACCAGCCGTGACCCCGAGGTGCCCCGGCTCGACTACGTCGGTCTCGTCCTGTCGACCGCGGCGCTCGGGACGCTGGTCTACGCGATCATCCAGGCCCCCGAGCGCGGCTGGGGATCGCCGGCCAGCCTCGGTGACTTCGGCGCCGCCGCCTGCCTGCTGTTCGCGTTCGGGCTGTGGGAGGCCCACGTCCCGCAGCCGATGCTCGACGTCCGCCTGTTCCGGAACCTGCGCTTCACCGCGGCCTCCGGTGCGGTCACGCTCTCGTTCTTCGCGCTGTTCGGCTTCGTCTTCCTGATCACGCAGTTCTCGCAGTTCGTCCTCGGCTGGGGCGTGCTCGAGGCGGGTCTCCGGCAGACGCCGGTCGCGATCGCCGTCGCCGGCGGCTCGCTGCTCGGGGTGCCGCTGGCGGTCCGCGTCGGCACCAAGGTCGTGGTCTGCAGCGGCCTGGTGTTCCTCGTCGCCGGCTTCTACTGGGTCTCCACGTGCGACAGCACGACGACCTACCCGACGATCGCCGGCCAGATGATGACCATCGGCCTCGGCATGGGCCTGACCAGCGCCCCCGCGACCGAGGCGATCATGGGCGTCGTCCCGGCCGCGAAGGCCGGCATCGGGTCCGCCGTCAACGACGCGACCCGCGAGCTCGGCGGCACCCTCGGCGTCGCGGTCATCGGCAGCGTCTCGCTCTCGGTCTACCGCGAGGCCCTCGCCGACGAGATCACCAACCCCGCCCTGCTGGAGCCGGCGCGGGACTCCGTCGGCGCCGCCCTCGCCGTCGCCGCCCAGACCGGGGACGGCGGCATTGCCCTCGCCGCCCAGCAGTCCTTCACCGATGCGATGGAGTTCGGGTGCTGGGTCGCGGCGTGCGTCTGCGTCGCCGGGCTCTTCCTCGCGCTCCGGTACCTCCCGAACCACCCGGTGCTCCCCGGGACGGACGCCGCCGCCGACGGCCCGGACGCGGCCGAGGCGATCCCTGCGGTTCCGACCGGGGTCCCCGCGGGCACCGCCGGCCTCGCCGTCGCCGTCGCCGGGGACGTCGGGATCCTCCACTGCGCCGACTGCGGGTCCCCGATCCCCGCCGCCGCCCCGGCCCCCGTCGCCGCCGTCGCCCGCTGACCCCTTATCCGTCGTCAAGAAAGGGTGACACCCCTTACTGCGCAGTAAGGGGTGTCACCCTTTCTTGACAAGGGGTGCGGGGCGGCGGCGTCAGACCTGGCGGTCGCGGCCCTCCCAGTAGGGCTTGCGGAGGACGGTCTTGAGGATCTTGCCCGCGCCGTTGCGGGGGAGTTCGGAAACGACGTCGACGGTCCGGGGTGCCTTGAAGTGGGCGAGGCGCTCGCGGGCGTAGGAGATGACGGCGTCGGGGTCGACGGTCGAGCCCGGTTTCGGGACGACGACGGCCTTGACCGACTCACCCCACTGGTCGTCGGGGATGCCGATGACGGCGGCCTCGAGAACGTCGGGGTACTCGGCGAGGACGCGCTCGACCTCGGGGCAGTACACGTTCTCGCCGCCGGTGATGATCATGTCCTTCACGCGGTCGGAGATGAACAGGAAGCCGTCGTCGTCGAGGTGGCCGACGTCGCCGGTGCGGAGCCAGCCGTCGGGGCGGATCGTCTCGGCGGTCGCCTCGGGCTTGTTCAGATAGCCGGCCATGACCGTGCCGCCGCGGACCCACACCTCGCCCGGAGTGTTCGCGGGGACGGGCTCGAGCGTGGTCGGGTCGACGACCTGGATCTCGGTGCCCCGCATGGGGACGCCGGCCGCGGCCTGGCGCTCGGGGTGGGCGGGGTCGCGGTGGGCCGCGTCGTCGAGGGCGACGACGGCGCCGGAGAGTTCGGTCATCCCGTAGACCTGGAGGAAGCGCGCGTTCGGCCACGTGGCGAGGGACGCGCGCAGGACCGGCGCCGGCATCGGAGCCGCGCCGTAGCAGAGGAGCTGCAGTTGCGAGAGCGCCTTCGCGCCGACCTCACCGGCTTGCAGCAGTGCCGCGAAGATCGCCGGGACGAAGAACGCGTGCGTCGCGCCGGGCAGGCCGCCCATGAGGTGCTCGGGCGTCGCCTCGCGGGTGATGGTGATCGGGGCGCCGACGTAGACGCAGCCGATGCCCGGGCTCGTCCCGCCGACGTGGAACATCGGCATCGCCAGCAGGTAGCGGTGCTCGTGGCCGATTTGGAAGTAGTCCGACAGTGCCTCGGAGTGCGCGACCATGTTCGCGTGCGTGATCATCGCGCCCTTCGGGAAACCGGTGGTCCCCGAGGTGTAGAGGATCAGCGCGGTGTCGGTCGGCTCGGCGCCGGCGACGGGCGCGGGGGTCGCGGCGGCGAGCAGTGCGTCGAACTGGTCCTCGAAGTCGCCGTCGGACCCGAGGACGACCACCTCGCGGACGGCCGGCAGCTGGTCGCGGATCGACTCGAACGTCTTCATAAACTCGGCGCCGACGAAGACGACCTCGGCCCCGGAGTCGTTGAGGACGTACGCGACCTCCTCGGCCGAGAGCCGCCAGTTCGGGATCGCGTGCGCGGCGCCGATCCCGCTCGCGGTCAGCGTCAGGTCCAGGCACGCGGGGGAGTTCTTGTCATAGGTCGCGACGACCGACCCGCGGCCCACCCCGAGGGAGCGGAGCGCGCCCGCGAGGCGCTCGCACCGCTCGTTCCACTGGCTCCACGTCAGGTCCGTGCCCTGATAGCGCAACGCCGGGGTGTCCGGCAGCTCGGAGGCCCAGTGGGCCAGGCGGTCGGAGATCAGACGGGCGGGTGGCGCGGTCACGGTCATGATGCGTCCTTCGTCGGCCGGGACGGGTGTGGGCTCTGCCGTCATCGTGCTGCGGAATCCGGCACCAGGGCAACGGAGCACGGCCGCGAATCGTCCCCGATTCCTGTGCCCTCGGCACAATCCCGGCCGCACGCCCCGGACACAACCCCCCGAACACGACGAAGGACGCCGCCCATGGCGTGGGCGGCGTCCTCGTGGAACGGTTTGCGGTGGTGCCGTACTCGATCAGCGATGTGCGAGATCCTTGCGCTTGGGAGCAATGGCCTCGGCGACACCGATGAGGGCGATGGCGGCCACCACGGCAACGATGAAGCCGAGCATGTCGAGCTCCCAGATGTCACCGGTGCCGATCGCGGCGGCGACCGAACCTCCGATGATCGAACCCACCAGGCCGAGACCCAAGGTCGCGAGCAGTCCGAGGTTCTGCTTCCCGGGCTTGAGCAGGCGCGCAAGCGCACCGATCACGAGTCCGGCGACGATGAAACCGATCACGAGAGAACCTCCGTACCACGGGCCCGGGCGGGCCACTGACGAGAGTGTTCCCGTGGCCTTCGCGATCACGCACGGGTGACGCGGAGATTCCGGTCACGGCAACGGTTTCCCGGGAGTGCCCCATCTGGTCCTGAGGGCGGCCGAACGTGGCGTGCGCCCGGCACTCGGGGTGTCTGACGTCCGCCGCTCTGCTCTCTCCTCGGCCGCCCCCAGGTACCGCAGTGGTACCCGCCCGGACCGCGCGAAAACGGACATCGGCGGCACGGGCGCTCGGTGAGGTCAAACCTGCGATCCGGCGTTCTCTGCGCCTCATCCCGGCCAGGTTTCGCCCAGGCTCGGGCCCGGGTAGCTCCGCCGCAATCCCGGAGTAGGAGGTCCCCAGTGCCGTGCACGATGAGTCCTCGCCAGATCGTGCTGCCGGCGGACGCCACCGCGCCGCGGGTCGCGCGGGAGTTTCTCGCCGAGTCCTGCTGCGGGAGTCACGAGGCGGCGGTGATCGAAGAGGCGCAGCTGCTCGTCTCCGAGTTGGTCACGAACGCGGTCCGGCACGGCGCGCCGCCGATCGAGCTGCAGGTGCGCTGCGCCGGCGAGGACCGGCTGCAGATCCGGGTGCGTGACTCGGAACGCCGCGTTCCCGAGCCCCGCGACGCCGACCCCGACGCCGAGGGCGGACGTGGGCTGATGCTCGTCGACCTGGTCAGCGACGCCTGGGGCCACGAGGACGACGGCGACGGCAAGGCGGTCTGGTTCACGCTCCGCGTCTGACGGGTGATCTCGCCGACCCGAACCCGGTGAATGGGCCCCGGTCTGAGGGGCAGCACAGGGTCAACACTTCACGACCCGGAGGACCCGTCATGACTCGCTCGGTGCTCGCCCTTCCCTTCACCGCTCTCCGGACGGGACGGAAGCTGGCCACTCGCCTGACCTGGCCGGTGCTCGCCGGTGCCGCAGCGGTCGTCTACCGCAAGGTGCACCGCGCCGAGCCGAGCGGGACCGCCGATCTCGATGCCTTCCCCGGCGACGCGCCCGCCGCCGAGCGCGCGCGTCCGGTCGCCGTGCCGACCCGACCGACGGCGACGCGTGGGCCCGAAGGCACCGAGCGTGAACCCGAGGTCGTCATCGAACCGGTGCCGCTGGCCGAGCCGGCGGTGGACCTCGACGTCGCCGTCACCCTCCCCTCCGAGCTCCCGATCCGCGCCTACGACGCGCTCTCGGCCAAGGACGCGGTCACCGCGATCCGCGAGCTGACCGCGCCGGAGGAGGTCCGGACGGTGCTGGACTTCGAGACCGAGAACGGCAAGCGCACCACCGTGCTGAGCGCGGCGCGGACGCACCTCACCGCGCTCGAGCGCTCGGTTCGCTCGTGACGAGCCCTCGCCCGCTGGCGCTCGTCACCGGGGCGTCGAGCGGGATCGGGCTCGAGTTCGCGGTGCAGTGCGCCGCCCACGGCTACGACCTCGTCATCAACTCCGAGGACGGGGCGCGGCTGGAGGCGGCCGGCGCGCGCCTGCGTGCCGAGGGCGCGCAGGTGCGGACGGTCCTGGCCGACCTGCGCGATCCGCAAGCCGTGATCCGACTTCACACCGAGACGATGCGTGACGGCCGTCCGCTGGAGATCGCGGCGTTGAACGCCGGTGTCGGACCTCGATCGCGTCGACGATGCCGGGGACCTATCAGGCGACCTACAACGCCTCGAAGTCGTTCCTGCAGTCGTTCGCGGAGGCGCTGTCGGAGGAGCTCGCGGACACCGAGGTCGTCGTCACCTCGCTGATGCCGGGCCCGACCGACACCGACTTCTTCCGGCGCGCGGACATGCTCGACACCCGCGTCGGCACCGGCAAGAAGGACGACCCGGCTCAGGTCGCGGAGCAGGCGTTCGCGGCGCTGATGTCCGGCGAGCGGCGCCTCGTCGGCGGGTCGCTGAAGACGCGATTCTCCGAGGCGGCCAACAAAGTGTTGCCTGATCAGATCAAGGCGAAGGTCCACAGCAAGATGGCCGAGCCCGGCTCGGGCTCCTAGGGGGACGTGGTGAAGGCGATGGTCTACCGCGGGCCGTACAAGGTCCGCGTCGAGGAGAAGCCGGAACCGACGATCGAGCACCCGAACGACGCGATCGTGCGTGTGACGCGAGCCGCGATCTGCGGCTCGGACCTGCACCTGTATCACGGGATGATGCCGGACACCCGGGTCGGGCACACGTTCGGTCACGAGTTCATCGGGGTGGTCGACCAGGTCGGATCCTCGGTCGAGAACCTGCGCGTGGGTGACCGGGTCATGGTGCCGTTCAACGTCTTCTGCGGGTCGTGCTTCTTCTGCGCCCGCGGGCTGTACTCGAACTGTCACAACGTGAACCCGAACGCGACGGCGGTCGGCGGGATCTACGGCTACTCCCACACCTGCGGTGGCTACGACGGCGGGCAGGCGGAGCTGGTGCGCGTGCCCTTCGCGGACGTCGGGCCGATGGTCATTCCCGACTGGCTCGACGACGACGACGCGGTGATGCTGACCGACGCGCTGCCCACGGGCTACTTCGGTGCGCAACTCGGCGACATCGCCGAGGGAGACGTCGTCGTGGTGTTCGGGGCCGGCCCGGTCGGGCTGTTCGCCGCGCGGTCGGCGTGGCTGATGGGCGCGGGTCGCGTGATCGTCATCGACCACCTCGACTACCGGCTGGAGAAGGCGCGCGCCTTCGCGCACGCCGAGACGTTCAACTTCGTCTCCCACGACGACATCGTCGTGACGATGAAACGCGAGACCGGCGGTCTCGGGGCGGACGTCTGCATCGACGCCGTCGGCGCGGAGGCCGACGGCAACCTGCTGATGCACGTCACGTCCGCGAAGCTCAAGCTGCAGGGTGGTTCGCCGATCGCGCTGAACTGGGCGATCGACTCGGTCCGGAAGGGCGGGACGGTCTCGGTCGTCGGCGCCTACGGGCCGATGTTCAGCGCCGTGAAGTTCGGTGACGCCCTGAACAAAGGCCTGACGCTGCGGATGAACCAGTGCCCGGTGAAGCGGCAGTGGCCACGGCTGCTCGAGCACATCCGGAACGGGTACTTCAAACCGAGCGACATCGTCACGCACCGGATCCCGCTCGACGAGGTCGCGGAGGGCTACCACATCTTCTCCGCGAAGCTCGACAACTGCATCAAGCCGATCGTCGTCCCGTCCGCCGCGTGAGAGGAAAGTCGTGACCTACACCGCGGAGAAGCCGCAGACCGCTGCGAGCGCCGACGAACTGCGGGCGCGCATCCCCGGCTGGGGCGCGGATCTGAACCCCGCCGACCGCCCGTCCGGCAGCCGCCGGGAGGTGCCCGAGATCGAGACCGGCGCCCACTGGCACTTCCCCGACCGGCAGCCGGAGGTGTGGCCGCGCGAGCGGTCGATCGAGCACCTGATGCTGCCGCCGGTCTTCGGGACGTCCTGCCCGCCGCGCGGCCTGTCCGGCGCGATGCGCAAGCTCGCCTACCGACGCTGGAGCGAAGGCCGTGCCGCGCACTGGTTGGTGCTGCTCGCCGCCGACCGCGTCGACGCCGTCGAGAGCCACCTGCGCTCGTTCGCGACCACCCGACCGGACAACCCGGTGACGCAGACCGGCGTCCGCGCCGAGTTCACCCACGACGGCCTGGGCTCCCGCCGCGGCCGTGGCCGCGCGGACGTGAACCACCACTGGATGGACCCGCTGATCGTCGCGGGACCGTGGGTGCTCGCCGCTCTCGTCGGCCGTCGCGCGCTGCGGAAGATCGCGGGCCGCCTGTGAGCGTCGGCGAAGTCCTGGATCGGACGGTCCGTCAGGAATACGGCTCGGAGGCCGACGAGGGTGCGCACCTCGCGACGATGACCGCGTACAGCGGGCTGGTCGCCGTCGCCGCCCTGGTCGCGCGCCGGCGCGGCGCGACGGTGCCGAGCATCTCGGCCTGGGACACGGCGCGACTGGCACTGGCCACCTACAAGGGCGCGCGCCTGCTGACGAAGGACAAGGTGACCGCTCCGCTGCGCGCGCCGTTCACGCGGCGCTCCGGGCCGGGCGAGGCCAACGAGGTCAACGACGCTCCGCGCGGCGAGGGGGCGCGGCACACCGTCGGGGAGCTGGTGTCCTGCCCGTTCTGCCTGGGGCAGTGGATCGCGACGGGGCTGGCCGTGGGGCTCGTCCTCGCCCCGGGCCCGACGCGACTGGTCGCGAGCACGCTCGCCGCCGCTGCGGGCGCGGACTTCCTCCACCACGCCTACTGCGCGGCTCAGCAACTCCCCGGCGCGCTCGAAGTGCGCGCCGACTGACCCGGGTCCAGCGGGACGGCGTCACCCCGGCGGACGACCCGGATCTCGGAGTGGGGTCGCCGCATCTGCATCTGCGCGAGGAACTCCGACAACGGCGAGTGGAAGACGCCGTAGTCGTCGTAGTGGATCGGGACGGTGACGGTGGGCTCCAGGAGCTCGACGAGATCTGTCCCCTGCCGGGCGTCCATCGTGACGAGGATGCCGAGCACCCGGGTCCCGCCGAGGTGAATCACCATGGTGTCCAGGCGTCCGCAGCGCTCGACGACCTCGCGCAACTGCGGGCGGAAGAGCACGTCGCCGGTGACGTAGACGCGGAGTCGGTCGCTGCCGGCCCCCAGTTCGAGGACGTGGCCCTGGACCGGTGGCAGGATCGCGCCCATCGGGCCCGGGCCGTGCGTGCCGGGGACCGCGGTGACGGTCAGCTGCTCGCCGTCCCGGGCCAGCGTGCGCTTCGCCCAGGGCTCCAGCCCGTCGGCGGCACCGAAGCCCCACCGGTGCAACCGCTTCGCCGCCTGACGGGTGGTCAGCACTGGTAACTGGTGGTCCAGTTCGCGCTTCGCGACGCGGTCGAAGTGGTCGCCGTGCAGGTGCGAGAGCAGGACGGCGTCGCACGCCGGGAGGTCCGCGGGCAGCAGGGCGGGCTCGGTCCGTCGCTTGCTCCAGAGTCCGTATCCGAGGTACGCCCGCTGGCCCCGGTGCAGGAAGTTCGGGTCGGTGAGCAGCGTGAACGGCCCGAGGCGGAGCAGGGTCGTCGCGGTCCCGCCGAACGTCAGCTCGGCCGTACGGTCGCTCTCCATCGGTCCCTCCAGATCGGGTCGCGTCACCGGGTGTGCAAGGCGTGAACCTGCTCGTGCTGCTCGACCGGGCACCAGTGGGCAATCCGGCCCGTGATCGCGGCGGTGGCGACCGCCGCGCCGCAACTGCGGCAGCTCGCGCGTTTGTAGACCCAGCGCTCGTCGGGGGCGGACGGGTCGCTGACGACCTGGCCGGCGTCACGGCCGAGGGCCATCAGACGGCGCGTCAGTCCCCAGAGCGCGGTGGCCTGGTCGACGCTGAGGTCCGCGCAGGGAGTGCGCGGGTGCAGGCGCGCGAGGAACAGCAGCTCGGCGCGCCACGCGTTCCCGACTCCGGCCCAGACGGACTGGTCGAGCAGGGCCGCGCCGACGGGGCCGCGGAAGGACCGCAGGGCGGTGACCGCCGCGGTGGGATCGTCGGGGCCGAGCGGGTCGGGCCCGAGCTTGGCGAGGATCCGCGCCACCTCGGCGGGGTCGAGCAGATCGCAGGCGGACGGGGCGATCAGGTCCCACGCCGCCGTCGGGCCGGCGAGGCGCAGGCGGGTGCCGGTCCGCGGCGGCGTCGCGGGGTCGGGGTGGTGCAGGAAGAGCCCGCGCATCCCGAGGTGGACGTGGACGGCGGGCGCGTCCTCGACGTCGTAGAACAGATGCTTGCCGGCGGCGCGGACGTCGAGCAGGCGCCGGCCGTCGACGACGCCGGCGTCGAACCGGCCCTGCGGCGAGGTCGCACGGACCTCCGCCCCGCCCAGGTCGGCGCGGATCCGGTCGGCGAAATGGTGGATCAGGTGTCCCTCGGGCACGCTGAGGTTCTGCCCGCCCGAGCCGGGCAGAACCTCAGGGTGCAGACGTTCCTGCCCTATCCGGACCTGCGGGCGAGCAGTGTGGTGCTCGACGACCGCCGGCTCGGCAAGCAACGCGTCGAGACGTTCCAGATCCTGCGGGCGTTGACGTTCGAGACGTACGCCTGGCGCAACCACCCCGCCGTGCGGATGTGGCGCGGGTTCGTCCCGGGCCTGGTCCGCTACGGGCGCGAGAACTGCCGGGAGTGGCAGCGCCGGGGTTACGCCGACACGCTCGCCGACAAGTTCCTGGAGTGGAGCGACGGTGTCGAGCCCGACGACCCCCCGCTGCCCCCGTGGTTCGGCTGGGAGCCGCTGCACCGCTCGCACCGGTTCGCGCTGCTGCGCAAGGAACCCGAGTGGTACGCCGAGCGCTTCCCCGCCGAGGCCGCCGCGGACCCCGGCGACGACGCCGGCTACCTCTGGCCGCCCGACGTCTTCCCAGCCTGGCCGGTGCGCGGCGACGGGCTCGCGGTGCCAACGGCGTTCCGGACGCTGGGCATCGACGACCCCCGGCCGGGCCAGCTCGCCGCGGCCGAGGCGGCCGCCGCCGGGCGTGACGTCCTGCTCGTGATGCGCTCCGGCACCGGTGGGTCGACGACCGGACTCGCCGCCGGACTCGCCACGAAGGGTCTGACCTGGTGGGTGCACCCGCCGTTCCTCCCGCGGTCACCGGCGGTGCCGGCGGTCGTCGGGCCGCCGCCGCGCGACGTCCCGCCCGGGGAGCCGGCGCCCCTGACGGCCCGTCCGCCCGGCCCGGCGGACCTCGTCGCGATGCGCGCGGAGGCCCAACCGCCGGAGTTCCTGTTCACCCCGGCGGACCGCATTGCCGGCGGTCCGTCGGAACACCCGATCGGGCTGGTCGTCGTCGACGGTGCGCACCGGCTGACCGCCGAGCAGGCGGCGCAGACCGCCGCCGTCCGCCGTCGCCTCGGGGACCCGCCGCTGCTGGTGATCGTCCCGCGGGCCGACCCGGCCGAGCGGGAGGCGATCGTCGCCGCGTACGGCCTGACCGACCCGCTCCACGCCGGTGGGGGTTGGGATCCCGGCAGTGCGCTGAGCATCCGCCGGGTCGGCAGCGCCCGCGCCCGGGGCGGTGCGGTCTCCGCCCTGGTCGCCGAGCGGAAGCCCGCACTGGTCGTCTGCCCGACCCGCGAGGCCGCACGGCGCCGCGCCGAGCGGCTCAGCGCCGACGGGCTTCCCGCCCAGGTGTGGTCCCCGCCGCCGATGCGCCCCTCGCGGGCCGAGGCGGCCCTCGGTGCGTTCCGGAGCCGGCGCCTCGCCGCGCTGGTGGTCTCCGTCGACGCGTTGCCGCCGCTGCCCCGCGCCCGCCTGGCGCTGCTGATCTCGGAGAACCCGCCGTCGCTGGAGAGTTGGCGCGCGGAGATCGAGACCGCGCGGGCCGAAGTCTCCGTCGCGGTGCTCGACCCCGACGCCGACCCGGACCTGCTTCGTCTCGCCGACGCGGGCCCGGAATTGCGGGCCGCCCTGCTCGATCACTTCGGCGAACCCGGGTAGTCCCCAGACGTCGGCCGGGATCGTCCCGGCCCGATGGATGGAGGTCACGATGCGACACGGCACCTCGTCGCCCACGGTCGACCGGCCGGGGAGCGAGCAGGACCGCAAGGCGCACCTTCTCAAGCTCGCGACCACCGTCGTTGCGGCGACGTTCCTGCTCGTGGGGGTGGCGGGGTTCATCCCCGGGCTCACGACGAACGTCGACAACCTCGAGATCGTGGGTCACGACCACGCGAACATGGGCGAGCAGGCCGAACTGCTCGGCATCTTCCATGTCTCCGTGCTGCACAACATCGTCCACCTCGCCTTCGGTGCGGTGGGCCTGGCCATGGCTCGATCGGTGCGCGGCGCCTCGACCTACCTGGTCGGCGGCGCAATCATCTACGCGCTCGTGCTGGTCTACGGCGTCGTCGTCGACCAGGAGAGCGACGCCAACTTCCTCCCGGTCAACACTGCGGACAACTGGCTGCACGGCGGCCTCGTCGTCGGGATGCTCGCCCTCGCGCTGGCGCTCACCCCGAGCCGGCGGAGCTCCATCGTCCGCCGCGAGGACGCCAACGACTGACGCCTCCGTCCGGAGGGAGGGGGCATGGCGATGCACTGGTCGGAGGCCGGCCACTCGGTGGCCGGTAAGACGTTCGACGAGCTCGGCGGTCCGGACAGCATCCTGGTCCGGCAGCGGCTCGATCACGCGGTGCTGGACCGCGACCGAGCCGACGAGCTGACCGCGGACGTCGAGTCCAAGCACCAGGAGATCAACGATCTGCTGGTGCAGATCGACGGCGCCTCGGACGACGCGCGGACCCGTGCCGCGGTCGACCGCGTCTGCGCGCTGATCCGCGCCGACGCCCGTGAGGAGGAGGACGTCCTGCTCCCGCGGCTGCTGGCCGAGCTCGATCCCGACGCGCTGCGGCGGTTGGGCTCCGCGTGGCAGGCGGCTCGGGTCGCGGCCCCGATCCGCCCCCACCCGCGGGTGTCGCGACGGCCACCGGGCAACGCGGTCGCGGGGCCGTTCCTCGCGGTGTGGGACCGCCTCCGCGGCGCCGTCGCGCCGCGCGTGCGCCGCCGCTTCGGACGCTTCAGTCACTGACGCGACGTCAGAGAATCGTCTCCGGCACGAGATCCCGCTCGGTACCGCGGTGCCACTCGACGAGGAGCGCCGTCGCGTCGTCCTGGAGGGCGCCGGCCTGGTACTCCAGGACCGCGTGCCGGAGTCGGCGCAGGGTCTCCGGTGTGGGGAGACCGGCGGCGGACTGCCGTTCGAGGAACTCGGCGAGCCGTTCCGTCGTGAAGAATTCGCCCTCGGCCGTCCGGGCCTCGGTGAGGCCGTCCGTGTAGAGCAGGAGCCTGTCACCGGGTTGCAGCTGCTCGGTGCCGACCGTCGGGGGATCGGTGCTCAGCTGCAGGCCGAGCGGGGTGCTCATCGTGGTCTCGAGCGCCTTCGCGCGACCGTGGCGCAGGAGCAGCGGGGGCGGGTGGCCGGCACTGATCCACGTCAGCACGCCGGTCGCCACGTCGAGGCGGGCGAGGACGGCGGTCGCGTACCGCGCCCCGGCGTACTCGGCGGCGACCGCGGCGTCGACCGTGGCGTAGGTCCCCGCCAGGTCGAGCGAGCGGCGCCGCGCGTTCCGGTACGCCGAGACGGCGACGGAGGACGTCACCGCCGCGCCCGCGTCGGGCGAACTGGGCCTTTGCCGCGCCGCGCGCCCGGACCGAGCGCGACGCGCTGCACCGGCACCTCGTTCACTTCGCCCGGGCGCGTGAGTGCGGTGGCCTGTTCGCGCACGCGGCGGCGCACGGGACTCCGATTGAGGGACCGTCAGGTCTGGCGGCGCAGGCCCCGCATTGGCTGTTTGCGTTCGACGCGGCGGGCATCGCGACGTTCCGAGCCTTGGCACTGGTCGCCGCGCGGCCGGGCGTTGCCGCGCGTGCGCGCGCCGACGACCCGTTCCTGCGCGCGGTCGTCGAGGACTCGATCCGGCTGTTCCCGACGACGCTCTCGATCCTTCGCGAGACCACCGAGCCGACCGCCTGGGCCGACCGTGCCCTCCCGGTCGGCACGCTCGTGGTGCTGCCGAGTTCCTACCTCCATCGCGGTCCGCACCGCCCCGACGCGCACGCGCTCAACCCCGACCAGTGGCTCGCGGGCGACCGACCCGCCGGGGTCGTGCCGTTCAGCGCCGGCCTCCGCCTCTCCTTGCGTCCGAAGAAGTGGCTGCGATAGCGACCACTTCTTCGGACGCAAGGTTCAGCGGCGGGCCAGGAGGTCGGAGTCGGTGACGACGGCGAGAGAAAGGGTCTTGTAGCCGACGGTGTCGAACAGGACGACCAGGCGCTCGCCGTCCTCGATCCGGAGTACGGAGCCCCGGCCCCACTCGGGGTGCTCGACGGCGCAGCCGGGCGGATACGGGGCGTCGGGGTCGGCCTCCGCCGCGGCCTCGGCGACGGCCTCGGTGTCGCGGCAGTTGTCGCACCCGCCGCAGGGGCCGGAGAACGTCTCGCCGAAGTAGGTGAGCAGGAACTCGCGGCGGCAGCCGGGGGTCTCGGCGTAGGCGCGCATCATCTCGACGCGGGAGCGGACGAGCTCGCCGTGCGCGTGCTCCGCGGCGGCGGCCTGCGCGACGCCGGCGTCGACGTCCGACGTCACGACCCGCACCGAGTCCCCGTCGACGACCACCACGCCCGCCTCGCTCAACCGGTTCAGCACCGCCGTGAGACGGGTGTCCGACAGCTCGGTCCGGGCGGCGAGGTCCGCGACCGGCAACGCACCGTCCGCGGCCACGATCCCCGCGACCTGCTCGAACACCTCGGCGGGGATCTCGCCCGCGGCGAAGAAGCGGCGCAGCCCGAGGTCCTCGGCGCGCCAGAACAGCACGATCTCCGCGGGATCGCCGTCGCGGCCGGCGCGGCCGATCTCCTGGTAGTACGAGTCGATCGAGTCGGCAACGTCGTAGTGCCAGACGAACCGGACGTCCGGCTTGTCGATCCCCATCCCGAACGCGGTCGTCGCGACCATGATCCGGCACTCGCCCGCGGTGAACGCCTCGTGCGCGGCCTCGCGGCGGCCCTTCGCGAGACCGGCGTGGTAACCCTCGACGCCGCCGAGGCCGGCGTCGCGCAGTGCGTCGACCAGTTCCTCGACGCGCTTGCGGGTCGCGGCGTAGACGATCCCGGACCCCGACACCTCGGTCGCCGCCTCCAGCAGTGCCCGCCGCTTCGCTTCCTCCTCGGTGAACCGACGTACCGTCAGATCCAGTTCGGGCCGGTCGAACCCGCCGACGATCACGGCGGCGTCCTCTAGTCCGAGGGTCTCGACGATCTCCCGCCGCACCGGCGGCGCGGCCGTCGCGGTCAGGGCGAGCACCGGAGGATGGCCGAGCTCCGCGAGTGCCGCATCGATGCGCCGGTAGTCGGGCCGGAAGTCATGGCCCCACGTGCTGACGCAGTGCGCCTCGTCGACGACGAACAACGAAGGCTTCGCGGCCTTCAGTCGTTCCATCGTCTCCGTGCTGGCGAACTGCTCCGGGGCGACGAAGAGGAACTCGAGGTCGCCGTCGGCGAGGTCCGCCATCGCCTCGCGGCGCTCGGCCGCACTGGCGGCGGAGTTGTGGCCGACCGCCCCCAGACCGGTGTCGGCGAGGGACGCGACCTGGTCCTGCTGCAGGGCGATCAGCGGCGAGACCACGACCGTCGGGCCGGGGATGAGCGCTCCGGCGACCTGATAGATCGCGGACTTGCCGGCCCCGGTCGGGAGCAGGGCGAGGGTGTCGCGGCCGGACAGGACGGCGCGCACCGCGCGCAGCTGCGGGTCCCGGAGCTCGAAGCCGAGCAACCGGGCGGCGGTCTTCTGGATCGTCGCCGCCGAGGGAGTGGATGCCACCTCAGGCGACGAGTTCGGTCGGGTGGTCGTGGGCGAACCGCAGCGCCTCGCACCGGGCGGCGCCGTTCATCATGTTCCGCCCGAGCACGGCGAGCGCCTCGGCGTCGGGCGCGAAGGCGCGCACCTCCGCCCCGCCCGCTTGCAACATCGAAGCCTCCCGCTCGACCATGCGGGCGGCCGCGCAACGGTAGGCCCAGTCGGCGAGTGCCAGCGGGGAACGCGGACGCGTCAGCGCGACGCCGGCCAGCGGGGCGAGGACGAACACCTCGTCCGCGTCGTCGGCGAGGTCGGCGCTGCAGGGTGAGCAGAGCCCGCCGTCGACGTACCGGTCGCGGCCGACGCGCACCGGCGTGAACCAGCCCGGGAACGCCATCGACGCGATGACCGCGCGGGCGTGCTCGGCCTCCGGCTCACCGGGACGGCCGAAAACGGTTCGCTCCCCGGTGCGGTGATTCATGGCGACGACCTGGGTGTCCTCGCGGGCCGGACCGCCCTGCAGCTTGGCGACGAATTCCTCGGCGTGGTCGAGCGATCCGCGGCCACGGGGCAGCAGGCCCGCGAGCGTCGCCAGGGGCGGCGTCCGCCACGGCGTCAGCAGACCACGCGCGGCGAGCCGGACGGACCCGGGCGTCGGCCACGGCAGTGGCGGCCGAGCCGGCTGGGTGGCGAGAGTCGCCGCGAGCTTGGTCGGAACGTCCTCGGCCATCTCGTCGGGCAGCACGCCCTCGATCTCGGCCAGGTGCGCCTCGCACAACTCGGGCACCGAGTACCCGGCCCGCAGCAGCGTCGCGATCAGTGATCCCCCCGAGGTCCCGACGATGAGGTCCGCCTCACGGGCGTCCCATCCGGTCTCCTCCTCGATGCCGGCGAGCGTCCCCAGCGTCCAGGCGATGCCCAGGACGCCGCTGCTCCCCAGCACCAGCGCACGTCGTCGTGTCATGCCCGACCGCTACCCGGCGGTGGGCGATCCAGCACCTCCCGCCCGAAAGGACCGTCATGGGTTTCAACCCCCTCGACCACAAGGGCATCCCCGTCGCTGACCAGTTGCGCAACTGGCGCGAGCTGGATGTGGAACCGGTCGACCCGGATCTCGCCGACCCGTACACCAAGTGCCGCATCATCGTGATGAACGGCATCGAGGTCGAGTCGATCCTGTTCAGCCACCAGTTCCACCGGAACTGCCCGGACATGGCACTCAAGCACGCGCTCGCGCAGACGCGGTACATCGAGCAGCAGCAGCAGAAGGTCGTGAACTGGCTGCTCCCCGGGTCCAGCTCCGCGTTGGAGACGACGATCTCCTACGAGCAGGTCGCGATCGACCTGACGGCGTGGCTGGCGCGCCAGGAGCCCGATCCGTATCTGCGACAGGCCTACGAGTTCGGTGTCCTCGAGGACTTCGACCACCTGTACCGGTACGCCAACCTCTACGAGATGATCCAGCACCGCAAGGCGGAGCGGATCGTCGACTCGCTCACCGAGGTCATGCCCGGACGCCCGACGCGCTACCACCACCGGCACCCGATCGACAACGTCCGCGAGCCCTACAACGCGAAGACGACGGACCCGCGCTCGAAGCTGCACTCGCTGACGCTGGTCGCGGCCGAGCAGCAGACGATGAACTTCTACATGAACGTCGGCCCGCAGTACATGGAGCCGATCGCGCGCCAGCTCTACCAGGAGATCGCGATGGTGGAGGAGGAGCACGTCACGCACTACGGCTCGCTCCTCGACCCGACCGAGACCTGGTTCGAGCGTCTCGTCCTGCACGAGTACAACGAGTGCTGGCTCTACTGGTCGTTCATGGAGCAGGAGTCCGACCGCCGCGTGAAGGCGATCTGGGAACTGCACCTGAACCAGGAGCTCGGGCAGCTGCACGAGGCCATTGAGCTCATGCGCAAGCACGAGGGTCGCGACCCGGTCGAGATGCTCCCGGCCGAGCTCGCCCCGCCGATGACGTTCGAGCCGAACAAGGCCTACCTGCGCGAGCTGCTCGACACGCAGATCGACCTGACGACGCTCGGGACCGGCTTCGTCAAGGACGCGCACGAGCGCTTCCAGGCGATGCAGGACGCTCTGCTCGGTGGCGAGCTGCCGGCGAGCGACGCCGTCATCGCCCAGCACGAGGAGATGTTCGGCGGCAGCGACTACCGCATGCAGACCGACGGCGAGCACCCGCGGCCCGAGCTGCGTCAATCGGCGCTCGATCAGCTCGCGGTCGCCCCCGGTGCGGCGAGCTGAGGGGACATCAGATGACTGCACAGATGTCGGAACCCGGCGTCGACCTCGGCGCCCTGGCGTCCGAGAAGGACCCGGTCGCGTTTCTGATCGGACAGCACATGATGATCCGCGACCTGTTCACCGAGGTGATAGGGCCCAGTTGCGTCCGACGATGTGGCTGCTATTGCGACCACATCGTCGGACGTCCGGGATCCTCTCGTGGGGTGAGGAAAGGCGGGCGCGGGTAGAGCCTCGAAATGGAGACTCTGACCGCGGCCGCCGCCCCCGAGACGCCGGAGCCTCCGGTCGGCACGATCAGCTCGACCGAGGATCTGGGGCTCCTGACCTCGCTGCGGACGGCGGCCTTCGCCCTCAAGCGCGCCGGTATCCGGTTCGCGCTCGCCGGCAGCTTCGCGGTCCACGCCCGCGGGGGCCCGCTGCCCGAGCACGACGTCGACTTCTTCCTCCAGCCGCAGGACCGCGACGCCGCGGCGGCGGCGCTCGCGTCGACCGGACTGCGCGTGGAGCAGCCCCCACTGGACTGGCTGTTCAAGGCCTACGACGGCGACCGGCTCGTCGACCTCATTCACGCGCCGATGCGCCGTCCCGTCGACCTCGCGCTGCTGGACCGCGCCGACGAGATGGACGTCGCCGCGCTGCGCATGCCGGTTCTCTCGGCGACGGATCTCGTCGTCTACAAGCTGCTGACGTTCAACGAGCACACATGTGACTTCGCGTCAGCGATCCCGACCGCCCGGGCCCTGCGCGAGCAGGTGGACTGGGACGTGGTCGCTGCCCACACCGCGGAGTCCCCGTTCGCGGCCGTGTTTCTCGACCTGCTCGGCCGCCTCGAGATCACCGGGGGAGCCGATGACTGACAGCCCGCCCGTCTACCTCGTCGCCCGACTGCGCGAGGCGCTCGCGTCCGACGAGCGCACGACCGAGCAGGGCGTGCGGGTCCGGGTCCGCAATGACGAGGTGTACCTCGACGGCCCGGTCGCCGACGCGGACCACCAGGCGGCGATCCGCGCGGTCGTCGCCGAGACCGCGCCCGGTCTGCGCGTGCACGACGAGACCCACGTGCCGTCCGCGGCGGCGCCGACGACGTCGGAGGAACTGTCGTGATCCGCATCGCCGCCGTCGGCGACATCCACCTCGGCGAGAAGAGCCGCGGTGCGTTCCGCCCGGCGTTCGAGGAACTCCCGAACTGCGCGGACGTCCTGCTGCTCGCGGGCGACCTGACCCGGCACGGGACCGCCGCCGAGGCGAAGGTTCTCGCCGACGAGGTCGCCGACCTCGGGGTGCCCGTCATCGCCGTCCTCGGCAACCACGACTGGCACAGCGACGCCGCCGACCAGGTGACGGGCGCCCTGTATGACGTGGGCGTCCAGGTGCTCGAGGGCACCGGGACGGTGCTCGAGATCGACGGCTGCCGCCTCGGCGTCGCCGGGACGAAGGGGTTCTGCTGCGGCTTCCCCGGCCGCCAGGCGTCGGAGTTCGGCGAACCGGAGATGCGGGCCTTCGTCGCCCACGCGCGCAACCTGGCCGAGGCGTTCGGCGACGCGCTGCTCCAGTTGGAGTGCGACATCCGCGTCGGGCTGACCCACTACTCGCCGGTGAAGGACACCCTCGCCGGGGAGCCGCCGGAGATCCACGCCTTCCTCGGCGACTACCACCTCGCCGAGGCCCTCGACAACGCCCAGGCCGACCTCGCCGTGCACGGCCACGCGCACGCCGGTAGCCCACGCGGTCTCACGGCGGGCGGGGTCCGCGTCCGGAACGTCGCGCACCCGGTGATCGGCACGGCCTTCTCGGTGTTCGAGCTTCCGCACCCGGACGTGCTCTAACGTCGGCAGGCATGGCCGACGAACTGGGTGCCGTCGCCGACGAGCTGTACGGCCTGCCGGCGTCCGACTTCACCGCCGCCCGCAACGCCGCCGCGAAGACGGCGAAGGCGAAGGACCGCGACCTCGCCGCCGCGATCACCGCGCTGCCGAAGCCCTCGACGTCCGCCTGGGTCGTCAACCAGCTGGTGCGCCAGCACCCCGACGACGTCGACGCGCTCCTCGAGCTCGGCGACGACCTCCGCTCCGCTGAGCGCGCCCGTGACCCCGACCGCATCCGCTCGCTGAGCCGCGAGCGCAACCTCCGCGTCCCGGCCCTGACGCGGCAGGCGAAGGCCCTCGCCGAGGAGCGCGGGCAGCCGGTGAGTGCGTCGGTCGCCGAGGAGATCGAGAGCACCCTCACCGCCGCCCTCGCGACCGAGGAGTTCGGGACGGCGGTCCGCAGTGGCCGCCTCACCAAGGCCCTCGTCTGGGCCGGGTTCGGCGAGATGCCCGCCCTCGCGTCCCTCGTCGCCGTCCCGTCCCCGGCGGCGAGGCCCAAGCCCGCCGCGAAGGGCAAGAGCAAGGACGACGCCGCCGCGAAAGCCGCCGCCGAGGGAGCCGAGCGCGAGGCCGCCGCGGCCGCCGAGGCCGAGCGCCGCGCCGCGGAGGAGCGGGAGCGGGAGCTCACCGAGGCGCGGGAGGCCGCCGCCGAGGCCGACCGCCGGGTCGAGGAGCTCACCGCGACCGTCGACGACCTCACCCAGCAGCTGGAGTGGGCGAAGAAGCAGCTCACCTCCGCCCGCCGCGAGGCCAAGTCCGCTGCCCGCCTCGTCCGCGACCTCTCCTGACCCCCGCCGCCCCCGTGTGACAAAAGGGTGACACCCCTTACTGCGCAGTAAGGGGTGTCACCCTTTCTTGACATCGGCACAGGCGGCGCACAGGGTCCGGCCGGGCGGGCGGGCGGGCGGGCGGGCGGGCCGGCTCAGGCGGGGCCGCGGTACTCGGCGATCAGGAGGGCGAGGTCGTCGTTGAGGCGGGAGCGGCCGGCGCGGGCGCGGAGCGAGGTGAGGACGGCGTCGAGGAGCCCGAGGTGGTCGCGGCCGAGCTCGGGGCGGAGGAGAGCGACGAAGTCGAGGAACCGGCCCTGGGGGTCGCGGGTCTCGATGGCACCGTCGGTGTAGAGCAGGAGCCGGTCGCCGGGGGAGAGGCGGCCGGTGTCGACGCCCGGCTGGACGCCGAGCCCGAGGGGGACGGTGTACTGCGACCCGACCTCGGTCACCTGACTGCCTGTCAGCAAGAGCGCCGGCGGATGCCCGCAGGACGTGACGGAGAAGCTGCCGTCGTCCGCGATCTCGGCCAGCAACGCGGTGACGAAGTCCTCCTCCCCGAGGTGCGGACGCAACCGCCGGTCGAGCTGGGTCGCGACGGCCGGCAGGTCCGCCAGCTCCGCCGCGACGGCTCTGAACTCCCCGAGCACGATCGTCGCCATCCGCACCGCGGACAGGCCCTTGCCGCGGACGTCGCCGATCAGCAGCCGCACCGACCCGCGCCGGGCGACGACCTCGTACAGGTCCCCGCCGACCTGGGCCTCGGCGGCCGCGCCGATGTACCGCGCGGCGAGGGCGACCGGCCCGATCCGGGCGGGCGGCGGGGCGAGGATCGCGCGCTGCGCGGCGTCGGCGACCCGACGGATGTCCGCGAGCTGCCCGGTCTTCTCCCGGTAGGCCGCGGCCGACCGCAGCGCCGCGGCGACCCGGCGCGCGATGTCCTGCGCGAACGGCACGTCACTGGCGACGTAGCGCCGCGAGTCGTCCGCGTACACGAGCGTCAGGACGCCGGAGATCTCGTCCTCGAACGCGAACGGCACGACCAGCGCGCTCGAGCTGCCGAGCTGGTGCAGCAGCTCCAGGTGGCCCAGGTCCACCGCGGCGGTCGCGAGCATGTCCGCCGTGACGTCGTCGAACAGCTCCGGCTGCATGGTGCGGATCGCGCGCCCGGTCCCGATGTCGGTGTTCGGCTGCACCGGGTACCGCCGCATCATCTCCTGCGCGATGACGTTCCGCTCGGGATCGACGTGCGCGATCGCGGCCATGCGCAGCGCCCCGTCCTCGGCGAGCTGAACCGAGCACCAGTCGGCGAACCGAGGGACCATCAGTTCCAGCGTCGCCTGCAGGGTCGCGTCGTAGTCGAGGGTCCCGGACAGGACGATCGACGCGTCCGCGATGAACGCCAGCCGCTCGTTCGCCGCGGCGAGCTTCGCGTTCGCCTCGGCGACGCGCTCCGAACTGATCGCCCGCTCGAGCGCCTGCGCGAGGGTGTCCGCCAACGTGGTGACGATCGAGCTGCGGCTCTCCTCGTCGAGGCCGACGAGTGGGAACGTCACGGTCAGGACGCCGATGCACTCCGCGCCGACGACGAGGGGTGCGATGTGCACCGTCCGGTCCTCGGCGAAGCGGGCCGCGAGGCCGGGGAAGCGCTCGCCGGCGGCGCGGCCGCGGAGCTCCATCGGCCGCCGGGACCGCGCCACCTCGGCGAGGGGGTCCTCGCCGGCGAGGTCGACCACGTGCGCGGCCGCCTCGCCCCCGGCCGCAAGGGGCTCCAGAACCGCGCCGCGGAGCAGATGGATCGCCGACCCGGTCGCGTCGAGGTGACGGGCCGCGCTGGAGGTCAGGGTCTCGGCGATGTCCGCGACGCCCCGGGCCTGGCTGAGCTCGCCGGTGATCAGCTGCAGGCGGCTGAGCCGGTCCGAGACGTCGCGGAGCGTCGACAGTCGCGTGACCTCGGCCGCGAGCGCCTGCGGGAAGCTCGGCACGACCGGCAGCGGGCCACCGGCGGCGAGGGCGCGCAGCCGGTCGATGAGCCCCTGCACGTACCACTGCCGGAACACGCGGTGCGCGGGCGGCGTCTCGAGCGTCAGCAAGGCTGCGTTGCGCGCGTACGCGTCGACCTTGTCCAGCGCCGCCAGGTACCGCTCGCCCGCCGCGGCCGCGGAGACGGGCAGCGTCAGCACCAGGTCGGTCTCGACGTCACCCCGGTCAGCGGCGGCGACGGCCTGCCGCTTGATCTCGGTCCGGGCGAGGGCGAAGTCCTCCGCCATGGTGTCGATGAGCTCGACGAGCTCGGGCGGCGGCCGGCTCTCCGTGACGTCCGACCCCGCGGTCACGAGGTGGAACTCCCGCAGGACGTTGTCGACGTGCCCCTTGGCCGCGAGCAGCAGGTCGGTCGGCACGGACCCGAGCCGCACCGTGAACACCGGCTCGTCCGAGTCCGCCCCGGGGATCTCGAACTGGCTCAGGTCGAGGCCGGCGAGGCTGTGCAGGCTCGCTCCGCTGGGCCCGGAGCTCACCTCGGCCCACACGATCTTGCGCCCGTCCGCCGCCGGTTCGACACCCCAGCCGGCGGTCGTCGCGGCGACGAGGGCGAGGCCGCGGCCGGTCATCGAGTGCGGGTTCAGCGGTGGCGCGATCGGCAGGTCCCGGCCGCCGTCCTCGACCTCGATCCGCGCGCCACCGTCCGTGCGCTTGACCCGTACGACGATCGGCGCTGCGGCGTGCAGGACCGAGTTCGTGACGAGCTCGGTGACGACGAGCTCCGCGGTGCCGACCGTGTCGCCGGGGGCGTCGGCCAGCTCCGTGGCGACGAACCGGCGGGCCTTGGTGGCGGCGTCCGGCTCGGCCGCGAGCACCAGCTCGGACGCAGCCGGCACGGGGGGCCTCCTCGCAGAACGACGCGGGTCACGCCTCATTCTGCCTGCTCAGGACGCGCACCGCCCGACCGCTGGCCCGTGGGAGGGGCGCGGCCGGGCGGCGGGCGATCGAAGCGCCGGCGAGTGCTGGAGAAGTGCTAGAGCTTGCTGTCCTCCGGCAGGGCGACGCGGCGTTCCGCGTCGAGCAACTCCTCGTCGGACAGTGCGAGTTCGGTGGGGTCAGCGTCGTCCAGCACGTCCGCGCCCACCTCGTCGACGACGCGCTCGGCGTCGGGAACCTCGTCCGGATCCGGGATCACATGCACAGCTGCCTCCTCGGCCGATGCGCCGGCACCGTCGATGCCGACGTCCGTGGCGAACAGGTCCTTGTCAGTGTCGCTCCGCGACCCGGCGTCGTCCTCGACGAGACGACCGGCCCGCTGGGCGCCGACCTCACCGCCGACGGACTCGCGGTCGTCGTCGCCGGTCTCAGGTTCCTCCTGCGCGAGCCGCTGGTCCAGGGACTCCCCGTGGGACTCCTCCCACTCGGTGTTTCCGTAGCGCTGGCCCGCCGACCACTTCTCGGGCGGGGAGTACCCCTCGTCGAGGGGTTCCTTGAGCCCGCGCTCGTCGACCAGGCTGTCACCCATCGACTGCGGCTGGTCCTCGTCGTCGACGCTGTAGCCGTTGTAGATCTCGTTCTCCTCCGACGGCTGCGACATCGGGGCACCTCCTCGTGGACGGGCTTACCTTCTCGAGGCTTCCCACCCCGGCCGCCGGCACACGTCGATCAGCCAGGCGTGACCTCTCCGGCGCGGGTGCGCACCACCTCGGCCGCGACGTCGATGAGCTTGCGGTTCGAGCGGTTGGACTGCACGCGGAGGTGGTCGAACGCGGCGTCCTCGTCGAGGTCCAGCCGGAGCATCAACATGCCCTTCGCCTGCTCGATCACGCCGCGGTTGCGCATGGCGAGGCGCAGGCCCTCCACCTCGGCCTGAAGCTGCGTCAGGTGGGGGTCCTCGGCGGTCTCCGGAGTCTCCTGCTCGACCTCGATCACGGGTCCCTGGGGGCTACTGCTCCGCGTCCTGGCCGTCGGAGCGCTCCTGGCCGCCGATGCCGACGTCGTCCCCCCGGGTCGGGATGGGCGACGCGGTGCCGGCGTCCGCGAGCCCCGGCTCGGCGCTCTGCGCCGGCGCGGTCGTCTGCGTCCCCGGGCTGAGCGGGCCGTCGTCGTCGTAGACCTCGTCCTCCCCGCAGGCGGCGGCGCTGCCGAGCACGAGCACGGCGGTCAGAACGGCGGGGGCGGAACGGGGCAGGGACATGGACTCTCCTTCGGCTCGTGGCCGCACTACCCCGAGGCCCGCGCGGAATTCCCCCCCGGGCGAGGCCGTTGCACCGGGCATGTCCGACGTCACGCCCGAACAGACCCGCGTCCTCGTCGTCACCGCCCACCCCGACGACGTCGACTACGGCGTCGCCGGCTCGATCGCCCGCTGGACCGCGGAGGGCATCGAGGTGGCCTACTGCATCGTCACCGACGGTGACGCCGGTGGGAACGATCCCTCGATCAGCCGCGCCGAGATGGCCGCGCAGCGCCGGGAGGAGCAGCTCAAGGCCGCGTCCGTGGTCGGCGTCCGGCAGGTCGAGTTCCTCGGCTACCCCGACGGCCGCCTGACGGTGAGCCTGGAGCTGCGCCGCGACATCTCGCGCGTGATCCGACAGTTCCGCCCGACCCGCGTGATCACGCAGCACCCGGTCCGCGACCTGCGCAGCATGTACGGCAGCCACCCGGACCACACGGCGACCGGCGAGGCCGCGTTCTGCGCCGTCTACCCCGACGCCCGCAACGAGTTCGCCCACCCCGAGCTGCTCGCCGTCGACGGCCTCGCGCCCCACACCGTCTCCGAGATCTGGGTTCTCTCCCCGGGCGGGGGCGACGTCACCGTCGACATCACCGACACCTTCGACCGCAAGATGGCCGCGCTGTGGGCGCACGTCTCCCAGACGGCCCACCTTCCCGACCTCGAGCAGCGCATGCGCGAGTGGGGCGCCGCCCAGGCGGTGGCGGGGAACCTTCCGTCGGGACGCCTCGGCGAGTCGTTCGTCGTGCTCGACACCCGTTAAGACGTTGCGTCCGGCCAACTGAGGCCAATAGCCCACAGTTGGCCGGACGTTACGAGCTCAGCTCAGTCCGCGGCGGCGCGGCGCTCGGCTCCGGTCTCGCCGGAGAAGTCCTCGTCGCCGGCGACCCGGCCGACGAACTCCTCGGCCTTGCTGGTCCCGGTCGTGCCGCCCTCGGTGTCCCGGCGGTCCGGGTCACCCCCGGTGGCCCGGGAGTCGACGCGCGCCTCGTCGGGCTCGACGTCGGACTCGGTCTTCTGGCGTCCGCTCATGGCGCTCTCCTCTCGACGCGACGACGCGACCCGGCGAACCCGGTCAGGGCTTCGGCCGGTCGACCTCGCCGCGCCAGGCGCCGGTCTCGGCGCCGCGCTCCTCGATGAACTCCTTGAACCGGCCGAGGTCGCCGTCGATCTGGCGGCCGATCATGCCGGTCGCGAGGCCGAGCTTCTCGAGCATCCCGCCCTCGATGTCCATCTGAAGGGTGAGGCGGGTCTGGGCCTCGTCGAGGCGGTGGAACGTGACGACGCCGGCCTGCTCGGTCTCGCCGTTGGTCGTGGTCCACGCGATCCGCTCGTCCGGGATCTGCTCGGTGATGCGGGTCTCGAACTCGCGCTCGGCGCCCATCACGTTGGTCTTCCAGCGGCTGCGGGTGTCGTCGATCTGCTCGACCGACTCGACGCCGTCCATGAACCGGGGGAACTCCTCGAGCTGCGTCCACTGGTTGTAGGCCGTCGACACGGGGACGGCGACGTCGACCGTCTTGAGCAGCGTCATGTCGCTCTCCTTCGTTTCGGGCACAACCCGTTTCGGGCGCGCCGTGATCACTCGGAGAGAGCCCTACCCGGGCCGGGGCCGGAAACTCGGGAGCAGCTAGCGGAGCCGGCCCGGCAGCCCCGGCCGCTCGTGGGTGAGGAGGCGGTCCGCGAGCGTGGTCGCCGCGGCGGGGTCGCCGACGCCGGCGGCGGCGAGCGTGGCGTACGTCTCGGACCGGTCGAGGCCCTCGAGGTGACGGAGCGCGTACGCGGCGCGGGCGGCCGGGAACAGGCCGACGAGGTCGGGGGCGGAGGCGCGCGGCCGGGCGCCGCAGGAGGCGAGGACGGCGCGGCGGCGGCCGGTGGCCAGCGTGCGGCGCAGGACGAGCTCGCGCAGGACGGCGTACGGGGCCTCGGGGTTGTAGGTCCGGTCCACCGCGACGTGGGCGATCAACGCCCGCCGACGGCGTCCGAGGCTCGGGCTGAGCACGAGAAACGCCAGCCGTTGCAGCCGGGCGCGCGCGTCGGCGACGGAGGGGTTCAGACCTGGTTCGGCGGGGTTACCGGACACGAGAACGACGTCCCATCTTCCGGAGCGGCGGGGCGGATCAAGACGTGACAGAAGCTTGTGATCATGTGACGAATCACGAACGGAGCGTCACCGGTTTGATGCATGTCCGAAGGACAATCCTCTGGGTCCCGGGGGGTGTGTCAAGAGTCTTGGGCCCGGCGGGCCGAACTCTTAGCTGACGCCCTGTCACTTGCTCGGCGTGTCGCCGCCTGAGCCAGCCTTACCGGTGATTTTGCTCTTGAGCGTCTCGACGCGTTCCTTGTTCTTCGGGTCCTGGAGCTGCTTCTGCACCTGCTCCTTGGCCTTCGCGATGCGCTCCTGGTTCTTCGGGTCCGCGAGCTGCTTGCGGACCTGCTCGTTCGCGACCTTGATCGCCCGGCGACCCTGCGGGGACGCGAGGATCTGGGCGACTCTGATGATCGGCACCGCCATGAGAAACACCTCGGACGAAGTCGGGAACTCTCTCAGGTTACCGGCACTACGGACGTTGGTCCCGGCGAAGCGGATGGTCGGCCGGGACCTCGACCAGGACGATCTTCATCCCGTCCGGGTCCGCGATCCAGCACTCGATGAGCCCCCACGGCTCCTGGACCGGCGGCCGGAGGACCGGGACGCCCGCCCGTTCGAGGCGTTCGTGCTGCTTGTGGACGTTGCGGACCTGGATCCACATGGCGATCGCGTCGTTCGGGCCGTCCGCCGAGGAGCCGGAGAGCTCGAGCAGCCCGTTGCCCAGGTGGAACACCACGCCGGGGTGGTCCGCCGGCCCGAACTCGCGGAACACCGCGAGGCCCAGGGTCTCCTCGTAGAAGTGGCGGGACCGGGCGTGGTCCGTCGGGCGCAGGAGTACGCGACTGCTCAGGACGTCCATGCCCGGGATTCTTTCCGACCCGGCTGGGAGGACGGAGAACGGCCCCGGGACCGGGGGAGGGAACTCCCGGTCCCGGGGCCGACTCGCCCGGAGTGAGATTGTTTGTGACGGGGCGTCAGACCCCGAGCAGCTTGCCGTCGCGCGGCCGGAGGTAGACCCACCAGGTGACGACGAAGCAGGCCGCGTAGAAGAGCAGGAAGCTCAGGTAGGCCGCGTCGCCGGTGCCGTTGCGGAGGAACGACTCGCGGAACGCGATGTTGACGAGCACGCCACCGAAGGCTCCGATCGCACCGGCGATGCCGATGAGGGCGCCGGACATCCGTCGCGCGTGCCGGTCGGCGGCGGCCGAGTCCTCGCCCGCGGCGACCGCGAGCTGGGCCTTGGCCCGGAAGATCATCGGGATCATCTTGTACGTCGAGCCGTTGCCGATGCCCGAGGTGATGAAGAGGCCGACGAAGCCGCACAGGTGCAGCGGCAGTGACTCCTGCATCGAGGCGATCCACACCAGCGAGGCGAAGACGGCCATCCCGACGAAGTTCCAGAACGTCACCAGCGCGCCGCCGATCCGGTCGGCGAGGACGCCGCCGAGGGGCCGGGCGATCGAGCCGATCAGCGCGCCGATGAAGGTGATCTCGGCGGCGTCACGGGCGGTCGGGAACTGGTCCGGGAACTGCGTCAGCAGGACCTGGCCGAAGGCGAAGCCGAAGCCGATGAACGAGCCGAAGGTGCCGATGTAGAGGAAGGACATGATCCAGGTCTGCGCGTCCTTGCAGACCTCCCGCATCGCGCCCTTCTCGTTCGCGGCGCTGGTGATGTTGTCCATGTACAGCGCCGAGAGCACGGCGGCGACGACGATGAACGGGATGTAGATGCCGACGACCATCTTCGGGTGGTTCACGCCGGCGGTGGCGAGGATGATCAGGCCGACGATCTGGATCGTCGCGACGCCGAGGTTGCCGCCGGCGGCGTTGAGCCCGAGCGCGCGGCCCTTGAGCCGGGCCGGGTAGAAGACGTTGATGTTCGCCATCGACGAGGCGAAGTTGCCACCACCGACACCCGCGATCGCCGAGAGGATCAGCAGCGTGGAGTAGGAGATGCCGGGCTCGAGCAGGAAGAACGTCGCCAGCGTCGGGAGCAGGAGCAGGGCCGCGGAGACGATCGTCCAGTTCCGGCCGCCGAACTTCGCGACCGCGAAGGTGTACGGCAGGCGCAGGAACGACCCGCACCCGGCGGCGACCGAGACGATCGTGAACTTCTCCGCCGGCGTCAGGCCGTAGGCCGGGCCGAGGAACAGCACCAGCGTCGACCACATCGTCCAGACCGAGAACCCGATGTGCTCGGAGAAGATCGAGAAGATCAGGTTCCGACGGGCGATGTGCTTGCCCGTCGACTCCCAGAACTCGACGTCCTCCGGCCGCCAGTCGTCGATCCAGTGCGGCCGGGCGGTGGTGGTCTCGGGGCTGGTGCCCGGGCTCTCCGCGGCAATCGTCATCGGGGCTCCTGCTCGTGCGGTGGACTCCTGCAGAGTCCGGCACGGTTGTTGCCGCCCTGTGTGTGCCGTGTTAACCGAAACGCACGCGAAGCCGCACCCGCCTCACCGCGGGCCGTGAGAAGCGCTCTTGAACGCCCGTGATCAGCGCGAACGCACCGTCAGTGAGCTGCGTCACCGTGCTCGACGAGGCGCTTGCGCGAGGCGAGGATCTCGGCCTCCGCGCCGGCGCGGTCGACCCAGGTCGCGCCCTCGACGGACTTGCCGGGCTCGAGGTCCTTGTAGACCTCGAAGAAGTGCTGGATCTCGAGGCGGTCGAACTCCGAGAGGTGGTGGATGTCCCGGATGTGCTCGACGCGGGGGTCGTTCGCGACGACGCAGAGAACCTTGTCGTCCCCGCCCTTCTCGTCGGTCATGCGGAACATGCCGATCGCGCGGCAGAGGATGAGGCAGCCGGGGAAGGTGGGCTCCTCCACGAGGACGAGCGCGTCCAGCGGGTCGCCGTCCTCGCCGAGGGTCTCCTCGACGAAGCCGTAGTCGGCCGGGTACCGGGTCGAGGTGAAGAGCATCCGGTCGAGCCGGATGCGGCCGCTCACGTGGTCGACCTCGTACTTGTTGCGCTGCCCCTTGGGGATCTCGATCGTCACGTCGAACTGCAGGGGCTGGCTCATCGCAGGTAATTCCTCAGGTGGCGGAATCGCAGGGGTGGGGCGGGATGTCTCGATAATCTCGCAGGGGCTTGATCATGGTGGGGTCGGGTCGACGGGCCGTCGTACGAGTGGAGGCCAGGTGGGGGTTCCGCTGCGGTACCGCACGCTCGCGGGGGCCGCTGCGCTCGCGTTGCTGCCGGCGTTGGTCGGCGGCACTGTCGGTGCGGCCGAGATCACACCGTCCCCGACGGCTCCGGAGGACGTCCCGCAGGTCCTCGCCCCCGTCGACCCCGCGTCCGGGACCGGGCCGACCGCGACGGGCCTGAGCTCCGCGCTCGCCGACCTCCTTCGGCCCGGCCCGATCGGCGGGGTCCGCGGGATCGCCGTCGTCGACGTCGCGACCGGCGCCCTCCTCTACGAGGCCGACGGCTCCCGCCCGATCACCCCCGCCTCCACGACCAAGGTCCTCACCGGGGCCGGGATCCTCGCCGCCATGGGCCCCGACGCCGTCCTCCGGACCCGGGTGCAGCGGGTGATCGAGCCGGGCGCCGAGACCGCGGCGCCGACGCCGTCCCCCTCGCCGGGGGCGGTGGCCCCACCCGCGCCGCCGGCGAAGCTCGTGCTCGTCGGCGGCGGGGACCCGTTGCTGTCCTCGCTGCCGAAGGGGTCGGACAAGCTGCCGGAGTACCCGCGGCGGGCGTCGCTGGTGGACCTGGCGGTGCAGACCGTCCGGGAGCTCAACGACGAGGGCATCACCGCGGCGCGCCTGCAGTACGACGGCGGGATCTTCCCCGGCCCGGCGGCCTCGCCGCACTGGGTGCGGACCTACACCGGCGACGTGGTCGGGCCGGTCATGGGCCTGTCCGCGGACCAGGGACGCAACGGCCCGCTGAACGGGGGACGCGTCAACGACCCCGCGCTGCGGACGGCGCAGCTGTTCGCCGCCGAGCTCGAGCGGCGGGGCGTCGACGTCCTGGGCTCGCCGGTGGCCGGGGTCGCGCCGGCCGAGGCACCGACCGTCGCCGAGGTGACGTCCGCGCCGATCGCGGCGCTGGTCGAGCACATGCTCGTCGAGTCGGACAACGACGTCGCCGAGGCGCTGTTGCGGCAGATCGCGATCGCCCGCGGCAAGCCGGGGACGTTCACCGACGGCGTCGCCACCCTGCTGGCGGAGCTGACCGCGCTCGGCGTCGACGTCACCGGCGTGACGCTCCACGACGGCTCCGGCCTCTCCCGCGACAACCGGATCCCGCCGCAGGTGATCGCGAAGACCCTCGCCGTCGCCGCCGCGGGCCCGCGTGTGGAGCTGCGGCCCCTGATCGCCGGCCTCGCGATCGCCGGGACCAACGGGACCCTCGGCCAGCGGTTCACCTCCGGCGCCGCCGTCCCCGCCCGCGGCGTCCTCCGCGGGAAGAGCGGCTACCTGACCGGCGTCGTCTCCCTCTCCGGCGTCGTCCTCGACGCCTCCGGCCGGCTGCTCGCGTTCGACGTCGCCGCCGACGCCGTCCGCCCTGGCGCCGGCATCGCCGTTCGCACCACCTGGGACCGCGTCGCCGGCGTCCTCGCCAAGTGCGGGTGCAGCTGAGGTCTGCGGGCGGCCGTACCGTTGCGGGCATGAGCAGCGGTGGCGCGATGATCGACTGGGGCGTGGCCCGGGCCACCGGGAAGCGCCTGATGCCGGCGCCGCCGCGGCGGACCGAGATCGAGATCGGGCAGGTGGTCGCGCAGCTGCGGACGCTGGCGCTCGACTCCCGGGCGTACGTCCGCGACTTCACCGGGATGATTCCGGCCGGGCCGGAGCCGCCGGTGCTCGTCGTCGACCGGCATCGTTGGCTGGACGTCAACGTCGGGTCGTTCTCCGAGCTCTCCGCCCCGCTGCTGGAGCGGATGGCCGAGGAGCGCCAGGGCGCGACCGGCGCGGTGATGAGCGCGTTCGGCTCGCGGGTGACCGGCGCGGAGCTCGGGGCGCTGCTGGCGTTCGTCGGCTCCAGGGTGCTCGGGCAGTACGAGCCGTTCCTGCCGGCCGCGGGCGCGAAGGAGGGGGAGCGGGGGAGCCTGCTGCTCGTCGCGCCGAACATCGTCGCCGTCGAGCGGGAACTGCAGGTCGACCCGACCGACTTCCGTCTCTGGGTGTGCCTGCACGAGGAGACGCACCGGACGCAGTTCACCGCGGTCCCCTGGCTGGCCGAGCACATGCGCGGCGAGATTCGCGGGTTCCTCGACGCGACCGACGTCGACCCCGCCGCGATGCTCCGTCAGATCGGCCGCGCGGTGCAGGGCCTCGGCGACGTCGCCCGGGGGCAGGGCTCGGTTCTCGACCTCGTCGCGACGCCGGACCAGAAGGTCGCGCTCGACCGCATCACCGCCGTCATGTCCCTGCTCGAGGGCCACGCCGACTTCGTGATGGACGGCGTCGGACCGGAGGTCATCCCGTCGGTCGCGGAGATCCGCTCGGCGTTCCAGCGCCGCCGCGAGTCCGCGACCGGTCTCGACGCCCTGATGCGCCGGCTCCTCGGCCTCGAGGCGAAGCTCAAGCAGTACGCCGACGGGGTCAAGTTCGTCTCCGCCGTCGTCGACGCCGTCGGGATGGCGGGGTTCAACCGGGTCTGGGACTCCCCGGCGACCCTCCCGACCCTCGCCGAGCTCCACGACCCCGCCGCCTGGGTCGCCCGGGTCCACCCCGCCCCGGCCCCCTGATGGGCGGCCCCCTGATGCCCCCGCTGTCAAAAAAGGGTGACACCCCTTACTGCGCAGTAAGGGGTGTCACCCTTTTTTCACATCGCGCCGCACCGAGGGGTGTCACCCCTTGTTCAACGGGGGCGGGCTGAGGTGGGCCCCCACCCGGCGGTGGCGGAGATCCGACGGGCGGTCCGGACGGCGCTGACGGACCTCGAGCCCGGGGACCTCGTCCTCGTCGCGTGCAGCGGGGGGCCGGACTCGCTCGCGCTCGCGAAGGCGACCGCGTTCGAGGCCCCGCGCGCCGGGCTGCGGGCGGGGTTGATCACCGTCGACCACGGGCTGCAGCCCGGGTCGGCGGAGCGGGCGGCCGCGGTCGCCGCGACGGGACGCGAGTGGGGGTTCGACCCGGCCGAGGCGATCGCCGTCGACGTCGGGACCGACGGCGGGCCCGAGGCCGCCGCCCGGACCGCCCGCTACGCCGCCCTCGACGCCGCGGCCGAGAAGCTCAACGCGGCGGCCGTCCTGCTCGCCCACACCCGGGACGAGCAGGCCGAGACGGTCCTGCTCGGTCTCGCCCGCGGGTCCGGGGCCCGCTCCCTCGCCGGCATGGCGCCCCGCTCGGGCCGCTACCGGCGTCCGCTCCTCGACGTCACCCGCGCCACCGTCGCCCTCGCCTGCCAGGCCGAGCACCTCCAGCCCTGGCACGACCCCCACAACGCCGACCCGGCCTACGCCCGGTCCCGGGTCCGCCACGAGGCCCTGCCCGCCCTCGAGGCCGCGCTCGGCCCCGGCATCGTCGACGCCCTCGCCCGGACCGCGGCCCTCCTCCGCGCCGACGCCGACGCCCTCGACGCCCTCGCCGCCGCCGTCTCGGTGGAGATGTCATCTCCACCGGATTCGGCCGTTTCCCTGGAGATGTCATCTCCACCGGAACGGGGGCTCGACTGCGCGAAGCTCGCCGAGCAGCCGGCGGCGATCCGGACCCGGGTGCTGCGGAGCGCGGCGATCGGGGCGGGGTCGCCGGCGGGGGACCTGACGGCGGGGCACGTCGAGGCGCTGGACGCCCTGGTTCTCGCCTGGCGTGGACAGCGCTGGGTAGATCTGCCGGGAGCGGTCCGCGCGCTCCGGTCGTGTGGGACGCTCGTCTTTGTCGGCCCCCCGGAGGAGAGCAGCACCCCGTGAGCGAAGAGGACGTGGCGTGAACGAGGGCGATCTCGGGTCCGACCTGGATCGGGTCCTCATCACCGAGGCGGAGATCCAGGCGAAGCTCCACCAGCTCGCGAAGCAGATCGACGCCGACTACACCGGCCAGGACCTCCTCCTCGTCGGAGTCCTCAAGGGCGCGGTCATGGTCATGGCCGACCTCGCGCGGGCGCTGTCGTCGCCGGTCGAGATGGACTGGATGGCGGTCAGCTCCTACGGCTCCGGGACCAAGTCCTCGGGCGTGGTCCGGATCCTCAAGGACCTCGACATCGATCTGGCCGGCAAGCACGTCCTGGTCGTCGAGGACATCATCGACTCCGGCCTGACGCTCTCCTGGCTCCTGCGCAACCTCAAGATGCGCCAGCCGGCGAGCCTGGAGGTCTTCACGCTGCTCCGGAAGCCGGACGCCGTGCAGGTCGAGATCAATGTCCGATATGTCGGTTTCGACATCCCCAACGAGTTCGTCGTCGGGTACGGCCTGGACTACCGCCAGCGCTACCGGAACCTCCCGTTCGTGGGGACGCTCGCGCAGCACGTGTATCAGTAGCCACACCCCTTGATCGGCCGGCTCGCATCTCGGGGGGCCCGCGACAGGTATCGTCACAGTGATGGACGTCAAGCGTTATCTGCGCGGCCCGGTGGTCTGGATCATCGTGGCCGTTCTCGCCGTGATCCTGGTGAGCCGGGTGTTCGACGCGGCGAACGGCTACAAGAAGGTCGACACCGCGACCGTCATTGACGCCATCTCCAAGGATCAGGTCCAGAAGGCCGAGCTGATCGGCGGCGGCTCGCCGCGCATCCAGCTCGAGCTCAAGGGCGACGTCAAGAACGACAAGATCCAGGCGTCCTACCTCGAGCGCCAGGGCGCCGAGCTCGGCAAGCTCCTGCAGGACAAGAAGAACGCCGGCGCGATCGAGACCTACGACATCTCGAACCCGCGACAGAACTTCTTCGTCTCGCTGCTGGTGACGCTGCTGCCGTTCGTGCTGATCGTCGTCATCTTCCTGTTCCTGATGAACCAGATGCAGGGCGGCGGCTCCCGCGTCATGCAGTTCGGGAAGTCCAAGGCGAAGCTCATTTCCAAGGACACCCCGAAGACGACGTTCGCCGACGTCGCCGGCGCCGGCGAGGCGGTGCAGGAGCTCCACGAGATCAAGGAGTTCCTCGAGGCCCCCGGCAAGTTCCAGGCGATGGGCGCGAAGATCCCCAAGGGCGTCCTGCTCTACGGCCCGCCCGGCACCGGCAAGACCCTGCTCGCGCGCGCCGTCGCCGGCGAGGCGGGCGTGCCGTTCTACTCGATCTCCGGTTCCGACTTCGTCGAGATGTTCGTCGGTGTCGGCGCCTCCCGCGTCCGCGACCTGTTCGAGCAGGCCAAGGCCAACGCCCCCGCGATCGTCTTCGTCGACGAGATCGACGCCGTCGGTCGCCACCGCGGCGCCGGCCTCGGCGGTGGTCACGACGAGCGCGAGCAGACGCTGAACCAGCTCCTCGTCGAGATGGACGGCTTCGACGTCAAGGGCGGCGTCATCCTCATCGCGGCGACGAACCGTCCCGACATCCTCGACCCGGCGCTCCTGCGGCCGGGCCGTTTCGACCGGCAGATCGCGGTCGAGCGTCCGGACCTGCAGGGCCGGCACGAGATCCTCAAGGTCCACGCCCGCGGCAAGCCCGTCGCGCCGGACATCGACCTGCTCTCGATCGCCCGCCGCACCCCCGGCTTCACCGGTGCGGACCTCGCGAACGTCCTCAACGAGGCTGCCCTGTTGACGGCCCGCAGCGACGGCAAGCTGATCGACTACAAGGCCCTCGACGAGGCGATCGACCGCGTCGTCGCCGGCCCGCAGAAGTCCTCTCGCCTGATGAACGAGAAGGAGAAGAAGATCACCGCCTACCACGAGGGCGGGCACGCCCTGGTGGCCGCGGCGCTGCCGAACACCGACCCGGTGCACAAGATCACGATCCTGAGCCGCGGCCGGGCGCTCGGCTACACGATGGTGCTGCCGGACGAGGACAAGTACTCGACGACCCGCAACCAGATGCTCGACCAGCTCGCCTACATGATGGGCGGCCGCGCGGCGGAGGAGCTGATCTTCCACGACCCGACGACGGGCGCCGCGAACGACATCGAGAAGGCGACCGGTCTCGCCCGCGCGATGGTCACCCAGTACGGCATGACCGAGCGTCTCGGCGCGATCAAGCTCGGCCAGGACAACGGCGAGGTCTTCCTCGGCCGCGACATGGGCCACCAGCGCGACTACTCCGAGGAGATCGCGGCGATCGTCGACGCCGAGGTCAAGAAGCTCATCGAGACCGCGCACAACGAGGCCTTCCAGATCCTCGCCGACAACCGCGACATCCTCGACAACCTCGTCGTCGCGCTGCTGGAGAAGGAGACGCTGAACAAGGAGGAGGTCGCCGAGATCTTCCGCGACCTCAACCGGCGTCCCCAGCGTCCGGCGTGGACGGGTTCGGACCTGCGCATCCCGTCCAACCGCGCCCCGGTCATGACGCCGAAGGAGATCGCGCTCGCCAACGGCGCCCCCGTCGACGACGCCTCCACCCCGCCGCCGTCGATCCCCGCGGACAACCGCCCCGCCTACGAGCCCGAGGCCAACCCCGGCCGTCCTGGCCGCCCCCTCTGGGACCCCCCGACCGCCTGACCCGCGCCCCCGGGCCACGGGCCCGGGCTGCCGGCCCCAGCCGCCGGGCTCAGCTGCACCGAGTGCGCAGTTGGGCCCCGGTGTGGGGCCTCGCACCGGTGCCGATCTGCGCACTCAGCGCACGTGAGCGCCGCGCCGGCGGAGGAGGTCGAGGACGCGGGCGATCTCGGCGAGCAGGCGTTCCGGATGCTGGTAGAGCAGCCAGGCGTTCACCTTGATGACGTACCAGCCGCGGCTCGCGTACTCGTTGTCACGGTTGATGTCCGACCCCCATTGCCGGGGCAGGTTCCGGTGGTGGGCGCCCTCGTACTCGAGGGCGAGGCCGACGCGGTAGCCCAGGTCGGGCTTCGCCCACTGGTGGCCGTCCTCGTCGTAGAGGGGCTCGTTGACGGTGTCCGGGACAAAGCCGTGCTCGACGACGAGGAGCCGCAGGTGGCTCTCGGGCGCCGAGTCGGCCTTGGGGTTGAGCAGGGGGAAGGCACGCCGGGCCGTGCGGATGCCCGGCCTCCCGGTGCCGGACTCCAGTGCCGTCACGAAGGACGGCCGCGCCGAGGGCACGCGCAGCAACGCGTCCCCGGCGGCGACGAGGTTGGGGAAGTCGAGATGCGCGGCGAGGTCGACGAACGTCCGGCCGGGCGAGGTCGTCCGCAGGCCGCCGTAGTCCCACACCTCGCCGACGTTCCGGACGCGGTGCGCGACGACGCCCTTGATCCGCGGCTCGACCGCCGCCACCACGCTCGCGTGCACCCGGGTGTCCGCAGCCACCGGGGCGTCGAAGATCTTGGCTGCGGTGTGGTGGCTGAAGGCGGCGTCGTCCGGCAGTACGAGCCGCGCCGCCTCGCACCGCGCGCGGAGGTCCAGGCGCGCGTCGGCCGCGATCCGCACCCCCCGCGACACCGAACGGAATTGCTTGCCTTGCAGCTGACGCCGCGTCAGCCCCGCCGCCATCGCGTCCGAGTTCCGGAACGGGCGGGAATCGCTGAAGTCGGACGGCCCCGTGGAGCCGCGAGGTTCTCTGAAGTCGGAAGAAGTCATGGCGCGGACTCTGCCTCCTCGCGGAGGCCGCCGATCCCGGGCTGTGGACAACTCCGTGTGTGTGCGTCCCTGTGCAAAACTCGCCCGAACGCGCTGGCCGGCCCAGGCGCTGAGGTGCTCTTCTGCGCACCGGGCGCAGCTGGGCCCGGGGTTACGGCCGCGGACCGGTGCTGATCTGCGCACCGGGCGCAGCTGGGCCCCGAGCGCGGGTCGACGCAGCCCCGGAAGAGGGTGCCGCGAGGGCCTCATCCCAGCGTCCCCGGGCAGTGCCTAGGCTGACGGGATGGTCCAACCCACCTCCCTGCCTGAGGACAACGGGGGCGCGAGGCGTCCCTACGACGCGAAGCGGGCGGAGGATGCCGTCCGGGAACTGCTGATCGCGATCGGGGAGGACCCGGAGCGGGACGGGCTGCGGGACACGCCGGCCCGGGTGGCGCGGGCGTACGCGGAGATGTTCTCCGGGCTCTGGCAGCGGCCGGAGGACGTGCTGACCACGACCTTCGACCTCGGGCACGACGAGATGATCCTGGTCCGGGACATCGAGATGTACTCCTGCTGCGAGCACCACCTCGTGCCGTTCCACGGGCTCGCGCACATCGGGTACATCCCGGCCCCCGAAGGCCGGATCACCGGGCTCTCCAAGCTGGCCCGCCTCGTCGACGTCTTCGCGAAGCGGCCCCAGGTCCAGGAGCGGCTCACCACCCAGGTCGCCGACTCCCTGATGCGGATCCTCGAGCCGCGGGGCGCGATCGTGGTCATCGAGGCCGAGCACCTGTGCATGACGATGCGCGGGGTCCGCAAGCCGGGGTCGCGGACGATCACGTCCGCGGTCCGCGGGAGCCTGCTCAACGCCACCACGCGGGCCGAGGCGATGGCCCTGATCATGGAGTCCGGGCCCCGCCGGTGACCAGGTGAACAGGGCAGTCCCCGGCCTGCCGGTCCGGGACCGGTGCCTGGTCATGGGCGTCGTCAACGTCACCCCGGACTCGTTCTCCGACGGTGGCGAGTTCTTCGACGCCGAGACCGCCGTCCACCGCGGCCGCCACCTCATGCGCACCGGCGCGGACCTGATCGACGTCGGGGGCGAGTCGACCCGCCCGGGCGCGGTCCGGATCGACGCCGCCGAGGAGCTGCGCCGCGTCATCCCCGTCGTCGCGGCGCTGGCGAACGACGGCATCCCGGTCGCGGTCGACACCACGCGGGCCGAGGTCGCGGCCGACGCCCTCGCGGCCGGCGCGCGGCTGGTCAACGACGTCTCCGGCGGCCTGTCGGACCCCGAGATGGTCGGGCTGGTCGCGGCGGCGGGCGTACCGTACGTCCTCATGCACTGGCGCGGACCGAGCGTCGACATGCAGTCCCGCGCCGTCTACGACGACGTGGTGACCGACGTCTGCCGCGAGCTGCAGACCCGCCTCGACGAGGTCACGGCCGCGGGGGTCGACCCCGAGCACGTCATCCTCGATCCGGGGCTGGGTTTCGCGAAGACCGCCGAGCACAACTGGGCCCTGCTGGCCCGGCTGCACGAGCTGCACGCGCTCGGCCGCCCGATCCTCCTCGCGGCGTCCCGCAAGGCCTTCCTCGGCCGCCTGCTGCCCGACGCCGACGGCCACCCGCGCCCGGTCGACCGGCGCGAGGACGCCACCACCGCCGTCTCCGCGCTCGCGGCCGCCCAGGGGGCGTACTGCGTCCGCGTCCACGAGGCCGCGCCGACCGCCGACGCCGTCCGCGTGGCGGCCGCCTGGGCAGGAGCGCGATGAGCGACGAACAGCGGCTGATCGAGCTCAACGAGGACTTCTACGCCGCCTTCGAGGCCGGCGACCTGGACCGCATGGACCGGATCTGGGTCAACGGCGAGCTCGCGGCCTCCGTCACCTGCGTGCACCCGGGCTGGCCGGCGCTGCGGGGCCGGGACGAGGTGCTGCGGTCCTGGGCGATGATCATGGCGAACACGACGTACATCCAGTTCGTCCTGACCGACGTCGAGGTCCACCTCGGGACGGACTTCGCGGTGCTCACCTGCGTCGAGAACATCCTCACCGACGACGACGAGGACGACGCGACCACCTTCGCCGGCGCAAAAGGCGTGGCCACGAACATCTTCCGGCGGACCGAGAACGGCTGGCAGCTGTGGGTCCGCCACGGATCGCCGGTCATCTCGGACACGTCGGACGACGACGAGGGGTAGCTGAGGGATTACTTAACCCTTCGCCGGGTCTCAACTGCCCGGTGCGGTGGAAAGACCAGGGCAGGTAGGTTGCACGTACCGCTCTCCCGCCGAGTAGTGAGGACACCCGCCGTATGCAGCAGCTCGACCGCATCGCCCTCCGGGGCCTGCGCGGCTTCGGGCGGCACGGCGTCCTGGCCTCGGAACGGGCGAACGGGCAGCCGTTCCTGATCGACGTGGAACTCGGGGTCGACACCCGCCGCGCCGCCAAGAGCGACGACCTGTCCGACACCGTGGACTACGCCGGTCTCGCCGACCGCGTCGTGGCCCTCGTGGAGGGAGAGCCCGTCAACCTGATCGAGACCCTGGCCGAGCGCATCGCTGCGATGTGCCTGGAGGATTCCGGGGTCGAGCAGGTGCAGATCACCGTCCACAAACCCGAAGCGCCGGTCTCCGTCGCGTTCGAGGACGTATCCGTGACGATCATGCGGAGCCGCTCATGACTGACACCTCGCCCGGCGTCGACGACACCCTCACCGGCCAGCTGCGCCCCATCCGGCGGGCCGTGCTCTCGCTCGGCTCGAACACCGGCGACCGTGAGACGAACCTGCAGAACGCGATCGACGCGATCCTCGACGCCCCCGGCATCTGGGGGCTGAGCGTCTCCCCGGTGTACGAGTCCGAGCCGGAGAAGCCCGAGGACGGCGGGAAGTTCTTCAACGCGGTCCTGCTGGTCGACACCGAGATGTCCGGCGCCACGCTGCTCGAGCGCTGCCACGCCGTCGAGGAGGCGTTCGGCCGCCCGCGCGTGGGCGAGGATCGCTCGGGGCCGCGCCGCCTGGACGTCGACGTCGTCGCGCTCGCCGACCGCGTGCTCGACGACCCCGCGATCACGCTGCCGCACCCGCGTGCGCACAAGCGGGCGTTCGTGCTGCTGCCGTGGCGGGACGTCGAGCCCGACGCCGAGCTCGTCACCCACGGCAAGATCGCCGACCTGCTGACCGACCTGGACACCTCGACGCTGCGCCGCACGGACGTCGTCCTGGAACTCCCCGCCTGACGCGGGCGTGCTGCGACCGACGCGACCGCCGGTCCTCGCCGCGGTCGCGGTGCTGGCCGGCTCGGTCGGGTACTCGGCCGGGCTGCTGATCGACGGCTCCGGCCGGACGCTGCCGCGCGTCCCGCCGACGGCCGCGGGCGTGCTCGCGCTGCTCGCCGCGGTGCTGGTCGGTCTCGCCGTGAGCACCCGGGGCCGGCTGCGGGCGATCGCCGAGCGCCGCCCCGACGCCCGGGCGCTGAACGCGCTGCAGACGGCGCGGTACGTCGTCCTGGCCCGGGCGAGCTCCCCGGTCGGGGCCGCGATGGCCGGGGGTTACGGCGGCTACACGCTCTTCCTCGCCGGGGACTGGGGCGAGCCCGGCCGCTCCGACCTGGGGACGAACGCGCTGGCGGCCGCCGTCGCCTCGGTGGCCGTCGTCGCGGGGGCGCTGTTCCTCGAGCACGTCTGCCGGGTTCCCGGCGGCAACGGTGACGGCCCCGACCGCCCCGGCCTCCCCGGCCCCCGCGCCGATCACGCGGGCTGACGGGCGCCGGCCTGGTGGACGCCTGACCCTCGGGCCTACCTGCGCTGAGTGCGCAGATCGGCCCCGGTCGGTGCCCGGCGACCCGTGCTCACCTCCACCGAGTGTGCAGATCGGCCCCGCAGGCCGGCCTCGCGGGGCTGACGGGCGCCGGCCGGGTGGACGCCTGACCCTGGGGCCTACCTGCGCTGAGTGCGCAGATCGGCCCCGGTTCGTGCCCGGCGACCCGTGCTCACCTCCACCGAGTGCGCAGATCGGCCCCTCCCGGCGCCGACCGCGCGGGCGGACGGCGGGCGATTCGCCCGTTTCGTCACACAAGTCGCGACACGCCTCTCACGTCTCGGCGTGCCTCATCGGAATCGCGAGTCACACCAGTTACTTTTTCGCCCATGACACGTGGACGCCATCGCCAGCAGCTCCCCACCGTCAAGACCGTGTCCGGCGTGAGCGTCGGAACGGTCGCGACTGCGGGGGTCGTACTCGCCGTCGTTTCCGGAGACACCCAGGTGCTGCGGCTGGCCGTGGTCGCGTCCTGGTTGATCGCGCTCGGTCTGGTCGCGGACTCGGTCCGCCGCAGCCGGCGCTACTCCCGTGAACTGGCGCTGCAGGAATCGATGCGCCGCCGGGACGAGTCGCTGTTCACCCAGCAGCTGTCCGTCCTGAGCGAGAGCATCAAGTCGCTGCAGACGCAGATCGAGACGATGAGCGCCGAGTCCGCCGAGCTGCGGGCCGAGGTCGCCCAGCTGCGGGTCGAGAAGGCCGAGGCCGACGAGATCGTCCGCCAGGCCCGCGCCGAGCGCGCGAAGGCCCAGCTGGCCGAGCGCGAGGCCGCGGACCAGCGTCTGCTCACCGCCGCCGCCTTCGAGGCCGCCGCCGCCGTGCTCCAGAGCTTCGGCAACGGCGAGACCGAGGACTCCGGCGACTGGATCGACGCCTGGGTCGCCAGCCTCCGCACCTCCGGCGAGCTGGACCTCACCATGCACGACGACACGATCGAGATCGACCTCGACTCCGACGAGATCGCCGTCGACGAGGTCGACAACCTCCCGATCGTCAAGATCGCCTGACCGAGGGCTTCACCTCGACGAAGGGCCCGGCATCCAGCCGGGCCCTTCCCTTTTCCGGACTCGGCCGGGATGTAACATTCAAGATACTATCCTGAATGTCAGTATCGTCGACGACAGGTGGCGCCCGTGGCGTTCATCGGGAGAACGGCTCAGCTCCGGCGGCTGACGGAGCTGCTCGCTCGGGCGACGTCCGCGGCCGACGCCAGGCCGGGGGCAGCAGTGCTGATCCGTGGCCGGCGACGGGTGGGCAAGTCGCGGCTGGTGGAGGAGTTCGTCGCGGGCGCGGGGGTGCCCTCCGTCTACTTCACGGCCTCCGGGAGGCCGCCGCGCGAGGAACTCCGATTGTTCGCCGCCGAGGTGGCCGCGTCCGATCTGCCGGGCGCTGAGGTCTTCGACGGTGTCGAGCTGGCGTCGTGGGACGCCGCGCTGCGACTGCTGGCGTCCGTCCTGCCGGACAGTGGGTCTGTCGTGGTCGTGGACGAACTGCCGTATCTGACGGCCAGTGATCCGGGGTTCGAGGGCACGCTGCAGAAGATGTTCGACCGGGAGCTCTCCCGACGGCGGGTGCTGCTCATCGGGATCGGTTCGGACCTCGCGATGATGGAGGCGCTCAACTCCTACGGACGGCCCTTCCACCAGCGGGCGACCGAGATGGTGGTCCCCCCTCTGTCCCCGGCCGAAGTCGGGGCGATGCTGTCACTCGCTTCCGCGGAAGCGTTCGACGCCTTCCTGGTGACCGGCGGACTGCCGCTGATCTGCGCCGAGTGGCCGCCCGGCCTCGATCGAACGGGGTATCTCGCCGGCGCGCTGGCCGAGCCGACCTCCGCACTGCTCGTGTCCGCCGAACGCGCGCTGGCGGCGGAGTTTCCCGTCGAGGCCCAGGCGCGAACGGTGCTCTCCGCGGTGGGACGTGGGGAGCGGACCTTCTCCAACATCGGCCGCGCGGCGGGCGATCTGCAGCAGGCGTCGCTGAACCGATCCCTGCGGCTGCTGGCCGAGAAGCGCATGATCTCCGTCGACCAACCGCTCTCCACGAAGGCCAGTCCGAAGGACAAGCGCTACCGCGTGAGCGATCCGTACCTGCGGTTCTGGCTCGCCTTCCTGGGGCCGGGCATGCCGGAGATCGAGCGCGGGCGCGGCGACCGTGTCCATCGCCGGATCGAGGCGGGATGGGCCGCCTGGCGCGGCCGGGCGATCGAGCCCGTGCTGCGCGAGTCCGTGCTGCGACTGCCACTCGCAGAGCTGCTGGCCGCCGCTGACGTCGGCGCCGTCGGCGGCTACTGGACGCGGACCAACGATCCCGAGGTCGACCTCGTGTTCGCCGACCGGGAGCCCGTGGCGCGGGTCGTGCACGCGGTCGGGGCGATCAAGTGGCGGGAGAAGGCTCCTTTCGACGCGCGGGACCTGTCACAGCTTGTGCGGCACCGCGCCCAGGTCCCCGGTGCGAGCGACGAGACCCCGCTGGTGGTCGTGAGCCGCGCCGGCTGCGCGGTCGAGAACGTGATCGCGGTCGAGCCCGCGGCGCTGCTGGCCGCCTGGGAGTGACCCGGCCGCGCTCACCCGGCCCGGCCTCAACGGGGTGGCCGGGCCGCCCCACTAGGGTTTCGGCCGTGGGAGGGACGGACGGTGAGGCGGCGGGGGTGCTCGACCCCGGGTTCCGGATCCTGTTCGTCTGCACGGGGAACATCTGCCGGTCGGCGTTCGCGGAGCTGCTGACGGCTCACTTCCTGGCCGAGCGGCTGGGGGACGGGGTGACCCGCTTCGCGCTCGGGAGCGCGGGGACGCAGGCGATCGTCGGGCGCCAGATCCACCCCGACACCCGCCGCGAGCTGGAGCCGTGGAAGCTCGACGGCCCCTACGCGGACCGGTTCGTCTCCCGGCAGCTGGAGGCCTGGCTGGTCGACTGGGCCGACGTCGTCCTCACCGCCACCCCGGAGCACCGGGTCGCGGTCCTGACCCTCGCCCCGCAGGCCCTGCCGAAGGCGTTCGCGCTGCGCGAGTTCGCGCGCCTCGCCGCCTCGATCGACCCCGGCGACCTCCCGCTCGACCCCGTCGAGCGCGCCCACGCCCTCGTCGACCGCGCCCGCCGCAAGCGGGGGACGATCCGGCCCAAGAGCGCGGACGACGACGCGATCGTCGACCCCATCGGCCGGCCGCAGAAGATCCACCACCAGGCCGCCACGCAGATCGCCGAGGCGGTCCAGACGATCGCGGAGATCGTCGCGATCTGAGCCCGTCGGGGGCTCTTTTCTGGGGACTCTCTGTGCGTCTTGCGTGAGACGTGGAGCACCTCTCACAAATCACCTGCGGTAGCCGACATTAACCCGCGTGGAGGTTCACGCCACTACCCCTGTCCGGGGCGCGTTCGCGCGGCCGATTGACCCGGCAAACCTGGGTCTACCTGGGCGAATCGGACACACGAAACACCGTGAATAGCTGAAGATTCCACTCCGCTGCGCCAAACGGATGAATTCGAAGTTCCACCGAATTCAGTACAGACAGTGAGGGGAATACGGGCGCTTAATAGCCGAGCTCAGAGATTTTTCGACGGCTCGCCTCACGGTGGAACCAATCGGACAGCGCCTGAGTCAGAGGTTGGGCACCACCCGCGGGGGCGGGCTTGTCGCGGGGGAGGCGGCACCACTTGTTAGTTCAGTACTTCACCACCTCGGACGGGCTCCGATGAGCGTCCTGGCGGGGCACGGCCTGCCGGAGATGCGCCGGCCCGTCGACGACCTCGCCCTCGACCTCGCCGCCCCAGCCCCGACCCGGACCCGCACCCGCCGCCGCGAGTGGCAGACCACCTACATCGCGGTCTCGGTCCTCATCGACATCACCGCCGCCCTTGGGGCGGCGGGGCTCGCGGTGGCCCTTCGCTTCGGCGAGGCGGCCCCCACCCTCTACATCGCCGGCTCGCTCGCCCTCGCCCCGCTGTGGGTGCTCCTGGTGACCATGAGCCGTGCCTACGAGCACCGGTTCATCGGCGTCGGTACCGAGGCGTGCCGCCGGGTCCTGCACGCGGGCGTGCTCATGATGGCCACGGTCGCGTTCGTGTCCTACGCCTTCAAAGCGGAGATCAGCCGCGGCTGGGTGGTCATGGCGATCCCGGGCACGGTGGCGCTCAGCCTCCTGGGCCGCGGGGTGCAGCGGGTGTGGCTGGCCCGCCAGCGGGCCTCGGGAAGCTGTGTGCAGCGCACCTTGCTCGTCGGGTCGCCCGGCGCCGTGCGGTGGACCCTGACCCGGCTCCGCGCGGACAAGACCCACGGCATGGACGTCGTCGGTGCGTGCCTGACCGAGGGCGACCCGACCGAGCTGTTCGACACCGGCCTGCAGGCCTACGGGAATCTGGACGACATCGTCGACGCCGTCGCGAAGAGCGAAGCCGAGGTCGTGACTGTCCTGTCCAGCGCGCTCCTGAACGGCGATGACATGCGCCGGCTGAGCTGGCGCCTGGAGCACCTCGGCACGGACCTGGTTGTCTGCTCGGGTCTGAGCGACATCAGCGGCGCGCGGGTGACGATCCGCTCGGCGGGCAACTCCCCGATGCTGCAGGTGGCTCGACCTCGGCTGAGCGGCCCCGCCCGGGTCGTGAAGGGAATTTTCGACCGGACGGCCGCCCTGGTCGGTCTGGTCCTGATTTCGCCGATCCTCATCCCGGTGGCCCTCATCATCTGGGCCGGCGACCGCAAGAACCCATTGTTCAAGCAGCAGCGCCTCGGCTTGAACGGCAAGGCGTTCCACGTCTACAAGTTCCGGACGATGGTCCCGAACGCTGACCAGCTCCGCTTCACCGAGGACGGCGACCTCGCCCTCGCGAAGGGCGGCCACGACCCGCGCATCACGCCGATCGGCCGGTTCCTGCGCAAGTACTCGGTCGACGAGCTCCCGCAGTTGCTGAATGTCCTCAACGGCACGATGTCGCTCGTTGGCCCCCGGCCGCAGCCGGCGCATGAGTTCGACGCGTTCAGCAGCGACTACCGCCGCAAGTTGCTGGTGAAGCCGGGTATGACGGGGCTGTGGCAAGTTAGTGGCCGCTCGGACGTAACTCCAGGCGAGCGCGAAGCCCTCGACATTCGCTACGTCGAGAACTGGTCGCTCACCCACGATGTCGCAATTCTCTGCAAGACTGCGCGCGCCGTGATCGCCGGATCGGGCGCGTACTAGCCCCGGTCGACTCGGCCCGTATGCGGGCACGAACCATTGGTTGAATTTTCCTCGGTACGTTAGGGCTTTGGATGAGGGTCGCGATCGCCCAGGATTTCCTCACCGCGAGAGCGGGCGCGGAAAGAGTCGTATTGCGTCTTCTGCAAGCGCTTCCCGACGCCTACGTGATTACGAGCCTTTATGATCCCTCCAGGACATTCCCGGAGTTCGCGGCCTACGATGTGAGGCCGCTCCCTCTGAACCGGGTGACGGTGCTGCGCCGAGACCAACGGTTCGCGTTTCCATTCTTGGCGAGCAGCTTCGCCCGGACCAACGTCCAAGACGCGGATGTCGTCCTGTGCAGCAGTGCTGGATGGGCTCACGGCGTGCGTACGCTGGCGCCGAAGCTGGTCTATTGCCACAACCCACCACGCTGGTTGTACCAGCCAGACGACTACTTCACCGACCAGGGGATACATGTCCGAATGGTCTATGTGGCCATGCGTCGGTATCTCCTGAAGGCTGATCAGGAAGCGGCCCGGTCGTCGGACCGCTACCTCGCAAACTCGACGAGCGTGAAAAACCGGATCCACTCTGCATACGGCATCGAAGCCACGGTTGTTCATCCCCCCTATGGTGTCGAACCTCAGGGTGCGCAACTCCCGGTGGCTGGCCTGGCTCCTGGCTTCTTCCTGACCGTTGCGCGCCGGCGTGGCTACAAGAATGTCTCTCAAGTCTGCCAGGCCGCTGCGACCACTAGGGCGCCCCTGGTCGTAGTCGGAGGACTGCCAAATGCCGCCCACCACTGGCCACCGAATGTTGTCGGCCTTACGGACATAACCGACGCCCAACTGCGCTGGCTCTATGCGAACTGTTCCGCGGTGGTCGCGTCGTCCTTCGAAGACTTTGGCCTTTCACCTGTCGAAGGCTTCGCCTTCGGAAAGCCTACTTTGGCGCTACGGGCCGGCGGATATCTCGATTCCGTTGAGGAAGGTGTGACCGGCCAGTTTTTTGATCGGCCTACGGCGGATCAAATTTGCCGCGCTCTGACGAATTTCCGTTCGAGCGACTACGATTCGAGTAAGATCCGCGAGTATAGTGATCGGTTTAGTCCGGACACCTTTGCCGAGAACATCCTGATGCACTTGCAAGCAGTTGTCGGCGGGAACTGACCCGCGGGCGTTGCGCACCTTCGTCTCTCTGGTCCAGAGCGACCCATCTCATCTCGCAAAAGGCGAGGCGAGATCTGCACGTACGGCTAGCATGTCGTCCGGCGATGAAACCGAGACGAAGTATCCGAGTTTCTCCAAGCGGGCGATGAGGGCCTTCAGTGCTACCGCACTTAGGTGGCGAAACTCAAACTGAATAACGGCGGGCACCAGGCCTTCGTCCAGCGCGGCACCAACAATCTCTGCGTCGTATCCTTCAGTATCGACCTGGAGCAACATCACGTTTGTGATCGCGTGCTCCAAGAGAACAGAGGCGAGCGTGCGCATCGGCACGGTGAGTTTACGCACGTGCTGGCCCACACCCGGGTGGTGTTTCTCGGCTTTGGCCAGGACGCTACGCTGAGCCGAGGCCATTCCCCGCATCTCAGCCGGCAGGCCATGGGCTGCTAGAGCTTCGTCGTCGATATAGAACAGGTCCAGTTCGCCTTCCTTGCGACCGATCGCAGTCTGAGCTAGTCGTATACGGGGGGCTGACTCGGCGTGGAGTCGGCGAAGCTCATCGAATCGGGCTGGGAGCGGCTCGATCAGCAGCGCTTGAATACGAGCGTCCCGAAGAATCTGCGTTAGGGGATCAGCGAGGCGACCATCGTTGGCTCCGACCTGTACGACTGTAGGGCTCTCCTCGTATCGCCTCATGATGCTATCGAGAACGAGGTCGAGATAGGTAAGCCGCCGATGCGGATTCGGCACAACCCGCGTTACTTGAAAACCACGCTTATCGAGCAGCCGATTAACGGCGAGATAAGCTCTTCCCGACAGGGCCTGTAGCACCTACGCACCCACCTTCCGAGCCACTCGGGCTCGCCGAGTCCGCAGCCCTGCACCTGTGTCGCCTTGGCGGGATCCACCCTAGCCCTGCCGGCGTGATTTGGATGGCGCAGTTGACCTAAACGGCGGGGCTCGAACGCTCGTTGCGGCCGTCGTCTGTCGCGAGCCTGGCGAGGGCGAACATGAGACCTACACAGGCGAACATAAATGTGCCAGCTCCTCGAACCCATGACACGTCCATCTGAATGTGGGCTAAGTGGGACGCGAAGGCGCCAGCGAGTCCGGCCGAGAGCGCGCGCTTTGCCGGATCCGCTCGGAACAGCTCTCGATTCCGGAGGGCGCGCGAAGCTATGGCGCCGAGAATTCCTACAAAGAAGAAGGTTCCGATGACACCGACCTCGACCATGGTCAAGAGAAAGAGGTTGCTCGGATCGTCCTGGCTAAATCCAATGTGTGGCAGCTCGATATGGTACGAACCGATACCGGAACCGAGGAAGAAGTTATCGCGGATCTGTTCGATTGCATCCTTGAAGATGACGATGCGACTGTACGCTGACGACTCTCTGGAGAAATCCGTTAATCCTTGTGTGTAGCCAGGCGCGAGGTAGGTGATGTACAGGAAGAATACGACCGCGCCGGTGGCCAGGATTTGGACTGAGCGGCGCAACTGGTTACAGAGCGCGAGAGTGATGACCGTACCAACAACTGCGCCAATCATTGACCCACGCGATGTACTCATGAAAAGCACACAGATATTCAGCACCAAAGCGGCCCGAAGCAGCCAGGGACGATTCCGTGGAAGTGTCATCAGTGCGACGATCAGGGGAATCGAGTTTCCGACGATCGCGCCGAGCAGATTCTTTTGGTAGTCCAGAAAATAGACATAGGAAAAAGATCCGCTCTTCGCTGCGTAGATGACCACCGCTGTTGCGAGGAGGCATGAAGCAGCTATGTACCCTCTAAGGCATCTCGCCACTGACTGTTCGCTCGATGCGGTCGAGAATACTAGTGTTGCAATAAGAATAAACTGTATGTATTGAATCATAGGGCCGAGACTCGCGCGGTTGTCTTCGGTCCAGAACTGCGATGTGACACACCACGTGAAGTACAGGTATGCGAACGCTAGGTACCCTGCTGGCAGCGGATTCTTGATCAGCACGGGAACGAGCACAACGGCGGCTAGCGCTAAGAAGATCTCCGCAACCCCGAGGTGAAAGCCACCGAATTTCCAGGAGAAACTGATTGTCGTCAGAACGAGAACGGACACCAGGAGTCCATCCCCGAGACGGCGGGGCGTCGAGTTCGTCACGGCTGGTGGGTGGGAGTTGAAGGGCGTGGGCGCGCCGCGACTTCCCGCGGCTCTATGTGTCCCCATCATGACCACTTCCCCCTCCTAGCCTCGCACCAGGGCGACCGCGTGGCGAAGACGAAGTACGCCATTCTTATCTCCGATCACGGCAACCACACAGGCTGCGCAGGCCGCGACGCCCACGGCGGATGCTGGCAGATCAGTACCGAGTGTCAATACAAGGTGGACACCGGCGGCGCAGAGAGCCGCGCGTCCAGCCGGTGCCGAAAGCATGGCAGTCTCGATGAGGATGCCGTTCGTCAGTAGGCCGCCCCCGAACAGCAGAAGCGCGCCAACAGTCACTGCTAAGCCGAGGCTGGTCGGCCCGAGAGCGTTGTGCAACGCGAGGTTTGTGGCCGCGCTGCCAAGGCACGAAACCCCGATGACGAGACCAGCGGTACCGGTCCGTTCCTGAGCGCTCAGAGATTTCACGATCACGTAACCAGCGACCTGTGCCCAGAGCGAAGCACCCGACGCGGCCAGAATTGCGGCAGTAGTATCGGTCGAGCGAGCGTCGTACTCGCCGCGTTCAAAAAGGAGCTTTGTCAGTGGCTCAGCCAGCGTGAGAAGCAGGACTGCCGCGGGCAGTAGAACGACAGTACAGGTGGCGGCAAGGGCCGCCAATTCCGAGCGGAGCTCGTCGTTCCGTTTTTTCGAATGTGCGACGAGCACCGCCATGCCCAGTGGGCCCGCCGCAAGTACAACGGCAGTGTCAGTAACCAGCCGTGCATAATCCACCGACGCAACAGCAGTGTCGCTGATCCAACTGGAACAGACCCGCTCGACGACGTAGGCCCCTTGGAACGCGACCGGCACTACCAACATCGGTCGCATTGTTCGCCAGAACCGTGCCAATGCACGCATCGTTTGGCGATCAGAACGAGCAAACTCCGCCGGCCGTAGCGGTCGGACCCTTATATAACTTGCCAGCGCCAGTGCGATGTAGGCCCCAGTAAACCCCCAGGCCAGGAATGCGGGTCTGTTGAACCAAACCGCGGCAGTCGTGCCTGCGATCAAGCCGAGGCTTTGCACCGACGCGCGTACGGACGACAGGTGAAACTGTTCATGCGCCATCAGCAGATACGAGGCGAGCGCGGTGGAGACGTAGAACGGCACACCCACCGCCATGACAACCAGCATCGAAGCGGCCAGTCGCGCGGTGTCCTCGCGAACTCCAGGAGCGAGCAGACTAACCAGGAGAGTTGGCACGAGAGCCAACCCTGCAGCGATCGCAACAGAGAGCATAAGCGTCAGGCGATTGATCGCACGATAAAACGCATAGGCCCTAAGAAGATTCTCGGCGTGCAAGCGCGAATAGTTGGGCAAGAATCCTGATGACAGTGCGTCGGCAGTGAAGAAATTTACTGGAACGAGGGTTGCTGCTTGGGCAATTCGGTACGCCGCAGCCTCGCTCGAGGTGCCGAAGAAGTAGGCAAGTTGCACCTCTCGCACCACGCCGAGGGCCTTGCCGGCAATTCCGCCCAGCAAGAGTGACCGAAAGCCCTTCATACACGACCGGATTTCGTGCGGTGGACGCTGTCGATCAGATCCGCGTAGCGCTTACCGATACTGAGCCAGGAGTACTCCATGACTCGGTCGCGGCATTGCTCGGCGACCACTTCGCGTGATGAGGTCTCAAAGGTCTCTTGCAGATCCTGCAAGCGCCGTGCGATCTCTGACGGGTTCGGGGCGACTACATAACCAGTAAGGTCGTCCCCAATTAGATCCCGAGCGAGACCTGTTTCGGTCATCAAACAAGGGATGCCGCAGGCCAGCGCCTCCAAGAGCACCAGCGGGGCAGTTTCGTACTGAGTCGGGAGAACGAGGGCGTCCGCTGCTATGTAGAAGGGGCGGGCATCCGACTGGCTTCCAACGTACACAACGCGATCAGCCACATGTCGAAAAGCGGGGCTCGCCTGTGCGGCCCTTATCTGTTCCGCGTCGCCACCGACGACCACCAGCCGCCAGCTGGGTGCATCGCGGAGCGCCTGCAGGACCACGTGGAGCCCCTTGCGTTCGAACTCGTGACCGACGAAAAGAGCGGTAAGCTCATTGTTGAAACCGAGCGCGGAACGAGCAGCGATGCGTTCCGACGGAGTCGGTGGCGAGAACCTGGTCAACTCTACGCCGTTCGGAATAACACTTATCGGCGCCCCACACCGCGGGTAGTGTGAAGTAAGGAGTTCGGCATCGAGGGAATTTAGGCACACCACCGCGTGCCGGCCGCTCAAGCGCGAATACTTGATCCAATCCCGGGGGAGAAGGTACCAGTGAATCGGATTGCGACCCGAAAAACCCGTCGGATACCGTCGGCGCAGCGCCTCCGCGAGGAGACCGTGATTCACGAAGATGTCGCCGACTAAGCAGTCGTTGTGACTGATGACGACGGTGTTTGTATCTCGGCCGAACCGCCACCAAACGCGCGCGCTTTCGACGGAGCCGAATCGCAGCAGGTCCACCAAAAGGGCAAGTTTTGTGGTGAGGCGCCCCCTTCGAACACGAGTGCGGAGAGGTCTATCGAGCGCGTGAACTGAGGACTCATAGCCCAGTATCTTGAGGGCGGAGTCAACGGAGGCCACAACGCTGCCCACTCCAGTTCCGTGGCCGTACTCACGGACAATGTGCACTACCTTCGGTGCGCTCGAGCGATCCCCGATCATTGCGGGTTTCCGTTGACGCGCATTTTGTCATAAAGCGCAAGATGGGCACCGACCGACGCCGCCTGGCTGAAACGTTCGTAAACCAGCGCGCATGCCGCGCTGGAAATCGCTTCACGGTCTGCCCGCAGAGCTCGCTCGATCGCCTCGCTGATGCCCGGAGCCGTTGCCGCGGAAGCCAGGATTCCGGTTCTGCCATCAACAATTTTGTCGGGGATGCCGCCAACTGGGGTCCCGACGACTAGTCGACCGTGCGCCATCGCTTCCAAAGTGGTCAAGCTGCTGCCCTCGTATCGCGAGGGCTGGATGAACAGGTCGCAGGAGGCCAGTGCTTGCTGGACCACTAGATCGGGCTGTGCGGTGTGCATCTTCAGCGGGACGACGGGCTCCTCCGCGGCGCGTTGTTGTAGATCTGGGAAGAGCGGCCCGCTCCCGTAGTGGTCCCAGCGCCACCCGTGGGGCAGAACGCGACGAACGGTGGCGTCTTTCAACGCTTCTAGCAGAAGGTCATAGCCCTTGTTGAGGACCAGCCGGCCGACGGTCACGATACGGAAGTGATCGGGAAGCGGCGCGCCTAGCGAGAGTGCGGCGAGCCGCTCGACATCTACAGCATTCGGGATTACGACGACCTTCTCGGGTTGGACTCCGAGGTTCCGGACAACCGCAGGCGTCAACGAGTCGTCGGTCGAGATCACGGCGTCGGCGCGCTGCGCCCCGCGCGACAGATGCCTCAGCGGCGCTCGGCCCAGCCGGCGGAACGGGCTGCACTTCGCAAATTCCTCCATCCCGTGTGGGTTCACGACCACAGCGGTCGCCGGAGGCGGCTGCCACCAACGGAGAGCCCCAGCCGAGGCACCGTGGAAGTGGACGAGAGGAGACTCCGTCCGATGGAGTTCGCGGGCGAGCCGCCGACACCAAGCCCAGTACGCGATTGAGAAAAGCGGTCCGCGCGACGGCGATCGTCGCGGCCAAGGAAGGGAGACATAGGACACTGCGCGAGGCAGGCCGTCGGGAAGGCCTATGGGAGTGATTAGCCGTACTTCCAATCCGGCCTCGATGAGTCCCGCTACATGCTGCGCTGCCGCGCGCTCGAGGCCTCCAGTCCCCTCGCCGAAGGAGATAGCTCTCACGCAAACGGTGACGTCACAGCTCGGCATGGTGCAGTCCGCGGAGCAGACGGTCCGCCGTCGCCCGGATCTCATCGCCGCGCTGAGTCCAGCTATGCGCCTGGGCGATTTTGAGCCGGGGCTCGGGGTCCGCTGGGTGAGCGAGTTCTTCCACCGCTCGTATGAACGCGTCTCTGCCGGCAGCCATAACGACGTGATTGGAAATCGGTGTGACGGAGGGCAACGGGGTGGACACCACAGCGAGTCCGGCGGCGAGGTATTCGAAAGTTTTTAGTGGGTTCACGCCGCGGGTATACGGATTATCGAGGTACGGGATCAGCCCGACCTCGGCCGTCCAGTACAGCTTGGCAAGTTGCAGGGGTTCGAGAAGCCCGTGGTAAGTCGCGCCAGCGTCTCTGAGCTCGGAGAGCGCGGATCGGGCCGAGCCTCCGCCTTCCGCCACAGGTCCAGCGAGGTGTACATCGAAGCCCGCGCCCACAAGGCCCAGAAGGAGGTCAAAATCAATCTTCTGGGGCGACAAGTTCCCGGCGAAGACTGCTCGCCGAGGCACGCGGTTCGACTGGCTCGGCCTAGCCGCTGCGATCACCTCGGTGTCGGCCACGTTCGGCCAATAACCAACTCGGATAAAGCCTCGATCACGAAGATGCGCCACAACGTGCTCGCTGGTGCCAAAGGCATGGACGCCTAGCGCCGCCATGCGCTCTTCTTCTCGCCAGATCAGATCGCGGGGAATGCCCTCGACCTCTCCTAGGAGGTCGACGCAGTGGTAGACCGTTGCGGTCGCGTGCTCTTCCAATCCGTAGGTGACGGGGGTGTAGGTCCACAGCAGGCGCGGTTCCGCTGACTCAAACCACGACTGCGCCAAAGCGTGAACGCGCGGCCGGTTGATTCGCCGTGCAAGACCGGTGTGCCGCGGGAGGACTAATGGGGTGACCACGCGGACATTGGGCGGACACGGCCGGCGGACAGACACGGCTGACTGGCGTGGTGATAGCCGCTTGGCTACGCGGCGAAGATCGCGCAGACTTAACTCGGGCTGACGCAGTCCCATCGATTCGATGTACGTGACAGGACGGCTTCGGGACAACTCGCGCACGGCGTAATGCTGATTTGTCGCGATCGGCTGGTGCCAGTCAGCGGTTCCGAGGACGAGAATCTCAGCCACAGCGCACTCCACTGACCGCCAGCGCATGATGCGCTGCCTCGAAACCCATAACTACGGCTGCGTTCGCTGCGAAGCCGCATCGGGCTTCCTGCCTGTCGTGATAACGACAATGTCGTCCGCGCTGCCTTGCGTAACGGTCCCGCCGTTCCGAGAGGCCGGGACGAAAGGGGTCTCGGCTGCGGGGACCGGCGTTTCGACCCAGTCGACGACGCCGTTGGACGTCATCGCGCCGCCGGCGGCGCGGAGGAGGGTCTCGGCCTCGGAGATGTTGCCGGCCTGCTGGGCCTCGATGGCCTTGCGGGTCCGGGGCGAGCGGAGCTTGCCGGACTGGACCTTCATCGACGACTGCAGCCCACTCGACACCACGGTGCCGGGAGCGGCGGAGTAGCCGTACTCGTAGTAGTAGCCGCCCTTGCCCTTCGAGCGCGGGGCCATCGTGAGGATGACGCCGAAGACGTTCGCCGAGACCCGGTGCAGCGTGTCTGCAGCGGCCCGGACCTGATCGAGGGTCACCTTGCCGTGGCGGGCGATGAACAGCGCACCGTGGCACTGCGCGGTGAGCACGGCCGCGTCGGCGACCGGCAGGGTCGGCGGGGCGTCGAAGAGCACGATGTCGTAGTTGCGGCCGAGCTCGTCGAGCACATCGCCCATCTGGCGTGAGGCCAACAGCTCGCTCGGGTTCGGCGGCAGCGGACCGCTGCCGAGGAAGTCGAAGAGCCCGTCGCCCCACGGCTGGATCGCGGACGCCAGCGGGAGCTGACCGGTCAGCACGTTCGTCAGGCCGACGGCGTTGTCCAGACCGAGCACATGCGCGGCCTTCGGCCGGCGCAGGTCCGCCTCGACCAGCGCGACCCGGGCGCCGCCCTGCGCGAGCGCGATCGCGAGGTTGCAACTCGTCGTGGTCTTGCCCTCCGATGGCAGCGAGCTCGTGACCACGATCAGCTTCGCGGTGTTGTCGAGGTCGACGTACTGTAGGTTCGTCCGCAGCTGGCGGAACGACTCGGCGAGACCGGACTGCGGGGCGTCGAAGACGACGAGCGGGCTGGTCTTGACGTCCGGGTCGAACGAGGTCGCGCCCATGACCGGGGCCTCGACGAGCGCGGAGAGAGCGTCGGTGGTCTTCACCGAGCGGTCGAGGGTGTGGCGCAGGACGGCCAGGCCGACGCCGAGCATCGCGCCGAGGACGATGCCGAGCGCGAAGTCGCGCGCGGGCTTCGGCGAGACGGGGGCATCCGGCAGCGTCGGGGTCTGCACGATCTTCGCGGTGACGGCGGGCGTGCCGCCGGCGACCGGCTTCTCGACCTCGTTCACCAACGCGACGAACTCGGTCGAGGCGATCTGCGCGATGCGCTGCGCGCGCTGCGGCGACGGGTCGGTGACGGAGATCGTGAGCAGAACGGTGTCCGGGCGTGCGCTCGCCCCGAGCGAGGCGCTGCCCAGCGGAGCGCCGAGGACCTGCTCGACCTGCTCCTTCATCCGGCGACCGGTCGCGAGCTCGGTGTAGGACTTGATCTTCTGCTCCGAGAGCAGGCTGCCCTGATAGGCCTTGGTGACGTCGTCGCCCAGGTCCGTGGTCGCGATGAAGAAGGTCGCGCTCGTCGAGTACTGCTCGGTCGCGAGGAAGGCGTGGGCGCCGGCGCCGGTGACGCCGAGGATGAGGCCGAACACCACCAGCAGCCAGCGCTCGCGGAGCACCCGCACGTAGTCCTGGAAAGTCACGAGATCCCCCGTCGTCCGCGGCGGCCGGCTGGGAGACCGGCCAAGCTGTTGCAGGCTAGCGCTGCTGGTGTTGATGTGACAGATGTGACGACAGTGTGTGGTATGACCGCCACGGTCGCTCCCCTACGACGGTGTGCCCCGCGCGCCGGTTCCGCCCGAATTGCGCGCCGGACCAACCCTCGCCGATCCGATCTGAACGGACCATTTCGGTCTCACCCGAACGGCCCAACATCAAACGGGCACAGAGGGGAGGGGAACGGACGGACGCATCGCCTCGTCTGACCGCACACGCAGACCTATCGTCTGCCGCGGGGACCGGTTTACCCCTCGGGGCGAAAACCGGACGGAAGATGCGGCGGGGGCCGCGTCTTCATGGGGGGAACGAATGACGTACCGGCTCGGCATTGACCTGGGCACGACCTTCACGGCCGCGGCCGTGCTCCGTGCGGGCGGACGCCCGGAGCCGTTGGTGCTGGGGTCGCGATCCGCCGCGGTGCCGTCGGTCGTGTTCCTCGCCCCCGACGGCAAGGTCCTGTTCGGCGAGGCCGCGGAGGACCGCGCCCCGGAGGCGCCCGAGCGCGTCGCCCGGCACTTCAAGCGCCGCATCGGCGACGAGGTCCCGCTGGTCCTCGGCGCCACCGCCGCGGACCGCGTCGAGTGCTACGCCCACGACCTCGCCGCCGCGATTCTCGCCTGGGTCGTCGCCGTCGCCACCGCCCGCGAGGGCGAGCGCCCGGCCGAGATCGCCGTGACCCACCCCGCCTCCTGGACCCGCCGCAAGCTCGACCTCCTGCTCGGCGCCCTCGCCGCGCAGCAGCTCCCGCCGGTCACGCTGATCACCGAGCCCGAGGCGGTCGCCGTCGGCTACGCCGGTACCGGCCTGATCAGCCACCCCGCGACGCTCGCGGTCTACGACCTCGGCGGCGGCACGCTCGACGTCGCGATCCTGACGACCTCCGCCGACGGTCGGTTCACCCGCGTCGGCGCGGCCGCCGGGCTCGACGGGCTCGGGGGCATCGACTTCGACGACGCCGTCCTCAAGCGCGTCCTCGACGCCGTCGACGCGGCGTCCTGGGCCGGCCTCGACGGCTCCGACGTGACGCCCGAGGTCCTGCGCGCGCTCGCGAAACTGCGCGCGGCCAGCGTCGCCGCCAAGGAAACGCTGAGCAGCGAGCCGACCGCTTCCGTCTCGGTCCTGCTCGACGGCGAGACCGTGACCGTCCCGCTCGAGCGCGAGACCTTCGACGGCCTCATCGCCGACAAGATCGGTCAGTCGGTCGCCTTCTTCGTCGACGCCATCGCGTCCGCCGGCTACGGCGTCGAGGACCTGAGCGCCGTCCTCCTCACCGGCGGCTCGGTGCAGATCCCGCTCGTGACCGAGATGCTCGCCGAGGACCTGCCCGAGGGCATCACGATCCTGCGCGCGCTCGACCCCAAGGCGATGGTCGCCGCCGGGGCCGTGCTCTCGCTCGCCGCCCCGATGGCCGTCACCGCCCCCGCTCCGCGGCGCGGCGCCGACCTCGCGGTCGCCCACGCGCGAGCGTTCTTCGACTCCCAGGCCGCGTCGGCCACGATCCCGGCCGCCCGCACCGGCGGCTCGGCTCCGGTCGCCACGGCCGCCGCCGCGGTCCCCGCGGCCGCAGCGGTCGCTGCCGGCGGCCCGCCCGCGACGCCGCCGCTGATCCCGGCCGCCCCGCCGTCGCTGGACGACGCCCCGGCGCCGCAGAAGGTCCCGACCCCGCGCACGCCCGAGACGCTCCCGGACGAGACCGTCCCGATCGTCCCGGCCCCGCGTCGGCGCCTGCTCACCTGGCCCCGTGCTGCGGCCGTGGTCGTCGCCGCCGGCGTCCTCGCCGGGGGTGCGTACTACCTGACCGACGACGCGACCACGCCGCCGCCCGCGGTCACGACGCCGACGAGCGTCACCACCGACACCCCGGCGGCTGCCGACGACAAGCCCGCCAAGGCCGCGAAGCCGAAGAAGAAGCCGAAGGCCACGACCGTGTCCAACACCACGCCCTGACCGGGGCTCAACTTCACCCGATCGGCGTAACGAGCGAACACAGAAGTCCGGGCCCCCGAAGGGACCCGGACTTCGTGCTGTGTCAGTGAATTCGCGGCCGGGGGATCAGCGGCACGCCCGCCGCTTGCCGATGAAGAGCTGGGTCAGCACGACCAGCTTCGAGGACTTCCCCCGCACGACGAGCGTGTGCTCGCACTTGTACTTGCGCGGGATCGTGATCTTGCTCGTGAACCCGCCCTTGCGGTTGGCCTTGAAGGTCTTGAGGGTCTCGGCCTTCGAGCGGATCTTGACGACGATCTGCTCACGCGGCTTGAACTTCGCCCCCTTGATCGTGATCGTGGCGCCCCGCCCCGGGTTCGTCTTGGAGACCGTCACCGTGGGCTGTGGCGTGTAGGGGGCGGGCGCGGCCTCAGCGGGCGCGGCGCCCACCGTCCCCAGGCCGATGGCGGTCGCGGTCGCGATTGCGCAGACGCTCTTGGTCCAGTTCATGTTGTGCCCCCTCGTGGGGCGCACCACGGGCGCGTGGTGCGCCGGATCTGATTAGTGCTGGACGGTAAGGCAAGATCGAAGAGCTGAGCAACGGACGTACGGGTGAGGCACGGGGGTCGGAAGGTGCGGAGATCGCTACGCCGGTTACGGCGGCGGCACCCGCGTCGCTGGCGTGCGTTGCAGCTGGGTGTGGTCGGCGCCGTCGTGCTCGGCGTGCTCGGTCTCGTGTGGGTCGGCGTCACCGCGATGATGGCGCGCAGTGAGCTGAACAAGGTCCGCGCCGGCGCCCCGCAGCTGCGCGCGCAACTGCTCGCGGCCGACATCCCGTCCGCCACCGCGTCCGCAGATCTGATTGCGCGTCAGGCTACTCGGTCCCACAAACTCACGAGCGGCCCCGCGTGGGCGGTGATCAGCCGCATCCCGGTGCTCGGCGACCCGTTCGAGACGGCGCGGGGCATCACCGGGGTCGCGAACGAGCTCGGTCGCAACGCGCTGCCGGAGCTGGTCGAGGCGGGCACGACGATCGACCCGTCCGCCGTCCGCGGGGACGACGGCCGCATCGACATCGCCGCCCTGCAGCGCGTGACTCCGGCCCTCGACTCGGCCGCCGCGTCGATCGACCGCGCCATCGCGCGCACCGAGCAGCTGCCCGCCTCGACGTACCTCCCGGTCGTCGACGACGCCCGCGTCGACCTCCTCGACGAGCTGCGTCCGTTGGCCCATATGGCTGAAGCTTCCCAGCAGGCGGCGCAGCTGCTGCCGCCGATGCTCGGCTCGGCCAAACCGCAGACCTACTTCCTCGGGTTTCAGAACAACGCCGAGGCCCGGGGGACCGGCGGCCTCCCCGGCGCGTTCGCGATCGTGAAGGCGTCGAAGGGGAAGATCGACTTCGTCGGGTTCCACAACGACGACGAGCTGAAGGGCGTCACCGCGAAGATCCGGTTCGACACCGAGTACGAGGAGCTCTACCGCAACGCCGCCACCAAGACGCTGTTCCTCAACAGCAACCTCTCGCCCCACTTCCCCTACGCGGCCGCGATCTGGGCCGACATGTGGCAGCGGCACTCCGGCCAGCGCGTCGACGGCGCGGTCGCCGTCGACCCGGAGGTGCTCAGCTACCTGCTCGCGGTGACCGGCCCGGCGAAACTGCGCGACGGCACCCAGCTCACCGCCGCGAACGTCGTCGAGCTGACGCAGAGCACGGCCTACAACCGCTTCGCCGATGACAACGCGGCCCGCAAGCAGTTCCTCATCGAGATCGCCGCCGCGGCGGCCGACAAGGTCACCGGGTCGGTCGGTGACCCCGTCGCGCTCGCCCGCGCCCTGGCCCGCGCCGCCGACGAACGCCGGCTGCTCGTCTGGAGTGCGAACAAGGACCTGCAGGCGTTGATCGAGCAGACCGAGCTCTCAGGCGCCGTGCCGGTCACGGACGCGCCGTACGTCGGGCTGACGATCATCAACGAGGGCGGGAACAAGCTCGACTACTACCTCGACCGCTCGCTGACCTGGGAGCGCGGGGCGTGCGGGGAGGACCGGCCGGTCACCGCGACCGTCCGCCTCGCCAACACGGCCCCGGCCGGCCTCTCGCCGTACGTGACCTCGCGGTCGGACGGCCCGGACTACCCGATTCAGCCTGGCGACCACCGGGTGACGATCTACTACGCCGCGACCTCCGGCGCCGTGCTGGAGTCGGCGACGATCGACGGCAAGGAGGTCGGCGTCTCCGCCGGCCGGGAGCGGGGGCACCCGGTGTTCATCGTCGACGTCGAGCTGCCCCGCGGGAAGCCGCGCACGGTCGTCCTTAACCTCGACGAACCCCACCGGGCCGGGGACCCGATCGTCTTCCGCCAGCCGCTGGTCCGCGACCTCGCCGTCGAGGTCCGCGACACCCCCTGCTGACCCCCCACTGGAGATGACATCTCCACCGGGATCGGCCCCTTTCCACTGGAGATGTCATCTCCAAAGAAACGGGTTCACGTTTCCGGCTCCGGACGCGCCGAGACCCCCTCCGCCGGGAGATCGTCCCGACGGAGGGGGTGGCTGTAGCGGCAGCCGGCGCAGGCCTGACGGCGGGTCAGGCCCGCGGGCTCAGTAGTGGTACGACTTGCGACGCCGGGCGAGGAAGCCCGCACCGGCGACGACGGCCAGGCCGGCGGCCGCCGCGGTCGCGACGGCGGGGGAGGAGTTGCCCGACCCCGTCGTCGGGGTGGCGAGCATCGTCGGCTGGAGGGTCCGCTCGGTCGCGGTCCGCTCACCGCAGAGGTTGAGGCCACCGATGAGGAGGCTCGACGTCGCCACCGAGCCGGAGTTGCGCCCCGTCGCGGTGAGCGTCTGCTCGCACAGCGCGCTCTTCGGAAGCTTGATGACGCCGGTGGCCGTGCCGTCCGAGTTCGCCGTCAGGGTTCCGAGCGGGAGATCCACGCCGGAGAGGGTGATGTCGATGAGCTCGCCGGTCTCGAAGTTGAGAACCGTGATGGTGATCGTCCCGCCGAGAATCGGGTTGAACAGACTGATCTGAAGCAGTGCATCCGGCGTGTACGGCGCAGCCGTCGCCGGGGCCGCCGCCGGGATCGCGAGCGCGGTGGCGCTGCACACCCCGGCGAGAACGGCGCGTGTGGTCGTGCGCATGGCGGAATGCCCCTTCGCAATGGGCCCGCGTTGTCCGGCTTGGCCCCCGTGCGGCGGACGTTAGTGAGGTCCGCAGTACGCGCGCGTTTCGTGATGCTCTGCCGGACGCGACGACTTGGCCCCCTTCGTGCGGAAATGTCCGAGTTGTCCAGCCACTTCCGGGCCACAACCCGTGATCGAAAGATCACCGAATCGGACCAACCCGCTTTTGTCGCCCGCGCCGAATCTGTCGGGGCGTCAGGCTCTGCGGCGTCCCCGCGTGCAGAGGAACCCGACGCCGCCGGTGACGGTCAGGCCGAGCAGCAGGGCCGCCGCGACCTGGCCGGGGGCGTCGCCGGTCAGCGTCGCGCTGTGGGCCACGTTGCCCCACCCGGTGCTGTCGTCCCCTACGTTGCCGTCGCCCGTGTTGTTGCTGCCGACGTTCCCGTTGCCGGTGTTGTTCTCGCCGATGTTCCCGGAGCCCGTGTTGCCGGAGCCGAGGTTGCCGCCCGAGCCCGAGTCGCACGCGTCCCGGCCGCCGATGACGATCTGCGTGGTCGCGACGAACCCCGACGTCGTGCCGGTCGCGACGACCTCGTGCAGGCAGCGCGCCGACGGCGGCAGCTGGACGCGCTTGGTGGCCTCGCCGTCGTCGTCGGTCGTGACCGAGCCGAGCGCGACCGGGTCGGAGTGCAGCTCCAGTTCGACGAGCTCGAGCGGCGCGAACCCGAACAGGTCGAGCCGCAGGATCCCGCCGACGGACGGGTTGTACGGGCCGGCCGCGACCTCGGGCTCGTCGGTGTAGGGGGCGGCCGCTGCGGTCGCGGCGCCGGTCAGGGTCAGGGTCGCCGCGGCCACGAGGGCGGCGAACGCGGAGCGCGTCGGTGACACGGGGCCTCCCTCGGGGGCTCAGGGCTGCGAGGTCCGCTTTGCCCGGGTGCCGCGGGACGCTAGTTGATCAGGGGGACGCCTGTGACTGCGGCGCTGTCCGGGTGTGTCCCGGTATGACCGGTTTCGACGCGTGTGGTGAGCGATGGGGCATCCGGCGGTCTGCGTCCGGAAATCACCGGAATGGCCGAATCATCGCGCCTGCTGCTGACGGGTCGTCAGGAGTTTTGGGAGGCGACGGGCGATTCGTCCGGAGCGCCTCGTCAAGATCACGTAATCGGGGCCCGCAAGATCTCAGATTCCCCGGACGCGCGCCGATCTCGGCCCTTAGGTTGCTTCGCAGGGGAGAAACCGGGGAGGACTTGTCATGTCTGTTTCACTGCGCGGAGCCGCTGTGCTGGCGCCCGCCGTCGCGGCCGGCGCGCTGCTGTTCGGAGCGACCGCCGCCACCGCGGCGCCGTACCTCGACGAGCCCGTCGCCTCCGCCAGTGACACCAACCCCGAGGTCGGCGGTTCGGTCACGCTGAACCTCGACGGCTACGAGCCGCTCGAGCAGATCGGCGTCGACGTGCACTCCAAGGTCGTCCGCGTCGCGACCGTCCGCGCCGACGCGCAGGGCGCCGCGACCGTCACGGTCCGGATGCCCGCCGGCTTCACCTGCGAGCACTACATCGAGTCCACCGGGCTCACCAGTGGCCTGGTGACCCGGGTGAACATCGTCATCGGCGACCCGGCCGATTGCCGCGACGCCGACGCTCCCGGCGAGGACGACGGCACCGACCTCCCGAAGACCGGTGCCGCGGTCGGTGGCCTCGCCGCCGCCGGCGCTTTCCTGACCCTCGGCGGTGTCGCCCTGGTCCGTCGCCGCCGCTCCTCCTGAGCAGCCAGCGCCACCTTTAGCCCCTTACGTCAGCGGGACCGAGCGCTATAGCGCCCGGTCCCGCTGACGTTGCGCCGCCGAGAGGGGGTGACACCCTTTCTGGCGCCAGAAAGGGTGTCACCCCAGTGGCGCCAACAAGGGGTGTCACCCCCAGTGGGGCGGGGGTGACTTTTGCGATCTGTGCGCCCTGATTTGGGCGATCACGTCCGATTCGCGTGCTTACCTCGAACGGCCGGGGACCCGCCCGGCCTCGGGAGGGAGCGCGCGGTGCCGTTCACGGTCAGCCACGTGGCCGTCGTGCTGCCGCTGATGCGGACGCCGCTGCCGGCGTCGGCGCTGGTGATCGGGTCGACGGTGCCGGACCTGCCGGTCCACCTCGCGCACCGGCCGACGGAGACCACCCACTCCTGGAGCGGAGTGTTCGGCCAGGACCTCGCGATGGGCCTCGCCGGCTGGGCGCTCTGGCACGGGCTGCTCGCGGCCCCCGTCCTCGCCGGGGCGCCGGCGGCGGTGCGGGCCCGCGCGGCCGGCGTCCGGCTGGGGCTCGGTTGCCGGCTCCGGGACGTCCGTGAACTCGGGCTCGTCGTCGTCGCCCTGCTGCTCGGCTCCGCGCTGCACGTCCTGCTCGACTCGTTCACCCACGTCGACCGGTGGGGGACCTCGCTCGTCCCGGCGCTGAACGAGACCTACGCCGGGCACGCCGGGTACTCCTGGCTCCAGTACGGCGGGAGCGTGCTCGGGCTCGCCGTCGTCGGCGCGGTGCTGCTGCGCGCGTGGCGCGGCCCCGGCCAGTCCTGGACGCTCGTGATCGCCAGCGCCGCCGCCGTCGGCGGACTGATCGGCCTCCACGGCGCGGTCAGCTCCGGCGACCTGCGGACGATCGCGTACTACGCGGTCACCCGCGCGTCCGCCGCCCTGCTCGCGGCCGTCCTGCTCCTGGCCGCGGCCTGGCACCTGCGCCGCGCGTTCGCGCCGCCGGACCGCCTCTCGGCCTAGGAGTTACTTCGCCGCGCGCGGGGCGGAGGCGACCTTCAGATCCTTCACCGGCTTGTCGGTGATGGCCGGGGTCGCGGGGTTCCACGCCGTCGCGCCGACGAAGATCGCGGCGGTCAGGACCGTCAGCGCCATCGAGCGGCGGACGCTCACCAGCGAGCGCCACGTCCAGCTCGCCTGCAGGGCCTCGAGCTCGACGTCGTCGACGGCGGAGAACAGCTGGTCCTCCAGCGCCGGTCGCGGCGGGGGCAGCGTCTCCGCGGCGCGGATCGGGGCGGGGGCGTCCTCGACGAGGAGCGCCTCGACCGACCGGACCGCCCGGGCCGGGATCACCGCCGGACGCGGAGCGATGGGGGTCGCGACCGCGATCCCCTCCAGCCCGACCACCTCGGGGCGACGGGCACCCCGGCGGGGACGGATCGGCTTGCTGCTCGGGCCACTCGGGGCCGGGAGCGGGAGCGCCGGAGCCACGGGCGCCTCGGCCACGGGCGCCTCGGCGACCGGGGCGGCCTTGATCTTCCGGGCGGTCTTCACGACCTGCTTCGCGGCGGCGAGCACTGGGGCCGGCGCGGCGGCCGGGGTCTCGCCGAGCGCGAGGACCGCACCCGCGGCGATCGCGGTGGCGGGGGTGGCCCCACCGGCGCGGACGACCGGGCGCTGGAACTGACGCGAGACCAGCTGGGTCACGAACGGGATCCGGGCCGAGCCGCCGATTGTCAGCACCGCGGCGAGGTCCGCGGCCGCGACGCCGGCGTTCTCCAGCACCGAGTCGAGCACGTCGACGGTCGTCTCGAGCGGCCCGGCGATCAGGCCCTCGAGCTCGGACCGGGTCAGGCGCACCGAGCCGGCGATGCCGGGCAGGGCGACCTTCACGGTCACGGCGGTCTCGGTCGACAACTTCTCCTTGGCCGCGACGCACGAGGCGCGCAGCGCGGACAGGGCGGCGCCGGTCGCGGCGTCCTCGGCGTCGAGGGCGGCGAAGGCAGCCTGCTGATCCGGCGTCAGACCGGAGACGACGTGCGCGAGGACGAGGTCGTCGAAGTCCGCGCCGCCGAAGTCGGCGAGCTCGGCCGGCCGGCCGAGGACGGACCAGGTCTGCCCCGCCGCGTCGAGCTGGACGACCGCCGCGTCGAACGTGCGGCCGCCGAGGTCGTAGATCGCGAGCTTCGTGCCGGGCTCGTAGGCCGCGTCCTGCGCACCGAGCGCAGCGGCGGCGACGGGCTCGGCGACGAGCGTCGCGTTGGCGACGCCGGCCTCGGCGAGGGCGGCGGCGAAGAGCTCACGCTTGTGCGGGCCCCAGGTCGCGGGGTGCGTGACGGCGACGGCGTCGGGCGCACGGCCCTCCTGCACGCTCGCCTGGTCGACGACCCACGCGACGAGCTCCGCGGCCACGCGGTGCGCGGCCGAGGCCGCCCCGACGGCCGGGATCATCGGCGTCTCGTCGCCGATCCGGCGCACGAAGCCGCGCAGGACGCGATCGGCCTCCGCCGTCGCGACATCCGCCACGGCGTGGCCGTAAAGCCGGGCCCCGTCCGTGCCGATGTAGACCACGGACGGCACCACCGCGGAGTCGGCGCCGAGCGAGGAGCCGCCGGCTCCACCGTCGCGCGCGATCGTCGCGGCTGTGTATGACGTGCCCAGGTCCACGCCCAGTCGGTAACCCACTCGTCAGCCCCCCAGCTGTCCCCCTGCTACCCCTTAGAGGGGACCACGGCCCGTTTGGTTGCCTGCCGGGGTTTGCTGAATGGAGACCGTGCGTATTCGCACACCGCCGGAATCGCTGCCAAAAGCACCGGCGCGGGGCCTAACGGCCCGTTGTGGCGGAATGTCCGTTTGTTTCCCGGAGGGCGCCGAATTGGCACCCTGACCGGACGGAAAGGCCGTTACCGAGAGTCACCCGAACGGGCGAACTTGCCTTTGGGCGGTTAGTTCCCGGCTTCGTCCGATTTGGTGACCGCATCGTGCCTTCAGGCCTGCGACCAGCGGCTTTGCGCGTTCTTGACAAGGGATATCGCCGATGGTGGCCTGTGACCCGCGGACCCCCTAATCGCCGATTGGGGGGTGTCGTGAGAGCCCCTAAGGCCCCGGCCGAGCATTGGGGATGGTGCCCGATGGACGGCTCCAGTGAATTTCTAACGTGATCAGAAGAACCGGTCCGATGTGGATCGGTCACACTGACCAATTTTGGTGGGGGAGCCCGGCATGGCAGCACCTTCGATGCTCGAGTGGATCATGGATCTGCTGCGCGACAGCGACGCGCGCACCGCCTTCAGTCGGAACCCGGAAGCCGCCCTGGCGGCCGCCGGCTTCTCGGCCCGCTGCGGCGAGGAGGTCCAGCAGGCGCGCCTCGCGCTGGCGGACAACCCGTGCATCCGGGAGGTCGCGGGGGTCTCGATTCCTGACATCGACGTCCCCGGCGGCCAGGTGGGCGGCGTCACGCTTCCGCCCGCGGAGGACGGCGTCAGCCAGATCATCTACATCATCAACAACTACGAGCTGACCGAGGACAACGACACCACGAACACCAACACCGGCAACGGTGCGGTGCAGACCGGTGACGACAACGTCAACGCCCCGAACAACAGCGGCGTCGTGAACACCGGTGACGGCAACGTCATCAACAACGGCGACCAGAACGGCAACACCGGGACCATCGTCAACGGCGACGGCAACACCGTGAACAACGGTGGCCTCATCGGCGGGGACGTCATCGGTGGCGACCTGATCGGCGGCGACCTCCTCTCCGGCATCCTCAGCCCGAACGGGGACCAGAGCATCCTGAACAACATCGGCCTGCTCAACGGCGGCCTCGTCAACGGCGGCCTGCTGAACGGCGTTCTCAACGGCGCGCTCAACGGCAACGACGTGCTCAGCGGCCTGCTCAACGGCACCGACGTCGCCAACGGCGCCGACGTGCTCAGCGGCCTGCTCAACGGCACCGACGTAGCCAACGGCACCCTGAACGGTGCCCTCAACGGTCTGCTGGCCGGAGGTCTGCTCAACGGCCTCGACGTCACCGACGTCATCGACGGAGGCGTCGCGAACGGCCTCGGCGGCATCCTCAACGGCGCCGGCCTGCTCAACGGCAACGACGTCCTCGGCGGCCTGCTCGCGGGCAGCCTGAACGGCGCGGACGTCGTCGCTCCGCTGCTGAACGGCCTCGACGTCGGTCTGATCAACGAGCTCAACCCGTTCGTCTTCGCCCCGGTGCTGAACGGCGCCCTCGGCGGGCTCCTCGGCGGCGCGGACGTCGACGCGGACGTCGTCGGCGGTGTGCTGAACGGCCTCGACGCGGGTGTGCTGAACGGTCTGCTCGGCGGCGGCATCGACGAGATCGGTGACGTCACCGTCCTCAACGGCATCCTCAACGGCATCGGCAACGGCGCCGTCCTCGGCGTGGCACCGGCGGTCCTCAACGGCCTCGCCGGCGGCATTCTCAACGGGACGCTGAACCCCGACACGGCCCTCAACCTGCTCGGCGGCGCGGGCGTCGGCGGCATCCTCACCGGCGACAACGCGCTCGCGAACGTCCTCGGTCAGGCGGACATCCTCAACCTCGCCAACGAGGGCGGCCTGCTCAACAACCTCGCTGGCCAGGCCCTGCTCGGCGGGCTCCTGAACGGCGACGAGGGTGTGCTCAACGGCCTCGCCGCGCTGACCGGCGAGGAGGGCGTCCTCAACGGCCTCGCCATCGACGCGCTCACCGGCGAGGAGGGCCTGCTCAACGGCCTCGACGTCGACGCGCTCACCGGCGAGGAGGGCATCCTCAACGGTCTCGCCCTGCTGACCGGCGACGAGGGCCTGCTCAACGGCCTGCTCGGTGGCGGTCTCGCCCTCGACGCGCTGACCGGCGAGGAGGGCGTTCTCAACGGCGACATCCTCGGTGGCGGCCTGAACGCGCTGAACATCGGCGCGATCACTGCGGTGCTCGACGACGTCTCGCCCGTCACCACGGTCGGCGAGCTTCTCGAGGGCGGGATCCTCTCCGGCGACGTGCTCGCCAACGTGGCCCCGCTCCTGAGCGTGCTGAACCCGGACGCCGCGATCGGTGACCTGCTCAACGGCACCGACGTCACGGCGATCCTGACCGACGTCCTGAACCCGACCGCCCTGGTCGGCGACGTGCTCGACGCGGGCATCCTCAACGACGCGTTCGGGCCGATCTTCGCGAGCGTGGCCGACATCGACCCGACCGCGGCGGTCGCTGACGTCCTCAACGGCAACGTCATCCCGGTCAACGTCATCGCGCCGCTGCTCAACGGGATCGCGGCCGGCGCCCTGTCGCCCGCGCTCGCGGCCAACCTGCTGAACGGGATCACCGCCGGCGCCATCGACGCCGACATCCTGAACGGCCTGGTCGACGTCGCGACCGGGGCCATCGCTCCGGACGTGCTGACCGACCTGATCACCACCGGGGCCATCACCCCGGCGGTCGTGGCCGACCTCCTCGGTGGCGTCACGAACATCTCGCCGGCCGTCGCGGCCGACCTGGTCGACGCCATCGCCACCGGCGACGTCCTCTCGCCGGCCATCCTGGCGGACCTGCTCACCGGCAACGTCATTCCGGTCGACGTCATCCCGGCGCTGCTCAGCGGCAACGTGATCCCGGTCGACGTCATCGCACCGCTGCTCAACGGCAACATCATTCCGGTGGACGTCGTTCCGACCCTGCTCAGCGGGATCGGCACCGGCGCCATCACCCCGGAGCTGCTGACCGACCTGATCGACGCCGGGGCCATCGGCGTCGCCCCGACGGTGGTCGCGGACCTGATCGACGGCATCACCACGGGCGCCATCTCGCCCGCGGTGGTCACGACCCTGCTCAACGGCGTCGTGGGCAACACCATCTCGCCCGAGATCCTCAGCGACATCGTCGCCGGGGTGACAGGCAACGCCATCGGGGCCGAGCTGCTCACCGACCTGGTCGATGCCGCCACCGGCGACGTCCTCTCGCCGGCGATCATCGGCGGCCTGGTCGACGCGGTCACCGGTGACGTCCTGTCCCCGGCGATCGTCGCCGACCTGCTCGACACCGTCGCGGCGGGTGCCATCACGGCCCCGGTCACCGTCATCCCGGCTCTGCTCAACGGGCTGACGACCGGTGCGCTGGACGCGGACGTCCTGTCCGACGTCATCGGTGGCATCACCACCGGGGCCATCGGCGCCGAGGTGCTCGACGACCTCACCGCCGCGATCCTCTCCGGCAACCCGGTGACCGCGGTGCTCGGCGACATCCTGAACGGTGCGGACGTCTTCGCGCCGATCGACGCCCTGACCGGCGACATCCTCGAGGGCGCGGACGTGTTCGCCCCGATCGACGCCCTGACCGGCGACATCCTCGAGGGCGCGGACGTGTTCGCCCCGATCGACGCCCTGACCGGCGACATCCTCGAGAGCGCGGACGTGTTCGCCCCGATCGACGCCCTGACCGGCGACATCCTCGAGGACGGGGTGTTCGCTCCGGTGGACGCGCTGACCGGGGACATCCTCGACGAGGGCATCGCGGCCGGCGTGGACGCCCTGACCGGGGACATCCTGGAGGACGGGGTGTTCGCTCCGGTGGACGCGCTGACCGGGGACATCCTCGACGAGGGCATCGCTGCGGCGGCGGGCGACCTGCTGTCCGACAACGACGTTCTCGCGGTCGTCGGCGACGTCCTGGAGGGTGCGGCGGTCGGCGACGTGCTCGGCGGCAACGACGTCGGGAACGTGCTGAACGGGCTTACGCTCGGTGCGATCACGTCGATCCTCGCGGACTTCGACCCGGCCACGACCGTGGGTGACCTGCTCACGGACAACGCGCTGGGCGCCGTGCTGGCCGACAACACCATCGGCGACGTGCTCGGGACCGCGCTCGGCGATGTCGCGTCGGGCAACACGCTCCCCGCGATCACGACCGTGCTCGCGGCGCTGAACCCGGCGACCACCGTGGGCGACCTGCTGACCGGCAACGAGCTCGACGACCTGCTGACCGGGGACATCCTCGGCGGCGCCCTCGCCGGCGGCCTGTCGGACAACGCGCTGGACGTCGTGGCTCCGATCGTCGGCAACGAGCTGCTGAACCCGGAGACCGGTGTCCTGGCTCCGATCGTCGGCAACGAGCTGCTGAACCCGGAGACGGGTGTCCTCGCTCCGATCGTCGGCAACCAGCTCGTGGACGACGTCCTCGCCGGTAACGGGGGCCTGCTCAACGGTCTCCTCGGCCAGGGCGGGATCCTGAACGGCGGTCTCGGCGGCGTCGGCAACGGCGGCGGTCTGCTGAACGACATCCTGGGCGGCAACAACAACGTCGTGGCCGACCTGCTCGGCGGCGACGGTGGCCTCCTCGGCACCGGCGGTGTCGGCGGGATCCTCACCGGCGAGGACGGCGTCCTCAACGGCGTCCTCGACGACGGCATCCTCAACAGCGAGGACGGCCTGCTGAACAACGTCGTGGGCGACACCGGCATCGTGGGCAACGTCCTCGGTGGCGGCGTGGGTGGCGTCCTCAACGGCGAGGACGGCGTGCTCAACGGCGTCCTGGGCGACGGCGTCGGCGGCATCCTCAACAGCGACGACGGCCTGCTGAACAACGTCGTCGGCGACACGAGCGTCGTCGGCAACGTGACCGACACCGTCGACGCCCTCACCGGCCCGAACGCGCTGCGCGACGCGATCAGCCCGACGGTGGACGACACCGTCGACGCGCTGACCGGCCCGAACGCTCTGCGCGACGCGGTCAGCCCCGTGGTCGACGCGACGGTGGACCCGGTGATCGAGGATGTTCTCGGCACCGACGTCGATGTTCTCGACTCGCTGGACACCATCACCAGCACGGTCGCGGCTGACGTCACCGACGTCATCCTGTAACTCCGCAACACCCGGCGGCCCCACCCTCCTCGCGAGGGTGGGGCCGTCGGCATTCCTGGGGCCCCAACACCCCTCTAACGTCAGCGAGATCGAGCGCTATAGCGCTCGATCCCGCTGACGTCCCGGGGGTTTTGGGGCCTTATCCACAGGGCGGGGCGGGGCCCACAGCAAGATCCCCGACGATGCGGCCTCATGAGCCACACCCGAAGGGACCGGATCTCGCGGCGCGCCGCCATCGAAGCCGCCGCGAGGCGGCAGGGCAATCTCATCGGTCGACGGCAGCTCTACGCCCTGGGCGTGACGCGCAGCCAGGTGCGCGCGGAGGTGCAGGCGCGGCGCTGGAAGAAGCGCGGCTACCAGTGCGTCCAGATCGGCGACGCCGATGAGACGACTCCCTACTGGCGCGCAGTGTTGGAGGTCGGGCCGACGGCGGTGATCGACGGCGCCAGCGCTCTGATCCTCGCCGGCCTGCGGACGATCACGTCGGCCGAGATCCACGTCGCCGTCCCGCAGGGGGCCTGGTACCGCCGGTGCAAGCGGGTCCGCGTGCACGAGACGCGGCGCTTCCGCGAGGTGGATGTCCTCCGGAACGGGCTCCCGCGCATGAAGCCCGCGACGGCTGCCGTGCACGCGGCACTGTGGGCACGCACCAACCGCGAGGCCGCCCTCTTCGTCATCGCCTCCGTCCAGCAGCGTCTGGTCGCGGTTTCCGAGCTCGCGGATGCTGTCGCTCTCGTGAAGCGCGACAAGCGCCGAGCACTCTTGAAGGGCCTGCTGATCGACGTCAGCGATGGCATCGAGTCCATTGATGAGCGCGCCTTCGCCGCGGCCTGCCGCAGACGAGGGACCCCAAGCCCGACCGGCAGGTCGTGGTCCAACTCCCCACGGGCCGAGTCCGCTACGACAACTACTGGGGCGACGTCCTGGTCGTGGAGATCCACGGAGTCCAACACCTCGACGCCGCGATGGCGACGCGCGACATGCTCAAGATGAACGCGGCCTCGATGGCCGGACGCGCCGTCATCCAGATCACCAACTTCGCGGTCCGGACGAACCCGGACCCGTTCCTCGACCAGATCCAGTCCGTTTTGGCGGCAAGGGCCTACAAACCCTCACAACGTCAGCGAAAGCGCGCGCTATAGCGCTCGATCTCGCTGACGTTATGGAGAGAACTGCGGGCCCTAGTGCGATCTTCACGTCCCCCTAGTGATCACGAGGCGCACCCGCCAAATCCCCGATGGAACAGGGGCTTCGCGCGGAGATCGTGAACAGCAGACGCGGTGACCGACACCTGACCGCGCACGACGGGGAGGTTCTACCGGCATGTCCATTTTCGACGGGGTTCCCGGCTTCCGCATCGGCCTCGGGGCCGGTGACGCGGACGAGGAGTACGAGTTCGGGTTCGGCCTCGGTGACGAGCCCGGCGCCGACGCTCTTCGGCTCGGCACGCCCCAGCTGGGCGACGCCACCGGCTTCCTCCGGGCCGGCATCGCGGTCGCGAACCCGCTCAGCGGTGGCCTCGGTGACCTGCCGAACCTCGGCGAGGTCCTGCCCGCCATCCCCGCGCTGCCGGACGTCTCGCCCGAGATCGTGAACCAGCTCGCGGTGACGGTGACCGACCTCGTCGGGGACGTCAACGTCCTCCCGAACCTGACCGAACTTCCCGCGCTGCCGGACGTCACTGCGGTGCTGGGTGTGGTCGCGAACATCCTGCCGGGGCTGGTGCTCCCGTCGCTGCCGTCACTGCCGGTGCTGCCGGGGGAGCCGAACCCGGGGACCCCGGGCCTGCCCGAGCTCGGCGACCTGCTCGCGGTGCTGCCGGCGTTGGGGGAGATCGTCCCGGTTCTGACGGAGCTCCTGCCGGCGCTGCCGGAGATTCTCCCGGCCCTGCCCGAGCTGCTGCCCGCACTCGGCGAGATCGTGCCGGAGCTCCCGGCGCTGCCGGACATCACCGCCGCCCTGGACGTCGTCGCGAACATCCTGCCGGGGCTGGTGCTCCCGTCGCTGCCGTCGCTCCCGGTGCTGCCGGGCGAGCCGAATCCGGGGACCCCGGGCCTGCCCGAGCTCGGTGACCTGCTCGCCGTGATTCCGACGCTCACTCAGATCGTCCCCGCGCTGGGCGAGATCCTGCCCGGCCTGCCCGGCCTGCCCGGGATCCCGGCGCTGCCGGACACCACGCCGGTCCAGCAGGTGATCGGGACGACGTTCAACGCCGCCGGCGGATTCGTGGCGACGACGGTCGCGGCGGCGGAGTCGCTGGTCGAGACGACCTTCGCCTCGGCGGGGGAGTTCCTCGACCACGTGCCGGCGGTGACCGAGATCGTGGGCGACCCGACCGCGGCGCTCGGTCTGGTCGAGGGTGTCCTCGGACTGATCCAGCTGCCGAACCCCAACCCCGGCCCGCTGCCTCCGGACCCGAGCCCCATTCCCGGCCTGCCGAACCTGCCGCTGCTGCCGGAACTGACGGACATTCTGGAGTCGGTCCCGGAGCTCGTGCTCCCGTGGCCGCCGCCCGGCGTCCCTGGGCTCCCGGGCCTCGGTGACGTCATCGGCCAGCTGCCGCTCCCCCTCCCCGGCGGTCCGGTGCCGCTGCCGACGCCGGTGCCCGAGCTGCCGCTGCCCCCGGGCATCGCGGGGATCGTCGACGGCACCCTGACCGCGACGGGGACCCTGGTCGCCGGTGTCGTGGAGACCGTCGAGATCGCCGGCGCCGAGGCCACCACGGCCGGGGCCGGGACCGGCGCCGCGGCGACCGCGGCGGTCGGCGAGCTCGGTGACGACGTCACGAACAAGGTGCTCGGCACGGAGACGATGGTCAGCGACGTTCTGACCCAGACTCAGGCGACGGTCAGCACCGTCGTCCCGCTCCACGACCTCGACGACCCGCAGGCATTCGTCCAGAACACGCTGGCGAACCTCGGACTGGCCGAGCCGGTGTTCACCACGCAGTCCACCGGTCTGACTGAGCCCGTCGAGGAACTGCTGCCGGTGACCTCCGACGTACTCGACACCGTGAGCGGCCTCGGGCTGCTCTGAGTCAGACCCCTCGGGGACCGGTCCGCCGGCCCCCGAGGTCCCGGCCGCCCGTGCGGCCGAAAGGGCCCCGTCCACTCCCCCCACCTGGACGGGGCCCTTTCCTGTGCCCGCAACGGCACGTGGGAACTTCATAGCGGAAAGGTCCACCTTTCCTTTCGGTCAGGGTGAATGAAGACCATCACGACCGCGGATGGGGAATGTCACTGCGCGGCCCTAGTGAGACCGTCACATCTCCCTAATGACAGCAAGATCCGTTAGGTGCCGACCCCGATTGGATCTTGCGCCGACGTCCCTACTTTCGATGCAGGGACGCAACGGGCCCACCAACCACCGCTGCGTCGCCGGTGAGAACGACTTCGTCTGCTCTGCATTTACGGGGCGATTCGGTTCGCACGCTCGACCTGATCGACACAGAGATCTGACACCTGCGCGGGACCCCTTCCCCGCCATATCTGGAGGCACCCACCCATGGCTTTTCCTGAGGACATCCTCGCGCCGGTCGAGGACGTGATCGGCACCGTTGAAGGCGTTGCCGGCATCGTCTCTGCCGTCCCGGCCCTGGCCCTGCTGGCCGAGGCTTCGGCCGTCCCGCAGGTTGCCGACGTGTTCGACACCGTCAAGGGCACCCTGCAGTCCGTCGGCTCCGTGGCCGGCGGCATCACCAACGTCACCAGCCCGACCGGCCCGCTGGGCGCGGTCAACACGGCGGTCACCGGCGTGTACAACGCCGCCACCACCTCGCTCGCGATGGCCCCGCTGACCGCGGCGGTCACGTCGGTGGTCACCGCCGGTAACCAGCTCCCGATCAGCGACGTGGTCGACACCGTCCAGGGCGCGCTCGGCACCGCCGGCCTCGTCACCGGCATCGCGCTCCCGCTGGCGACCGGCCTGGCGCCGGTCCCCGGCGTCGGCGACATCGTGGGCTCGGTGACCGGCGCGCTCGACGCGACCGGCGCCCTGGGCGACGTGTTCGACGCTGTCGAGAACCTGCAGGACGTCGTCTTCAACACCAACACGACGACCCTCGCCGGTGGGCTCCTGAGCAACTCGGGCCCGCTCACCACGGTCAACCAGATCGCGAACGCGGTCCGCACCGCGGTCAACCCGGCCCTGCCGCTGGGTGAGGTCGCGGCGCTGGCCGGCGCGATCCACGCGGTCACGAACACGACGGCCGAGCTCGGCGTCGTCAACACCCTGGTGAACTCGATCGGCACCGCCGTCCTGCCCGGCTCCGGGCTCGCGCCGCTGCTGCTCGGCCCGTCCGGCGCGCTGCACTACCTCGCGCCCGGTAGCTCGCTCGGGTTCGTCAACCAGGTCCTCGGCGCCACCACCGGCGTTGTCGACCCGGTCCTCGGCGTGGTCACCGGCGCGACCGGTGCGACCGACGGTGTCCTCGGCGGCCTCGGTGGCCTGCCCGGCACCGAGCTGCTCGACACCCTGCCCCTGGGCGACCTGCTCGGTGGCGTCACCGGTGGCGAGGGTGACCTGCTCGGCGGGATCCTCGGACCCGAGGGCCTGGTCGGTGGCCTGCTCGGCGGCGTGACCGGTGGCGAGGGCGACCTCCTCGGTGGCCTGCTCGGTGGCGTGACCGGTGGAGAGGGCGACCTCCTCGGCGGCCTCCTCGGCCCCGAGGGCATCGTGGGTGGCCTGCTCGGCGGCGCGACCGGTGGCGAGGGCGACCTGCTCGGCGGGCTCCTCGGGCCGGAGGGTGTTGTCGGTGGCCTCCTCGGTGGGGTCACGGGCGGCACGGAGAGCCCGCTCGACGGGATTCTCGGCGAGGAGGGCCTGGTCGGTGGTCTGCTCGGTGGGGTCACGGGCGGCGAGGAGAGCCCGGTCGACGGGATCCTCGGCGAGGAGGGCCTGGTCGGTGGTCTCCTCGGCGGTGTCACCGGCGGCGAGGAGAGCCCGGTCGACGGGATCCTCGGCGAGGACGGCATCGTGGGTGGCCTGCTCGGCGGCGTCACCGGCGGCTCGGAGGACGGTGGCCTGCTGGCCCCGGTCACCAGCATCGTCGGCGGCCTGACCGGCGGCACCGAGGGCAGCGACCCGCTGGCTCCGGTCAACGACATCCTGGGCGGCCTCACGGGCGGCACCGAGGGCACCGACCCGGTCGGCGGCCTCCTCGGTGGCGTGCTCGGCGGCGAGGAGGGTGGCCTGCTCGGCGGCCTCCTCGGCGGCGCTGCCTGACGGATAGTCAGCTAAACAGTAAGAAGACGAAGGGCCCCACCGCGCCGGCGGTGGGGCCCTTCCTTGCGTCCGGCGAGGGGTGGCCTATTGGCCACAGTTGGCCGGACGCAGGGGAGGTTCCGCGAGGAATTACGGCGCGGGGGGAGACTCCTCACCAGCGTCGCCGAACTCGACGGAACCGGACTCGGTCGAGGTGTCCTCCTCGACCTCGGCGGCCGGGGCGGGTGCCGCCTCCTCGGCGGGAGCCGCCTCGACGGCCGACGGAGCAGCGACGGCGTCGACCGGCGCCGCCTCGGGGGTCGTGGCCTTCGTCGGCGTGACGGCCTCCGTGCTGCGACGCGCCGTCGCCTTGCGCTCGGTCTTCGCGGGCCGCTCGACGACGACGTCGTCGTCCTCGGCCTCGCGCGCAGAATCTGCCACCCCGTCAGATGACTCCGACGACGACGACCCGGCCGAGGCGGACCGCGAGTCGGCACTCCCCTCCACGTGCCCACTCGCGGACCCGCCCGCCGAGCCCGTGGTCGCGTCGGAGGACGACGTGGACGTCTCCTCCTCGGCGGCCTTCTCCTTGGCCCGCTCCCCGCGGGCCTTGTCCTTGGCCTTGCCGGTCTCCTCGACCTGGAGCTGCGCGCCGTCGTCGCCGACCCCGGCCCGCGCCTCCTGCACCGAGCCGGCGGGGACGGCGTCGCCGAGGTCGAGCACACCGAGCGACGCGAGTCCGAACCCGCCGAGCAGGATCACGCCCGCCGCAGCGGTCACGACCTTGTGCGCCTTCCGCTGCGGCTTGGGCTCGTCCTTCAGCCGCCGCCCCTCGCGCACCTCCGCCTCCCGGCCGTCGAACTTCTCGGTCGTGAGTGCCGGGCGCGCGGGCCGGTCGACGACAGCCGCGGCCGGAGCACCCGCAGCCGGAGCGGGGGAGGCCGCCACCGCCGCGGCCGAAGGAGCGACGGCCGCGGCGGCGGTCAGGCCGGCGATGAGGGCGAGCGCGGGGCGGGCGTGGCGGCCGGACTTCTCCAGGGCCAGGACGCCGCCGATCGCGACCGCGAGCTTGGGGTCGATGTCCCGCTCGAGCGGGACGCCCGGGTACCGGGCGGAGAGCAGCTGCGTCACGAGCGGGATCCGCGAGGACCCGCCGGTGAGCAGGATGCGGTCGAGGTTCTTGCGCGTCAGATTGGCCGAGACCAGCGCCGCCTCGACGAAGGTGCACGTCTCCTCGAGCGCGCCGGCGATCATCGCCTCGAAGTCGGCGCGGGTGACGCGGACGGAGGTCTGCGCGCCGCCGAGCAGGACCGGCACCGTCGCCGCGGTGTCGGCGGACAGCGCCTCCTTCGCCTCGACGCACTCGCGCCGGAGGCGGCCCATCGCCGTCAGGTGCATCGGGTCGTCGGCCTCGACGCCCGGGGTCTGCGGCCCGGCGACGCCGAGCACGTAGGCGAGCACCGCGTCGTCGAAGTCGACGCCACCGAGGTTCGGGATCCCCGTCGGGGTGCCGAGCGCGGTGAAGCGGTTGCCGGACTCCGCGCGCAGGACCGCCGCGTCGAACGTCCCGCCCCCGAGGTCGTAGACCGCGACGGTCGCACCGGCCACGAGCTTCCCGGCCTGCGCGTAGGCCAGGGCCGCGGCGGCGGGCTCGCTGATCATCGTCACGTCGAGCAGGCCCTCGCCGGCGAGCGCGCCGGCGAGCAGATCCTTCTTGTGGGAACCCCACGCCGCCGGCACGGTGACGGCGACGGCGTCGGGTGCCCCGCCCTCCTGCTCGGCGACGCGGTCGGCGACGAGGCCGATCATCTTCGCCGCGAGCGCGTGGGCGGTGAGTCCGTCGCCGGAGGTGCCGACGAGCAGCGGGGTTTCGTCCCCGATGCGGCGCTTGAACCGACGGACCACGCGGTCCGGGTCGGTCAGCGCGCGGCGCTCAGCCGCCTCGCCCATCAGGACGGTGCCGTCGGCGCCCAGGAACAGGACCGAGGGCACGGTCGCGGACCGGTCGCCCAGCCGGACGACGGTCGGCGCGGACCCGGTGCCCGGACGGTGCACCACCGCCGCGGTGTTGGTGGTGCCGAGATCGACACTCAGTCGGTAACCCATGGCGCGCCAGCCCCCTTGGTCGTGGTTCAACGGGGGCAATACGACCGGAGCGACACCCGTCGGGTCGCCCTAAACGAGGACAAGATCGTTTGACCGCGAGCGCAGCAAAGGACCCGAGGGAACGTCCGATTTCGCCCGTTCGTGCAGGTCGGAGGCGGTTTACCACTGCTTGAACCACTGTGACTGGTGATGTCTGGTGTGACGGTTGTTACCACTTCTTGAACACCAGTCACACGCGACACGCCGGGGAATCCCCCAACGCGGGGGTGCGGACCAAGATCGCAATCCCCCAATCCGGTGATCGTGATTTGGGGGTTTTCCCCGATCCGTCCGATTCGCCCGACTGCCTAGGTTCGGCACCACAGCGGCTCCGGTGCGGGGCCCCGAGCCCACCACTCGGACGAATCTGACGAAGGGTCACCCCAATGGCTACCTCCCTGCTCGACTGGATCATGGACCTGATGCGGGACGGCGGCGCCCGCGAGGCGTTCAACACGAACCCGCAGCTCTCGATGGCGTCCGCCGGCTTCACCAACGTGTGCGGCGCGGACGTGGCGGACTCCCGCGCGTTCCTCTTCGACAACCCCTCGATCCGCGAGGTCGGCGGCGTCGACCGCCCGGCGACCGACGACGCGGACGCGGCGGAGCAGATCCGCTACATCATCAACAACTACACGATCGAGCAGCCCGCCGCGGCCGGCAGCAACGTCACCGGCCCCACCACGATCGTCGACACCCCGGGCCCGAACGACGTCGACGACCAGGACACCGTCGTCGACGGCGACGGGAACACCGTCAGCAGCAACCAGGCGAACACCACCGACCAGACCTCGTCGGACGACGACACGGTCGAGGACTCCAGCACCAACACCGACAGCGACGCCGACAACGTCGTCAACGGTGACAACTCGGCCGGTGAGAACCAGATCGCCGGTGGCATCGACGACCTCGGCGAGGGCCTGTCGGGCGACGACAACACGAACATCATCACCCTGGCCGACGTGGTCGACATCGAGGAGTCGCCGATCCTCAACGAGAGCCTGAACCGGCTCGTCGACGACAGCCTGAACGAGGTCGCCTACAACGCCCTTCAGGACGCGGACAACCTGATCAGCATTCTCGGCTGACCCTCGTCAACCACCAGCCAGCACCATCACCTGAGGAAGGGTCACGGAAATGGCCATCACCCTGCTCGACTGGATCGCCAACCTGATGCGTGACGCCGGCGCCCGCGAGGCGTTCGCCGCGCAGCCGCAGCTCGCCATGGCGTCCGCCGGCTTCACGCAGTCCTGCGGCTCCGGGGAGGTCTCGCCGGCGTTCGTCCCGGCCGACACCAGCTTCCGCGAGGTCCAGGGCGTCTCGCTCCCGGACAGCGACGTCGAGAGCGCGGACCGCGTGGAGTACGTCATCAACAACTACACGATCGAGGCGGCGGACGTCGCCGGCTCGAACGTCACCGGCCCGACGTCGATCGTCGACAGCCCCGGCCCGAACGACGTCGAGGACCAGGACACCGTCGTCGACGGCGACGGGAACACCGTCAGCAGCAACCAGGAGAACACGACCGACCAGAGCTCCTCGGACGACGACACCACGACCGACTCGAGCACCAACACCGACAGCGACGCGGACAACGTCGTGACCGGGGACAACTCGGCCGGCGGCAACCAGATCGCGGGCGGCATCGAGGACGTCGGCGAGGGCATGTCGGGCAGCGACAACCTCAACGTCATCACGCTGGCGGACGTGGTCGACATCGAGGAGTCGCCGATCCTCAACGAGAGCCTGAACCGGCTCGTCGACGACAGCCTCAACCAGGTCGGCTACAACCTGCTCGATGACGCCGACGACCTGATCAGCATCCTGGGCTGACGGCAACGCCTCAGGAGGGGACATCTCGACGGATTCCGTGCCGGTCGTGTCGCGCCAGATCCCCCGACACGCACCCGTCGAGGTGAGAGGATCGGCCCCGTCCCGGGTACACCGGGGCGGGGCCGCTGCCTGTGCGGACCGGGTTGCGGACTTACCGTGGCTCAGGGCGCCTGTGGGGGCGGTCGCGAACACCAGGGTCAGGAGAGGTACGTGCCGGCACCCGAAGCGGTGATCCAGACGGTCGACGAGGCGCTGCGCATGGTCACTGCGCGCGGCCGCACCGACCTCGCGGCACGTCTGCGCAAGACCAAGGACCGCCTCCACGACGACCGCGTGCGGGTCCTGGTGATCGGGGAGTTCAAGCAGGGGAAGTCCCAGCTGGTGAACGCCCTGGTCCGGGCACGCGTCTGCCCCGTCGACGACGACATCGCCACCTCCGTCCCGACCGCCGTGTACTACTCCGAGAACCCGGTCGTGACGCTGGTGAAGGAGGAGCCGGGCGCGGATCCCGACGACGAGTCACGTCCGGTTCGCACGGAACGCACCGAGGCGAGCCTGGAGGACATCCAGCGCTTCGTGACCGAGATGGGCAACCCCGCGAACCGTGAGGGGCTCAGCCACGTCGAGGTCGGCCTGCCCACGCCGTTGCTCCAATCGGGTCTTGAGCTCGTGGACACTCCGGGCGTCGGTGGCCTCGGGTCCGTCCGTGCCACCGCGACCCTCGCCGCGCTGCCCGGCGCCGACGCCGTCCTCCTCGTTTCTGACGCCGCGCAGGAGTACACCGCCGCCGAGCTCGAGTTCCTCAAGCACGCGGTGAAGCTGTGTCCGAACATCGCCTGCATCCTGACGAAGATCGACCTCTACCCCGAGTGGCGGCGCATCTACGAGCTGAACCAGGCGCACCTGACCCAGGCGGGCATCACGGCCCAGCTGATCCCCGTCTCGTCCGTGCTGCGCTGGCACGCGCTCGACCGCAACGACAACGACCTCAACATCGAGTCCGGCTTCCCGGTGCTCGCGACGATGCTGACGAACACCGTCGGCCAGGCCGAGCTGCTGGTGCGGCGCGCGGTCGCGAACACCGTCGCTGGTGTGGCCGAGCAGCTGGCGCGGGGGCTGCAGTCCGAGCTCGGGGTGCAGGAGCACCCGGAGACGGTGCAGTCGACGGTCACCGACCTGCGCGCGGCCAAGGAACGCATGGCCGCCCTGCGCGACCGCTCCGCGCGGTGGCAGCAGACGCTGTCGGACGGCGTCGCGGACCTCGCCGCCGACATCGACTACGACCTCCGCGACCGCATGCGCGACATCCAGCGCAACGCCGAGGAGGAGATCGACGTCCTCGGCGACCCCGCCGTCGTGTGGGTCGAGTTCGCCCCGTGGGTCGAGGAGCAGGTCGCGGGCGCGACGTCGGCGAACTTCGTCTGGGCGAACGAGCGCGCGCGGTACCTGGCCGCGCTGGTCGCCGAGCACTTCGCGGAGGACGGTCAGCTCTCGCTGCCTGACCTCGACGTCGACGCCGGCGGGTCGATGCAGGCCGTCCGTCCGATGTACCTGAACGACGAGGGCGACCCGGGCCTCGGCGAGCAGGCGCTGATCGCCGTCCGCGGCGGTTACATCGGGACGCTCATGTTCGGCATGTTCTCCACCTTCGCGGGGATGGCTCTGCTGAACCCGTTCTCGGTCGGCGCCGGTCTCCTCCTCGGTGGACGTACCCTGCGGGAGGAGAAGAAGCGCTTGCTGCAGCGCCGTCAGGCGGAGGCGAAGAACGCTGTGCGTCGTTACACCGACGATGTGACCTTCCACGTCGGGAAGGACTCGCGCGACATGCTGCGCCGGGTCCAGCGTCAGCTGCGCGACCACTTCACGCAGGTAGCTACGGAGCTGGAGACGTCGCTGCAGGACTCGCTGAAAGTCGCCGAGGCCGGCGCCCGCACCAACGCCAAGGACCGCGAGGCCCGGATCGGGGAGCTCAAGCGCGAGCTCGCCGGAGTCGCCGCGCTGCAGAAGCAGGCTCGCGACCTCGTCGCCGTCGCCGCGAAGGCGGGTGCGGTGTGATCCTTCGCCGCAAGAACAAGAAGGGCGCGGCGGAAACGGACGAGACGGCGACCTCCGCCGTCCCCGCCCAGTCCGCCCCGGGCTCCGGCCCGATGCCCGGCACCGCTCCGCTGGAGCCGCCGGCTCCGGCCCCGGCTCCGGTTGAAGCGCCGGCGGCGCCGGTCGCTCCGTCCGCCCCGGTCGCCCGAGAGACGCCGGTCCCCGCGGCCCGGTCACGGATCACGCCGGCGTCGACGGACATCTGCGACCAGGTCCGGGCGGTGCTGCAGCAGGCCGCGGAGGTCTACGCCGACCACCCCGAGGAGGCGGAGCGGATCGAGGCCCACCTCGACCGGCTCGACTCCCCGGTCCGGATCGCGATCGCCGGCAAGGTGAAGGCGGGCAAGTCGACACTGCTGAACGCGCTCGTCGGCGAGATCATCGCGCCGACCGACGCGGGGGAGTGCACCCGCATCGTCACCTGGTACCGCAACGCTCAGGCGCCGCGGATCGTGATGCGGCGCAAGGACGGCGACGCGGCGGACCTCCCGATCGTCCGGCAGAACGGGAAGCTCGAGCTCGACCTGCTCGGCGCGGCGCCCGAGGACGTCGACCGCCTCACCGTCGACTGGCCCTCCGGCGACCTCGCGACGATGACGCTGATCGACACCCCGGGTATCGCGTCGGCGTCGGCGGAGGTGTCCGCGCGGACCGAGGCGCTGCTGACCCCGGACGAGGAGCAGGGCGCCGCCGACGCGATCGTCTACCTGATGCGCCACGTGCACGCCGACGACGTCGGGTTCCTCGAGGCCTTCCACGCCCACGCGGCGATCGGGTCGTCACCGGTGAACACCGTCGCGGTGCTCTCCCGGGCGGACGAGATCGGCGCCGGCCGCGTCGACGCGCTGCAGTCCGCGCGCGCGATCGCGTCCCGGCTGCGTGGCGAGGAGAAGATCCGGTCGCTGTGTCAGACCGTCGTCCCCGTCGCGGGTCTGCTGGCCGAGACCGGTCGGACGCTCCGTCAGTCGGAGTTCAACGCGCTCGCGAAGATCGCCGCCGCGGACCGTGAGTTCGTCGACGGGATGCTGCTCTCCGCCGACCGCTTCGCGCGCGAGCTGCCCGAGGGGTCGCCGGACCTACCCTCGGCCGAGGTGCGCCGCCGGCTGCTCGAGCGGTTCGGGCTCTTCGGCGTCCGGCTCGCACTGCCGCTGATCCGACAGGGCATCACGGACTCGACCGCGCTGTCGGCCGAGCTCGTCCGCCGCTCCGGGCTGGAGGAGCTGCGCGAGGCCCTGACCGCACTGTTCACCGAGCGCGGCGACCTGCTGAAGGCGCGGTCGGCGCTGATGGCGCTGGACTCGATCCTGCGTTCCACGCCGCTGCCTGAGTCGGAGATGCTCTTCGCGCAGGTCGAGAAGATCTCCTCCGGTGCGCACGAGTTCGTCGAGCTCGGGCTGCTGGGGTCGCTGCGCACCGGCGCCGTCGTCCTCCCCGCCGACCAGCGCGCCGAGGCCGAGCGCCTCCTCGGCGGGACCGGTCAGGCCCAGTTCGTCCGCCTCGGCCTCCCGCCCGAGGCGACCCCCGACGAGATCCGCGACGCCGCCACCGACGCGATGGGCCGCTGGCGCCGCCGCGCCGAGAACCCCGCCTCGACCCGCCCCGTCGCCGACGCCGCCCGCGTCATCGTCCGCACCTGCGAAGGCATCATCGCCTCGCTCCCCTGACCTGCGACCCCCGCGTTGATAAGGGGTGTCACCCCTTATCAACGACGGTTAGGCGTCGTTGTCGAGGGCGGCGCGGAGCTGGGAGAACAGCTCGCCGCGGCTGCCGGCGCCGAGGCGCTGACGCATGCGGGCGACGTGGTGCTCGACGGTCTTCGCGGAGATGAACAGCCGCTCGCCGATCTCCTTGTACGTCAGGCCGGTGACGAGAAGAGCGGCGACCTCGCGCTCGCGCTCGGAGAGGCTGACCCCGCTCGACGACGAGGACGACGGGGCCGGCGCCGAGTCCGCGGGACGCGTCGGGGACGGGAAGGCCGGAGTCTCGGCGGGGAGGTCCAGGCCCGCGGTCTCGGCGGAGACCGAACCCCCGGCGGCCGGACGCAGCGAACGGGCGACGCTCATCAGCGCCGACATCATCTGGCGGTCACCGGTGCGGACGGCGGCCTGGCCGGCGAGGCGGGAGGCGTCCCACGCGTGGCCGATCGAGTGCAGACGCCGCGCCGCGGCCTCGACCTCGGTGGCGTCGACCTGACCCGCCATCACGCGCAGCCAGGACCGCGCCGCCGCGGCGAGGACCGCCGCCTGCGGGTAGGTGGGTGCCGCGGCTTCGAGTACAGCAATATGTGACTCAGCGTCAGCCGGACGGTCCGCCAGAGAAGCGGCCTGGACGGCGTACCAGTGCATCGGGGTCGCCCACAGCGCGGGCTGGCCGAGGCGGTCGAGCAGCGCCCACGCCTCGGACAGGTGCGGACGGATCCAGCTCTCCTCCTGCAGCCGCGCGGCGGCGACGGCGAGCTCGCCGACCGCGTGCAGCGCGAACAGGTCGACGGGGTGCCGGACGATCGCCTGGCGGGCCCGCTGCCACGCGGTGTTCAGCGCGCCGAGGTCGCCCTCGCGTCGGGCGAGCCCGACCTCGATGGCGGCGGCGGTCAGTTCCTCGCGGGGCTCGAGTGCGCCACCACCCGGGCCGGCGGAGCCGACGAGGGCGCGGGCGGTCTCGAGGTCGCCGCGCTGCATCGCGGTCCAGGCCTGCAGCAGCCGGTAGCGCGACATCGCAGGCTCGCCACCGAGGCGGGACGCCACCGCGCGGGTCAGCACCGACTCGGCGACGTCGAACTCCCCGCAGTTCAGCGCGACGATCGCGGCGAGCGCGGCGGGGGTGTCGGGCATCAGGGTCCGCTCGGCGGCGGGTTCGAGCAGCATCGCGGCGCGGGCGAGGAGCGAGAGCGCGAGGCTCGGCGTCCCCGTCACGCTCTCCAGCACGCCCTCGGCGAGCAGCGTCTCGACGCCGTCGGACAGCGTCGGCGCCGGCAGCAGGCCGTGCTCCAGCGCGGCGCGCGCGCCGGGCAGGTCGCCGACGCCGAGCAGCGCCGGCACCGCGAGCACGGGCGGCTCGCCGGTCGTGTTGGCCCACCAGCGGTAGAGCTGCGCGGTTCGGCTGAGCATGCCGCGCGTCGCGAGGACGGTCGCAGCGACCGCGACGGCAACGTCCCGGTCGGGCGCGTTCGCGTCGGAGATCGCGATGTCGGCCAGGCGCAGCGCGGTGTTCAGGTCGCCGACGAGCGCGCTCGCGCGGCCCAGCTTCGCGGCGACGGAGGCGATCGGGGTTCCCGCCTGCACGGCGGCGGCGTAGAGCTTGACGGCCTCGGTCGGCGTCGGAGCCTCCGCGGCGCCGGCGGCGAGCACGGCCCCGACCTCGGGCCCGGTCATCCCTGCCCCCGCGAGCGCGCGGGCGTGCTCGAGCATCGAGCCGCCGCGCCGGTGGACGGCGGCGACCCAACCGGTCCGCATCGCCTGGATGCGCATCGGCGGCGCGAGGGTGAGCAGCGCGTGCCGGGCCAGCGGCAGCAGCGCGCCGGTCTCGGTGAGCAGGCCGCTCGCGCGCGCCACCTCGGCGGCGTGCTCGACGGACGCGGGCTCGGAGTTCAGGACGTCGGCCAGCAGTTGCGGGTTCAGCTCCGCCCCGACGGCGAGCGCGAGCAGCAGGCTCAGCGGCTCCGGCCCGAGGGCGCTCAGGTCCAGGCGCAGCAGTTCGAGGACGCTCGTCGGGATCTTCGCCGGCGCCCAGCCCGCGTGCCCCGGCCCGTCGGGCACGAGCCCGGCGGCGCACAGCGCAGAGGCGAGGGCGTCGACCAGCTTCGGCGTCCCGGCGGTCTGCTCGTGGACGAACGCGGCGAGCGCGGCGCTGCCCGAGCCGGAGCACAGGCCCTCGACGCGCGCCGTCACCTCGGCCCGCGAGAGCCGGCCGAGCACGATCGGCGCCCGCTGGCGGCCGAGGGCCGCGGCGAGGGCGTCCACGTTCGGGAGGTCCGGACCCGGCCGCGTCGCGACGACGATCCGCTGCCGGCCCGCCTCGACCATCCGGCGCAGGTCGAGAAGGACCTCGTCGGGCAGGTTGCGGGCGTCGTCGATGAGGAGGACGGCGTCCTCCGGCGGCGGCCAGGCCGACGCGTCGCGGTGGACCGTCACGCCGGCGGCGGAGTAGATCGAGGCCAGCGCGTCGAGCATCGCCGTCTTGCCGGTGCCCCCGCGCCCGACGATGACGCCGACCAGCGGCCCGGACGGGTCGGCCGCGGCGTCCGCGCAGAGCGCGACGGCGGCGTGCGAGCCCGAGAACGTCGAGTTCGGGTTCCGCGGGGCCGTGAGGCCGGACGCGGAGCCGCGCGAACCGGGACCGGGAACCCGGGCCGATTGAGCGCTGGCCTGCACCACGCGTTTGCCCCCGTTGTCGCTGCCTGGTTGGCGGTCGCCGACCCCGCCCGCGGTCACCCCACGACCACCGTAGGGACAACCGTCCAGGGGTTCGGACGCTGGATCAAGAAGACTGGTTCCGACGTGAACCTGCCTCACGACGATTCTGTCTCTCGAGTAACACCAAACCCACACGACACGCGTTCGCTTTGCGTTGCGTCGCTGACATCCCCACCCGCCTCCGTTGGGGTGACACTCGGGGCCGCCTAGCGTGGGGGCATGGACCCGTTCGCGCTCGAGGACCGGTGGACCCCGGTCTCGCCCCGGCTGCGGTCGCTGCGGCTGACGGTGCTGACGGGGGTCCTCGGGACGTTCGCCCTGCTCGCGGTGGGGGTCGGGGCGCTGACGGCCGTCCTGGACGACCCGACGCCGGGGCTGATCGGCGCCGGGGTGGCGCTGGTCGTCCTCGGCGGGCTCTACGCGCTCGGCCGGCGGCTGATCCGCCGCAACTACGAGGCCTGGGGGTACTCGGAGCGGGACGAGGACCTCCTCGTCGTCCGCGGCTGGCTGTTCCGCCGGCTCGTCGTCGTCCCCTACGGGCGGATGCAGTTCGTCGACGTGACGGCCGGGCCGCTGGAGCGCCGGTTCAACCTCGCGACGGTCCAGCTCCACACCGCCGCCGCGGCGTCCGACGCCCGGATCCCGGGGCTGCCCCCGGACGAGGCCCAGCGCCTCCGCGACACCCTGGCCCGCCTCGGCGAGGCCCGGTCGGCGGGCCTGTGACCGAGTTCCATCCGCCCGACCCCGCCTACGCCCCCGCGGGGTTCCCGCCGCCGCCGGAGCCTCCGCCCGACCCGACGTCCCTCCCGGTCGATCCGCCCGAGGAGCCCCGGCTCGCGGCCCGGCTGCACCCGCTGACCCCGTTCGCCCGGGGCTGGGCGGCGATGATCGGGGCGACGGTGGTCGCGGGCCAGGACGCGGTCCGCGAGGCGGACGTGGTCCAGATCCTGCTGATCCTCGCCGCGGTCACGGTCGCGGCGCTGGCGTTCGGGTTCTGGACGTGGTGGTTCACCCGCTACGTCATCGAGGGCGACGACCTGCGCGTCGACTCCGGCCTGCTGTTCCGCAAGAGCCGGCACATCCGACTCTCCCGGCTGCAGGCGATCGACGTCGTCCAGCCGTTGGTGGCGCGGATCCTCGGCCTCGCCGAGCTCCGTCTCGAGGTCGCCGGCGGGGGAGCGGCCGAGGGACGCCTGGCCTACCTCTCCGAGGACAAGGCCCGGACGCTGCGGGCCGAGCTGCTCGCCCGGGCCGCGGGCGTGCGCCCGGACGCCCCCGAGGCGCCCGAGCAGGTCCTGGTCCGCGTCCCGGTCGCCGCGCTGATGACGTCGCTGCTGCTGACGGTCTGGGTGCCGCTGCTCGTGGTCGGCGGCTCGGTGCTGATCGGCGTCGCGATCTGGCAGCGCGAGCCGGCGCTGATCTTCCCCGCGATCCCGGTCCTGCTCGCCTTCGGCACCCTCGCCTGGCGCGAGCTGGAGAGCGGCTTCGACTTCACCGTCGCCGAGTCACCCGACGGTCTGAGGCTCCGTCACGGCCTCCTCGCCCGGCACAGCCAGACCGTCCCGCCCGGCCGGGTCCAGGCGCTGCGGATCATCCAGCCCCTGTTCTGGCGCAACCGCGACTGGGTCCGCGTCCTCATCAACGTCGCCGGCTACGCGGGCGGCAACGACGCCGCGCAGAAGTCGACGTCGGTCCTGCTCCCGGTCGCCCCGCGTGCCACGGCGCTCGCGGTGATCGGCCGCATCCTGCCCGGCGTCGATCCGGGGACGATCCCGCTCAACCCCGCCCCGCGTCGCGCCGGCCGCGCCCGCCCGTTCTGGTGGCGCGGCCTGGCCTGGGGCGCCGACGACCGCGTCTTCGTCGCGACGAGCGGCCTTTTCCGCCGCAACCTCGACGTCGTCCCGCACGGCAAGACCCAGTCCGTCCGCCTGACTCAGGGCCCGTGGCAGCGACGCCTCGGTCTCGCGACCGTCCGGCTCGACAGCGTCCCCGGCCCGGTCGTGGTCGAGGTCGCGCACCGCGACGCCGCCGAGGCCCGCGAGCTCGCCGAGACTCAGGCCGCCCGCGCCCGCGAGGGCCGCCGCTCCGCCGGCCCCGAGCGCTGGATGGCGGGAACCTGACGACGCGTCAGCGGACGCCGTAGGCGTTGGTCACCGTCTGGACGACGCTCGCTCCGGACTTCGACTTCGCCGTCGCCCGCAGGCTCAACCAACCGCTCGCCGGCGCGGGCACGTTCGCGCGCCACGACGAGCCCGACTTGGTCACCGGAACGGTCCGCCAGGTCGCCCCACCGTCGGTGGAGTACTCCAGCTTCACCGACTTGACCGAGGCCAGCTCCTCCACGCCCATCGTGATCTTCGTGAGCGCGCCGGGCTTGACCAGGCCACGCAGGTCCATGCCCGCGGGGACGAGCCGGATGCGCCCGGCCTCGGCCGGCCGCACGCCGTTGAACGTGCCGTCGGCCTTGAACGACCAGCGCGCGGTCACGACCGCCGAACGCCCGGCACCCTCCGGTCGCCGCGCGACCATCTCGACGACGTAGGTCTTGCGCGCCGTCGGGATCCGGTACTTGATGTTCGTCCCGCTCTTGAGCAGCTTGCCGCCGCTGAACAGCGAGTAGGTGACGCTGACCGGCGTGAGCTCGCAGGAGTCGACGCGGACGGCGCCCGTGGACGGCGCGCAGATCGGCGAGCGCCCGCCCACCTCGAGGGTGCGCCGGTCGACCGCGATGTTCACGCTCTCCGGGGTGACCGCCCAGACCCCGCCGCCCCAGTCCTCGCGGTAGCTCTTGCCGGCGGCGTAGCGGACGAGCCGGTTGTTCTTCACCGGCGCCTGCATCGACAGCGACGCCGTGCCGTGCGCGCCCGCGACGAACAGGTCCGTCCGCCACACCAGGTCTGGCGTCCGGTAGGAGGTCAGCGCCGCGGCGGGCGGGTGCTCGACCCACGGCCCGTCGTGCGTGACGACGAGGGTGCTGTCGGCCTTGCGCGGGCTGAGCCGGAGCGCGACCTGCTGATCCGGGTCGAGCACCCCGAGGCTCATCGTCACCTTCGCGAGCTTCTTGCGCGTGGTGGAGAACGGGAGCTTGCTCGGGATGCCGGTCGTGGTCTTGACGAGGTCGTAGCGGTAGGAGGTCTCCGCGGCCGCGGTGTTGGCGAGCACCGAGTGCACCGCGAACTTCAGATCCTTGCTCGCGGTCGGGATCGCGTAGGTCGCGTCGGCCGGCAGGAACTCCGGGCTCAGCACGGCCTTCTTCCCGGCGCTGATCTTCACCGCCAGCGCGGTCTGACGGGCCGTCGGATCGTCGACGCGGAAGCTCACCGACTTGCCCTGCCGCGCGTCGAACGTGACCGCGCTGTTGGCCTTCACGTCCAGGACCCGCGCCGCCAGCGTCTTCGCCGGCGACTCGGTGATGGCCGCGACCAGCGCGTACTTCCCGGCCGGCACCGTGGCCGGTCGGCCGGTTGTGACCGTGTACCGCTTCGTCGAGGAGAGGCTGACCAGCGACCCGGTCACCCCGATCGGCGCCCCCGTCCGCGCGATCGCGCCGAGGGAGATCGTGTGCGAGGCCGCCTGCGCGGGCATCGCCACCAGCCCCGTGGTCGCGAGGGCGGCGAGAAGCGGGACCGTCAGGAGTCGTCGTGTCGTCACGAAGGGCAGTTTGGTGCGGTTTGCCCGGTCTGCGCATCAACCAATGGGGGAGATCGGCCTCAACCGAAAGGGCGGGGCTACCGCAAGCGAGCAGGGCTCAACAAGATGTGAGCCGTGTGACGTGATCCACTCGGGTGAATTGAGCGACTTATGTTTCGAGGCTGCTGACAGCGACCACTGAGACTGGTGTTAACAGAGTGCCATTCACTTTGTCCCTTTTGTGGCACCGACAGGGCTCTGACCTGCGGAAATAACTCCTGTGACAGGTGGGACTTTCGACACCAAAGCGACCCAAGACCACCTATGTCCCATTGATTAGTCAAGTCAGAGCAAAGACGGTTTCCCCACGGCATATCCGAGATCTCTCCAGCAGCAGCGCTGGATAGGTGCGCCGGGAGGAAGTGGGGAACCCATATGAGCAAGCAAATCCTGCGCGGCGCCGCGTTCTTCGGTGCCGCTGCCGTTCTCGGGGTCGCGGGCATGCAGGTCGCCACCGCGGCACCTTCCGTCAACGCCGGCGCGGCGAACCAGACCGGCTCCAGTTTCAGTCAGGCGGACACCGGCGAGAATGTCGCCGCCCACGGCAAGCGTGGTCCTCGTGGTCCGCGTGGTTTCACCGGTCCTCGCGGCCCGGCGGGTCCGCGTGGTGCGACAGGTCCGATGGGTCCGCAGGGCATTCAAGGCCCGCCCGGCCAGGGCGTCACCCTGGTTGTGGGCACGGCGACGGCTTCGATCCCCGGTTTCCCGCTCAACGCGACCGACGGTGTCATTCCGTTCGGTCCGGTCGCGGGAGGGGGAGGCGATTACGCCTTCGCGACGTCTTCCATGACGATCAGCGCTTTCAGGGTTCAGGCGGCCGACAACGTCACCCTCAGTGGCGACACCTACGCGTTGGCCTGGCAGAACGTGGACCCGAACACCGGGAACCTCATCGGTCCGGTCACGTCCATCGAATGTCAGGTCCCCGTGAACGGTCGCAGTTGTCTTTCGACCGGAACGCTCAACGTTCCGGCCGGGGCCGCCTACTGGTTCCAGGGAATCAATGGGGGCAGCGCCCTGCCCGAGAACGGCACGTTCAGCTACTACGTCTCGTAAGGCACCGCTGCGAGACCCTTCGGACGGCCCGGCCCTGCGGGGCCGGGCCGTTCCTGGCGCGCTCGAGCCGCACGGGCCGGTCCGTTGGCTCGGCAGCCAAAGGAGTGGATCACCGTCAATCGACATGACTGATACCGCGTGCCCGGCCGAGTCGGTTGGCACGCGAAAGAGGTGACAGCGAATGCGTGACAACGCGTTGCGGAGTTTCATGTTCTTCGGTGCCGCTGCCGTTCTCGGGGTCGCCGGCATGCAGATCGCAGTCGCCTCTCCCGTCGTCGAGACAGCCGGTCCGTCGAGCATCGACACCACCTTGTTCGTCGGCGCCTCGGCGAGGGAGATGCTCGGAGACGACTTGGGCGGCGTCGCCTACAGCCCGTTCGGATTAACCGGTTCGCCGATTGCGGTGCGCTCACTCAAGGACATGACGCTGTCGGACTTCCGGGTCGCCGGCGACACCCGTATCTCCGGGTTCTCATTCACCCTGGCGACCGTGGCGACCGACCCGAACACCGGGAAGGCACAAGGGCCGGTCTCTTCGATCACCTGCAAGGTGCCGGTCGCCGGGACGAGGTGCGTGGCTCCCGAGAGCCTGGCCGTCCCCGCCGGAAACTTCTATTGGTTCCAGCCGCTGGGGACAAGCTTCGCCCCCTCAGGTACGACGTGGCACTACATCGCCTCGTAGGCGGCTGACACCGGAAACAGCTCGATGCGATCGGTATGACCTCGCGGGCCGGGCCGGTCGGCCGTCTCGGGGGCGAGCCCTGAGACGATCACCGCGTGAGCGCGCTCGAACCTGGTCGCCCGGGGAAGTCCGGCCGCCCCGCCCGGCTGAAGGTCGGGGTGATCGGGGCGGGGAAGGTGGGGGCGGTCCTCGGGGCCGCGCTGATGCAGGCCGGGCACCGGGTGGTCGCGGCCTCCGGGGTCAGCCGTAAGAGTCAGGACCGCGCGCACGACCTTCTCGACGGCGTCGCGCTCACCGACCCCTTCGACGTCGCCGGCAAGGCGGACCTGCTGCTGGTCGCGGTCCCCGACGACGCGCTCCCGCCGCTGACCACCGGCCTCGCGGACGGGCACGCCGTCCCCGCCGGGACCCTCGTCGCGCACACCTCGGGCCGGTACGGCACCGACGTCCTGGAGCCGCTGACCCGGATCGGGTGCCTGCCGCTCGCGCTGCACCCCGTCATGACCTTCACCGGGACCCGCGTCGACCTTGCCCGGCTCGCCGGCGCCTGCTTCGGTGTCACCGCCCCGGAGCCGCTGCGCCCCGTCGCGGAGGCCCTCGTCGTCGAGATGGGGTCGGACCCTCAGTGGGTCGAGGAGGACAAGCGCGGGCTCTACCACGCGGCCCTCGCCAACGGCGCGAATCACCTGGTCACGCTGGTCGCGCAGTCGGGCGCGCTGCTCGCGAAGGCCGGGGTCGAGAACCCGTCCCGCCTGCTCGGGCCCCTGCTCGGCGCCGCCCTCGACAACGCCCTGCGCTCCGGCGACCACGCGCTCACCGGCCCCGTCGCCCGCGGGGACGCCGGGACCGTGGCCGTCCACATCGAGGAGATCGCCAAGGTCTCCCCGGAGGCCGCCGCTGCGTACGTCGCGATGGCCCGCCTTACCGCCGACCGCGCGCTCGTCGCGGGCCTGCTCACCCCCGACGCCGCGTCCTCCCTGCTCGCGGTCCTGGGCAAGCGCCACCCGTTCGAGCCCTGAGCCGGCCGTCGCGGCCCCAGTGAGCGACAGAGTTGCAACCAGTGGGGTGCCCTGACGTCCGCCAGTCGCCCCACCCGTTTCAACCCTGTCGCTGACTGGGGCGCCCGTCCGGAGCCCCGCCCCGGCGGCCTCCCGGCACGGCGGTCGGGCCGAACCGGCGGTCATGGACTGGTTGGACGAGTTGCAACACCTGGGGCAACTGAGCCGCCTCAGGCGCCCCACCTCTTTCAACTCGTCCAGCCAACGCACAGGTTCGTGAGTCCTGCGTCACCGCGGATCGGGATTACACGGAGATGACGGGGGCGTTTACACTCGTGGCGCCACTGCACGTCCGGTACCCGACGAGGACTGGAACGAAGGCAATGACCTCAACCGCCCTGCTCGATCCCGCACGCCCGACGACGACCACCCCCGTGGTGGCGCGCACCCGTGCGGAACTGAACGCCGCCCTGGCCGAACTCGAACTCACGAGGCCCGGGCCCCGCGGCGTCGTGATGACGATGGGTGCCCTGCACGACGGGCACGCCGAGCTGATGCGCACCGCCCGTCGGGAGTGCGCCAGCGTCGTCGCGACGATCTTCGTCAACCCCCTGCAGTTCGGGGCGAACGAGGATCTCGACAAGTACCCGCGCACCTTCGAGGCCGACCTCGCGCTGTGCGCGGAGGCCGGGGTGGACGTGCTCTTCCATCCGGGCGAGGCCGAGATGTACCCGCACGGCCGCCCGGCCACCGTGGTCACCGCCGGCCCGCTCGGCGATGACCTGGAGGGTGCATCCCGGCCCGGCCACTTCGACGGTGTCCTCACCGTCGTGCTGAAGCTGCTGCACCTGACTGGCCCTCAGATCGCTTATTTCGGCGAGAAGGACTACCAGCAGCTGACCCTGATCCGGCAGATGGTCACCGACCTCGACCTCGACGTCCGGATCGCGCCCGTCCCGACGGTGCGGGAGGCGGACGGGCTCGCCCGCTCCAGCCGGAACCGCTACCTCTCCGACGCCGAGCGCGCCGGGGCCCTCGCGATCTCCCGCGCGCTGCGCGCCGGAGCCGCGGCCGGTCCCGACGGCCCGGACGCCGTCCTCGCGGCCGCGAAGGCGACCCTGGCTGCCGAACCCGGCCTGGTCGTGGATTACGTTGCGCTGCGCGACCCCGAACTAGCCCCTGCACCAGACACCGGCGAGACCCGCCTGCTGGTAGCTGCGAAAGCCGGAACAACGCGGCTGATCGACAACCTGCCCGTGCTGCTCGGTCCGACCGTGCAGACCGCCCGGAACTGAAGGGACGCCGCCACCGTGTTCCGCACCATGCTGAAGTCCAAGATCCACCGCGCCACCGTGACGCAGGCCGACCTGCACTACGTCGGCTCGATCACCATCGACGAGGACCTCCTCGACGCCGCCGATCTCCTCGCCGGCGAGCAGGTCGCGATCGTCGACATCGACAACGGCGCCCGCCTCGAGACCTACGTGATCCCGGGCCCGCGTGGGACCGGCATCATCGGCATCAACGGTGCCGCTGCGCGCCTGGTCCAGCCCGGCGACCTCGTCATCATCATCAGCTACATGGGCGTCACCGACGCCGAGGCCCGCGAGCTGAAGCCGAAGGTCGTGCACGTCGACGGCCGCAACAACATCGTGCACATCGACGGCGACCCGGCCGCTCCCGTCCCCGGCGACGGCGAGGACCGCGGCGACCTGCGTGGCGACGTTCTGATGAACCGTCACGCCGCTGCGCCCGTGCACGTCGGCCGCTGAGCGGAGCGACGACCAGGCCATGAGCGGGTTGCCGCGGCGGCTCGCTGCACCGGAGCCCGGATGGGTTGCGGAGGCCGACGTCGTCGTCGTCGGGTCCGGCATCGCCGGGCTGACGATCGCGCTCCGCGCGGCGAACTCCCTCGCGGAGTTCGGTGGCCGCGTCCTGCTCGTCACCAAGGACGTCCTCGCGGCGGGCTCGACCCAGTGGGCGCAGGGTGGCATCGCCGCCGCCCTCGGCCCGGAGGACAGCCCCGCCGAGCACGAGCGCGACACCCTCCTCGCGGGGGACGGCTTGTGCGACCCCGATGCGGTTCGGCTCCTCGTCCACGAGGGCCCGGCTGCTGTTCGCCGCCTGATCGCGGGCGGCGCCGTGTTCGACCTCGCGGCCGACGGGGAACTCGCCCTCGGCCGCGAGGGCGGTCATCGTCGTGACCGCATCGCCCACGCCGGCGGGGACGCCACCGGCGCGGAGATCCAGCGCGCACTCGTCGACGCCGTCCGCGCCGACTCGCGCATCGAGGTCATCGAGCACGCTCTCGGTCTCGACCTGCTGCTCGGGGCCGACGGCGGCGTCGCCGGCCTGACGCTGCACGTGATGGGGGAGGGCCAGCGCGACGGTGTCGGCGCGGTGCACGCCCCGATCGTCGTCCTCGCCACCGGCGGCCTCGGCCAGGTCTACGAGGCGACGACGAACCCGCTCGTCTCCACCGGCGACGGCACCGCGATGGCGCTGCGCGCCGGCGCGGTCGTGCGCGACCTGGAGTTCGTCCAGTTCCACCCGACCGTCCTCTGGCTCGGCCCCGGCGCCGCCGGCCAGCAGCCGCTGATCTCTGAGGCGGTCCGCGGCGAGGGCGCGGTGCTCGTCGACGCGAAGGGCCAGCCGTTCATGGCCGGCGAGCACGAGCTCGGCGACCTCGCGCCGCGCAGCGTCGTCGCCAAGGCGATCCTGCGCCGGATGAACGCGACCGGCGTCCCGCACGTGTGGCTCGACGCCCGCGGCCTCGGCGCGCAGACGTGGGAGGCGCGCTTCCCGACGATCCTCGCCAAGTGCCGCGAGCACGGCATCGACCCGGTGACCGACCTGATCCCGGTCGTGCCCGCGTGCCACTACGCCTCCGGCGGGGTCCGCACGGACCTCGCGGGCCGCTCGACGGTCCCCGGCCTGTACGCCTGCGGCGAGGCCGCGTGCTCCGGCGTGCACGGGGCGAACCGCCTCGCGTCGAACTCCCTCCTCGAGGGCCTGGTCTTCGCCGAGCGGATCGCCGAGGACCTCGAGCGCACGTTCCGCACCGGCCGCCCCGCCCGTCGCGAGCCGATCAAGGACCGCCGGGAGCCCGGCGTCATCGCGGGCAGCGTCCGGCGGGAGATCCAGCAGCTGATGAGCGCCGGCGCCGGCGTGCTCCGCAACGACCGCGGCCTGCGCGAGACCGAGAGCGCGCTGATCTTCCTCGGCCGCTCGCACCCCGGCGAGCCGTGCGTCGAGTCCTGGGAGACGACGAACCTGCTGACGGTCGCGCGGTTCCTCGTCGCGGCCGCCGCCGAGCGCGCCGAGACCCGCGGCTCCCACTGGCGCGAGGACTACCCCGACCGCGACGATGCCGAGTGGCTCGGTCATCTGGACTGCCGCCTCACCGACGAGGGGGTCTCGATGGTGCACACCGCGGGGCACCTCGGCGTCCCCTCCGCGCTGCTCTCAGCCGAGCTCGGCGAGGCCGGGCTCCCGGTCGCGGAGGTGCTCGACATCGTCTCCCGCGCCTTGGCCGAGGATCTCGCCCCCGGCCGCGCGGACGTCACCAGCACCGCGACCGTCCCCGCCGAGCAGCGCAGCACCGCCGACGTCGTCGCCCGCGCGGACGGGGTCGTCGCCGGCCTCTCCGTCGCCCGCGCGGTGTTCGAGACCGTGACGCGGGGCGCGGCGCTGGTCGACCTGCTGGCGAAGGACGGCGAGCGCGTCCGTCGCGGCGACGTGCTGATGTCGGTCTCGGGTCGGACGGTGGACCTGCTCGTCGCCGAGCGGACCGCGCTGAACTTCCTGTGCCACCTCTCCGGCATCGCGACCGCGACCCGCGCCTGGGCCGACGCCCTCGCCGGCACCCGCGCCCGCGTCCGCGACACCCGCAAGACCACGCCCGGCCTGCGCGCGCTGGAGAAGTACGCCGTCCGCGCCGGGGGCGGCGTGAACCACCGCCTGTCGCTGTGGGACGAGGCGCTGATCAAGGACAACCACGTCATCGCCGCGGGCGGGATCGTCGAGGCGTTCGAGGCCGTGCGCTCCCGGTACCCGGACCTCCCGGTCGAGGTCGAGGTCGACTCCCTGACGCAGCTTCAGGCCGTGCTCGAAGCCGGTGCGGAGCTCGTCCTGCTCGACAACTTCACGCCCGATCAGATGCGGAAGGCGGTTGCCCTGAACAACGGCCGGGCGCGGCTCGAGGCCAGCGGCGGGCTGACGTTCGCCGACGCTGCCGCCGTCGCGGCCACCGGTGTTGACTACATCTCCGTCGGCGCGCTCACCCACTCGGCGCCGATCCTCGACATTGCTCTGGACCTGCGCGAGGAGTCCAGCTGATGCTGCTCACCATCGACGTCGGCAACACCCACACCGTCCTGGGGCTGTTCGACGACAAGGAGATCGTCGAGCACTGGCGGATCGCCACCGACGCCCGCCGGACCGCCGACGAGCTCGCCGTGACGTTCCGGTCGCTGCTCGAGCGGTACGTCCCGCCCGGCGGTGCGCCCGAGGGCGACCTCGTCACCGGCATCTCGATGTGCTCGACCGTCCCCTCGGTCCTGCACGAGATGCGCGAGATGTTCCGCCGGTACTACCCCGACGTGCCGTCCGTCGTCGTCGAGCCCGGCGTGCGCACCGGCGTCCCCGTCCTCATGGACAACCCGAAGGAGGTCGGCGCCGACCGCGTCGTGAACTCCCTGGCCGCCGCGCACCTCTACGGCGGCCCGTGCATCGTCGTCGACCTCGGCACCGCGACCACCTTCGACGCCGTCAGCGCCCGCGGCGAGTACATCGGCGGCGCGATCGCCCCCGGCATCGAGATCTCCGTCGAGGCCCTCGGCTCCCGCGGCGCCCAGCTCCGCAAGGTCGAGCTCGCCCGCCCCCGCTCGGTCATCGGCAAGTCGACCGTCGAGGCCATGCAAGCCGGCATCCTCTACGGCTTCGCCGGCCAGATCGACGGGATCGTCGAGCGCATGGCCGCCGAGCTCTCCGACGACCCCGACACCGTCACCGTCGTCGCCACCGGCGGCCTCGCGACGATCATCCTCGCCGAGGCCTCCACCATCGACGTCCACGAGCCCTGGCTCACCCTCGTCGGCCTGCGCCTCATCTTCGAGCGGAATACGCCTGCGTAGGCGTCCTCCCGCGGGAAGTAATCTCTGCGGGTGATCGAGGAGAACGAACTGCCGGAGCAGATGCGGGTCCGGCGGGAGAAGTTGGAGCGGCTGCGGGCGACGGGAGTCGACCCGTACCCGGTGACCTTCGAGCGGACCGCGACGGCGGCCGAGCTCGCGGCGAAGCACACGGGCCTCGAGCCCGACACCCACACGGGGGAAACCGCCGGGGTGACCGGCCGGGTCCTGCTCTCGCGGGTCGGCGGCAAGCTCTGCTTCGCGACGCTGCGGGACGGCAGCGGCGACATCCAGGTGATGCTCTCCCTCGACAAGCTCGGGCCGGACGCGCTCGCGGCCTGGAAGTCCGACGTCGACCTCGGGGATCACGTCGGCATCACCGGCGAGGTCATCACCTCCAAGCGGGGTGAGCTCTCGGTCCTCGCCGACTCCTGGACGCTGACCGCCAAGTGCCTGCGCCCGCTGCCGGACAAGCACAAGGGTCTGTCCGACCCGGAGGCGTTGGTCCGACAGCGTTACGTCGACCTGATCGTGAACCCCGAGGCCCGGCGGATGCTCACGATGCGCTCGGAGATGGTTCGCTCTCTGCGAAACACGTTGGCCGAGGCGGGCTTTCTCGAGGTCGAGACGCCGATGCTCCAGGCCATTCACGGCGGCGCGAATGCGCGTCCGTTCGTCACGCACATCAATGCCTACGACGCGGACCTGTATCTGCGTATCGCGCCCGAGTTGTATCTGAAGCGACTTGCGGTCGGCGGTGTCGAGAAGGTTTTCGAGATCAACCGCAACTTCCGGAACGAAGGCGTCGACGCGACGCACAATCCGGAGTTCACGATGCTCGAGGCGTATGAGGCCTACGGCGACTACAACACGATGGCCGACCTGACGCGACGTCTCATCCTGAACGCGACGCGCGACGCCGTCGGAAGCACCGTCATCAACCGCGGTGGCGAGGAATTCGACATCGGCGGCGAATGGCGCACGGTCACGGTGAACGAGGGATTGTCCGAGGCCCTCGGAACCGAGATCACCGCCGACACTCCGGTCGCGGACCTGATCGCGTTGTGCCAGAAGGCGGACATCCCGTACAACCCCGACTGGAACCGCGGCCAGATTGTTCTGGAGATGTACGAGCACCTGCTGGAGGAACGCACGGTTCTGCCGACGTTCTACCGCGATTTCCCCACCGAGGTCTCGCCGCTGACGCGGGCTCACCGGGAGGATCCGCGATTGGCGGAACGGTGGGATCTCGTCGCATTCGGCACCGAGATCGGCACTGCTTATTCCGAACTCATCGACCCGGTGGAACAGCGCGCCCGGCTCACCGCGCAGTCGTTGCAGGCCGCCGGCGGCGACGCGGAGGCGATGCAGCTCGACGAGGACTTCCTCCGCGCCCTCGAGTACGCGATGCCCCCGACCGGCGGCATGGGCATGGGCGTCGACCGGCTGCTCATGATGATGACCGGCGCCAGCATCCGGCAGACCGTGCTGTTCCCGTTCGTCCGTCCGGAGTGAGCGTGCAGATCCGGCGCGCTCGCACCGCGGACGTGCGGGAGATCCAGCGCTTCATCGACGTCTACGCCGACGACAAGATCCTGCTCTCGAAGCCGACCGTCCAGCTGTACGAGGACGTGCAGGAGTTCTGGATCGCCGAGCGGACGACCGAGACCGGCCCCCGGGTCGTCGGCTGCGGGGCGCTGCACGTGATGTGGGAGGACCTCGCCGAGGTCCGCACCCTGGCCGTCACCCCGGACGAGCGCGGCACCGGCGTCGGGCACCTGCTGCTGGCGAAGCTGATCGAAGTCGCGCGGGAACTCGGCGTCGCGCGGGTGTTCTGCCTGACCTTCGAGGTCGAGTTCTTCACCAAGCACGGATTCCAGCAGATCGACGGCGTCCCGGTCGATCAAGAGGTGTACGCGCAGATTCTGCAGTCGTACGACGAAGGTGTCGCCGAGTTCCTGGATCTCGAACGGGTGAAGCCGAACACCTTGGGTAACTCCCGGATGCTGCTGACCTTATAGATTCCTCTAAGCTGGAACGACTGAGCCGGATTGCGAGGCCGGGGAATTCCTGCTTTGCTTTTCCGCGTATCGAACCGTTGCAGACAGGGGAATGCCCACCATGGCGCAAAAGACGCTGGTCATTCTTGAGGACGACCTGGACGGCGGTGAGGCCGCTGAGACGGTTTCCTTCTCGCTCGACGGCGTCGCCTACGAGATCGATCTTTCCGCCAAGAACGCCGCGAAGTTGCGCGACGCGATGGCCCTCTATGTGGGCTCCGCCCGCCGTGTGGGTGGCCGCGCCGCCCGCGGTAAGGCGAAGGCCCGCACCGGAAACGCGCGCACTGCCGACATCCGGGAATGGGCGCGGACGAACGGTCTCGACGTGAGCGAACGCGGTCGTATTCCCGCGTCGATCGTCGAGCAGTACGAGAAGGTTCACAAATAGGACATCCGGTCCCCGAACCGAACAACGCTTCAGCTGCAGCGGCCCCGCACCGATGAGAGGTGCGGGGCCCTCGTTGTTGCGGGAGCGTTCTGGGCGTTGTTCAGGGCAGGTAACGGCTGTGGTCCTCGCCCGTCATGACCAGGTCCCCGGGACTAGAGTGGCGAAGGACGGCGTTAGGCCCTCGCACGTAAAGGCCGTAGGGGAGCGCAGAACATGTTCGAGAGATTCACCGACAGAGCCCGTCGGGTGGTCGTCCTGGCCCAGGAAGAGGCCCGGATGCTCAACCACAACTACATCGGGACCGAGCACATCCTGCTCGGCCTCATCCACGAGGGCGAGGGTGTCGCTGCGAAGGCCCTGGAGAGCCTGGGCATTTCGCTGGAGGCCGTCCGCCAGCAGGTCGAGGAGATCATCGGCCAGGGCCAGCAGGCCCCGTCCGGGCACATCCCCTTCACTCCGCGCGCCAAGAAGGTCCTGGAGCTGTCGCTGCGCGAGGCGCTGCAGCTCGGCCACAACTACATCGGCACCGAGCACATCCTGCTCGGTCTCATCCGCGAGGGTGAGGGCGTCGCCGCCCAGGTGCTGGTCAAGCTCGGCGCGGACCTCAACCGTGTCCGCCAGCAGGTCATCCAGCTCCTGTCCGGCTACCAGGGCAAGGAGCCGGCGGCCGCCGGCGGTCCCCAGGAAGGCACGCCGTCCACCTCGCTCGTGCTCGACCAGTTCGGCCGCAACCTCACGCAGGCCGCCCGGGAGGGCAAGCTCGACCCGGTCATCGGGCGCGAGAAGGAGATCGAGCGGGTCATGCAGGTCCTCTCGCGGCGCACCAAGAACAACCCGGTGCTGATCGGCGAGCCCGGCGTCGGCAAGACCGCCGTCGTCGAGGGCCTGTCCCAGAAGATCGTCCGCGGCGAGGTCCCCGAGACCCTCAAGGACAAGCAGCTGTACACCCTCGACCTCGGCGCCCTGGTCGCCGGTTCCCGCTACCGCGGTGACTTCGAGGAGCGGCTGAAGAAGGTCCTCAAGGAGATCCGCACCCGCGGCGACATCATCCTGTTCATCGACGAGCTGCACACGCTGGTCGGTGCCGGCGCTGCTGAAGGAGCCATCGACGCCGCGTCGATCCTGAAGCCGATGCTCGCCCGCGGTGAGCTGCAGACCATCGGCGCGACGACGCTGGACGAGTACCGCAAGCACCTGGAGAAGGACGCCGCGCTCGAGCGCCGCTTCCAGCCGATCCAGGTCGCGGAGCCGTCGCTGGCGCACACCATCGAGATCCTCAAGGGCCTGCGCGACCGGTACGAGGCGCACCACCGCGTCTCGATCACCGACTCCGCGCTGGTCGCGGCCGCCACCCTGGCCGACCGCTACATCTCCGACCGGTTCCTGCCGGACAAGGCGATCGACCTCATCGACGAGGCCGGCTCGCGCATGCGCATCCGTCGCATGACCGCGCCGCCGGACCTGCGCGAGTTCGACGAGCGCATCGCCTCGGTCCGCCGGGACAAGGAGTCGGCGATCGACGCGCAGGACTTCGAGAAGGCTGCCTCGCTCCGCGACAAGGAGAAGCAGCTCCTCGCCGAGAAGTCGACGCGCGAGAAGGAGTGGAAGGCCGGCGACATGGACGTCGTCGCCGAGGTGGACGAGGAGCTCATCGCCGAGGTCCTCGCGACCGCGACGGGCATCCCGGTCTTCAAGCTGACCGAGGAGGAGTCGACCCGACTGCTCCGCATGGAGGACGAGCTGCACAAGCGCGTCATCGGTCAGAAGGAAGCCATCAAGGCCCTCTCGCAGGCGATCCGCCGTACCCGCGCCGGTCTGAAGGACCCGAAGCGTCCGGGTGGTTCGTTCATCTTCGCCGGCCCGTCCGGTGTCGGTAAGACCGAGCTGTCCAAGACCCTCGCGGAGTTCCTGTTCGGCGACGAGGACGCCCTCATCGCCCTGGACATGTCCGAGTTCTCCGAGAAGCACACGGTCTCGCGCCTGTTCGGTTCGCCCCCCGGCTACGTGGGCTACGAAGAGGGCGGCCAGCTGACTGAGAAGGTGCGGCGCAAGCCGTTCTCGGTGGTCCTGTTCGACGAGGTCGAGAAGGCCCACCCGGACATCTTCAACTCGCTGCTGCAGATCCTGGAGGACGGTCGCCTGACCGACGCCCAGGGTCGGGTCGTCGACTTCAAGAACACCGTCATCATCATGACGACGAACCTGGGTACCCGGGACATCTCCAAGGGCATCAACCTGGGCTTCGCGGCCGACGGCAACCAGCAGACCGGCTACGAGCGGATGAAGCTCAAGGTCCAGGACGAGCTCAAGCAGCACTTCCGGCCCGAGTTCCTCAACCGCGTCGACGACATCGTCGTGTTCCACCAGCTGTTCGAGGAGGAGATCATCCAGATCGTGGATCTGATGGTCGCCAAGCTCGACGAGCGGCTGAAGGACAAGGACATGGCCGTCGAGGTCACGCCGGCGGCGAAGCAGCTGCTCGCGAAGCGGGGCTTCGACCCGGTCCTCGGCGCCCGGCCCCTGCGTCGTGCGATTCAGCGCGAGGTCGAGGACGCCCTCTCGGAGAAGATCCTCTACTCCGAGCTGCGTCCGGGCCAGATCGTCGTCGTGGACGTCGAGGGCGAGGGCGACTCGGCCAAGTTCACCTTCCGCGGTGAGCCGAAGCCGATCACCGTCCCCGACTCCCCGCCGGTGGAGCTCGGCTCTACGGAGTAGCCACACCCGGTAGACGGAACATCTCGTCGCCGGCGGCCTCGATGAGGCCGTCGGCGACGAGCCCGTTAAAGGCCCGTTCGCGCTGCTCGGCCCTGTCCCAGCAGGCGGCGAGGACGTCGGCGGGGACGGCGTCCGGGAACGCGTCGCGCAGGACGGCCAGCAGCCGGCCGCGGACCTGGCGGTCGGTGCCGGCGTAGGTCTGGACCCTGCGGGGCGGGCCGTCGTCGGCGGGCCGGCCCGCGGCGTGCCAGGCGCAGTTGGCGACGACGGGGCAGAGCTCGCAGCGGGGGGAGCGAGCGGTGCAGACCAGCGCCCCGAGCTCCATGGACGCGACGGCCCAGCGGGCGGCGGTGGCGGGGTCCTCGGGCAGCAGTGCCGTCGCCCGGGCGCGCTCGGCGGCGGTGATCGAGGTGCCCGGGAGCTCGCGCCCGTCGACGGTGCGCGCGAGAACGCGACGCACGTTCGTGTCGAGGACGACGTGGCGCCGTCCGTAGGCGAAGGACGCGACCGCGGCTGCCGTGTAGTCGCCGATGCCGGGGAGGGCTCGCAGCGCCTCGTAGTCGGCGGGGACGACGCCGTCGTGGCGTTCGGTGATGGCGACCGCCGCCTCGTGCAGGCGCAGCGCCCGGCGCGGGTACCCGAGCCGGCCCCAGGCGGCCACCGCCTCGCCGGGGGAGTCGGCGGCGAGCGCGTCCGGCGTCGGCCAGCGCGTCATCCACGCCTCGTACACGGGCCGGACCCGCGCGACCGGGGTCTGTTGGAGCATCACTTCGCTGACGAGGACCGACCAGCCGTCGATGCCGGGCGCGCGCCAGGGCAGGTCCCGCGCGTTGGCGGCATACCACTGCAGGACCTGTGAGACCAGTCGCGTTCCCGGCGTGGCTTCCAGGTCCGGCGACGGGTCCGGCCTACCGTGGCGAGCAGTCATGAACTCCATTCTCGATCCAGCCGGTGAACGGCCCTCGGCGGTGTACTGGCGTCGACGGGCGATGGTGTTTGCTGCGTTCGCGGTCGTGGTGCTCCTGATGGCGAAGGCCTGCGGCGGGGATGGGCCCGACCTGTCGAAGACCGTGGTGCAGCGGGAGGTCCCGCTCGTCTCGACCTTCACGCCGACCCCGAAAGCGACGCCAGTCCCGACCGAGGCGCCGTCCAGCGACCCCGGAGTCGCTGACGACCCGAACAACCCCTACGAGCCCGGCGGTACGCCCGCGGCCCCGTGCTCCGACCCGAACGTCGCGGACATGGTCGGCGAGGACGGTCAGCCGCTCTGCGACGAGACCGTGACCCCGGCGACCGCGACTCCGACCGCCACCGCCGCGACCGTGGGTCCGACGGTCGGTCCGACAGCCAAGCCGACGAAGACCGCGAAGCCGACCCCGTCGGTGACCGCGACCCCGACCTCCGACAGCGAGGCCGCGGGCCCGAACTCGTGCGCCAAGTCCGCGCTCGCCGTCAAGCTCAAGACCGACCAGCGCGTGTACTCCGGCAAGCAGAAGCCGAAGCTCTACCTCGGCGTCCAGAACACCGGCGACGTCGCGTGCCTGGTCGACATGGGCTCGAAGGCGCTGTCGATCACGATCATCTCCGGCAAGGACCGCATCTGGTCCTCCGACGACTGCCAGGGCAAGGGCACCAGCGACGTCCGTCTCCTGAAGCCGGGTCAGACCCTCTGGGCCCGCTCCATCTGGGGCAAGGTCCGCTCCCAGCCCGGCTGCCCGAAGGGCATGGCCGCCGCGAAGCCCGGCACCTACGTCGTGGAGGGCTCCGCCGGCGGCGTTCAGGCCCGCAAGCGCGCCGTCATCGACCTCCGCTGACCCCCCCGTTGATAAGGGGTGTCACCCTTTGTCGACCGGGGGCTGGCCGTTGATATGGGGTGTCACCCTTTGTCAACCGGGGCCGGGGTCAGACGTAGCGCTCGAGGATCGAGGACTCGGCGAGGCGGGAGAGGCCTTCGCGGACGGAGCGGGCGCGGGACTCGCCCACGCCTTCCACGCGCTGGAGGTCGTCGATGCTCGCCGCGAGGAGCTTCTGCAGGCCGCCGAAGTGCTCGACGAGGCGGTCGATGACGGCCGAGGGCAGACGCGGGACCTTCGCGAGCAGCCGGAAGCCGCGGGGGCTGACGGCGGCGTCGAGGGCCTCCGGGCTGCCGGAGTGGCCGAGGGCGCGGGCGACGGTCGGGAGGTCGAGCAGGTCGGTCGCGGTGAGGGAGTTCAGCGCCTCGAGCGAGTCCTCGACCGTGTACGGGTTCCGGCCGGTGATCGGCGGGAGGTAGTCGCGGGCGACCTGCTGACGGTCCGGCTCGACGCCGGAGATGAGCTCGTCCAGCTGCAGCGCGAGCAGGCGGCCGTCGGTGCCGAGTTCGACGACGTAGCCCTCGATCTCGCGGGCGATGCGGCGCACCATCTCCAGGCGCTGGGCGACGGCGGCGACGTCGCGGATCGTCACGAGGTCCTCGATCTCCAGCGCCGACAGGGTGCCGGAGACCTCGTCGAGGCGGAGCTTGTACCGCTCGAGCGTGGCGAGGGCCTGGTTCGCGCGGTCGAGGATCGAGCGCGACTCCTCGAGGACGTGCCGCTGCCCCTGGATGTAAAGGGCAATCAGATTCATCGACTGGCTGACCGAGATGACCGGCAGCCCGACCTGGCGTGAGACGCGGTCCGCGGTGCGGTGCCGGGTACCCGACTCCTCGGTGGGGATCGACGAGTCCGGCATCAGGTGCACGGCCGCGCGCAGAATCTTCGTGGCGTCGCGGTCGAGGACGATCGCGCCGTCCATCTTCGCCAGCTCACGCAGGCGCGTCGCGGAGAACTCGACGTCCAGCACGAACCCGCCGGTGCACATCGACTCGACGGTCTTGTCGTGGCCGAACACGATCAGCGCGCCGGTGTGGCCGCGAAGGATGCGTTCGAGGCCCTCGCGCAGTTGCGTCCCCGGGGCGACGGCGGCCAGCGTGGCGCGCAGAAGCGCCTCGTGTTCGGCTCCCGATCGATCGGGACGCTCGATCGTGGTCACACTCCCCCACCTGGCCTGCGCAGCTGCAGTCGTCCCAGCGAGTGTAAACGCCGCAACCTGCGGATTCGCACGACCTGGCAACAGAACGCGACCGGTTCGTCACCGACCCTTTGCGTGAACCACAACGGTTTCTGGTGCTTCTGAGCCGTTTTCACGCTCCGTCGCACACGGGGCGTCAGGCGCGGTGCAGGGTTCGCAACGGCACGGGCGGTTCCGGAGCGACCGCGGCGGCCCAGGCCAGGGCGAGTGTCGAGCACTCGATGACGGCCATGCCCTTCGGTGCCGCGTCCGAATTCCCGGGCGGGACGATCGCGCGCTTGAACCCGAGCCGCTGCGCCTCGGCCAGGCGCCGCGCCACGCCGGTGACGGGGCGGATCTCGCCGGTCAGGCCGACCTCCCCGAGTGCGACGAGGTCACCTGGGAGCGCCTCGTCGGTCGCGCCGCTCGCGACCGCCAGACACACCGCCAGATCCGCCGTGGGGTCGGTGATCCGGACCCCACCGACGGTCGCGGTGAACACGTCGCTCTGGCTCAGCCGCACCCCGCCGCGACGTTCGAGCACCGCCAGCGCGAGAGCGACGCGGGAGGAGTCGAGCCCCGAGCTCGTCCGGCGCGGGTGGTTGCCGATCGCCGGCCCGACGAGCGCCTGGATCTCCGCGACCAGCGGACGTCGGCCCTCGACGGTGACGGTGACGCACTGGCCAGGGATTCCCGCCGCGGTGCGGGAGAGGAACAGCCCGCTGGGGTCGGGGAGTTCCTCGATCCCGTCGTCGCGCAGGCCGAAGCAGCCGACCTCGTCGGAGGGGCCGTAGCGGTTCTTCACGCCGCGCACCATGCGCAGCCGGCCGGTGCGCTCGCCCTCGAAGTGCAGGACGACGTCGACGAGGTGCTCCAGCACCCGCGGCCCGGCGATGCTGCCGTCCTTGGTGACGTGGCCGACGAGCACCGTCGTCATCCCACGGTCCTTCGCCAGGCGCGTCAGGCCGGCGGCGACCTCGCGCACCTGCGTGACGCCGCCCGCGCTGCCCTCGGCGTCGGCGGTCGCGATCGTCTGGACGGAGTCGACGATCAGCAGCGCCGGATCGACCTCCGCGACGTGCTCCGCGACCGCGCCGAGGTCGGTCTCGGCGGCGAGGTAGAGGGTCTGCTCCAGCGCGTTCACGCGGCCGGCGCGCAGGCGCACCTGGGCCGCGGACTCCTCGCCGGTGACGTAGAGGACCTTCGCGCCCGTCCGGGCGAACCGGGCCGCGACCTCGAGCAGCAGCGTCGACTTGCCGACGCCGGGCTCGCCGGCGAGCAGCACGACCGCTCCGGCGACGAGCCCGCCGCCGAGCACCCGGTCGAGCTCACCGACGCCGCTGGGAGTCGACCTCGCGTCCTCGGCGCTGATCTCGGCGATCGGCTGCGGCGTCGACCGCGGCACGATCCGCCCGGCCGTCCGCCGCGTCGTCCCCGGCGCGGCCACGACCTCGCTCATCGAGCTCCACGCGTGGCACTCCCCGCACCGGCCGACCCACTTCGCCGTCTGCCAGCCGCACTCGCCGCACCGGTACGCCACCCGGGACCCTGTCGCCTTCGCCATGCTTCGAACACTAGTTCGTACCCCCGACAATCCCCGGCAGGCGCGCCCTCGCCCCCCTCGCCCCCCGCCGCCGTCCGCCGACCCCGTCGCTCCGCTCATGCATGAGCAGAGAGTCGAAATTCGGACATGGCGCGCCCGATTTTCGACCACCCGGTCATGCATGAGCGGGGTGCGCGTCCCGTCGGCCGTGTCCGACTGCTCATGCATGAGCAGGGGGTCGATATTCGGACATGGCGCGCCCGATTTTCGACCACCCGGTCATGCATGAGCGGGGTGCCTGGTGAAGCAGCGGGAGTGCCTGGTGGAGCAGAGCGGGGTGCCTGGTGAAGCAGCGCGGGGTGCCTGGTGAAGCGGGGCGGCGGGGGCGGGGGAGGATGGACGGGTGGAGCTTCTGCATTCGGGCAAGGTGCGTGACGTCTACGTCGACCCGGGGACGGACGAGCTGATCCTGGTGGCGTCGGACCGGATCTCGGTCTACGACGTGGTGTTGCCGACGCCGATCCCCGACAAGGGGGCGATCCTGACGCAGCTGTCGCTGTGGTGGTTCGAGCAGCTGGCGGGGATCGTGCCCGACCACGTGGTCTCGGCGACGGACGTGCCGGCGGAGTGGGCGGGGCGGGCGATCCGGTGCAAGCGGTTGCGGATGGTCCCCGTCGAGTGCGTGGCGCGCGGGTACCTCGCCGGCTCCGGGACGACGCAGTACCAACAGACCGGGGCCGTCAGCGGGGTGCCGCTGCCGCCGGGGCTGGTCGAGGGCTCGAAGCTGCCCGAGCCGATCTTCACGCCGACGACGAAGGCCGCGGTCGGCGACCACGACGAGCCGATGACGCTGGAGCAGGTCCGCGAGCAGGTCGGGCCGCACCTCGCCGACGAACTCGTCGACGTGACGATGCAGATCTACCGCCGCGGGGGGGACCTCGCCGCGGAGCGGGGTGTGATCATCGCCGACACCAAGATCGAGCTCGGCCTCGACGAGCACGGCAAACTGACGCTCGGCGACGAGCTCCTGACGCCGGACTCGTCGCGGTTCTGGCCCGCCGACACCTGGGAGCCGGGGCGCGCGCAACCCAGCCTCGACAAGCAGTTCGTCCGCGACTGGGCGGCCGGCACGGGCTGGGACAAGAAGCCGCCGGCACCGCCGGTCCCCGACGACGTCGTCGCCGCGACGCGGGCCCGCTACGTCGAGGTCTACGAGCGGCTGACGGGGAAGCCCTGGGCGTGAGCGGGGCCTACCCCGGCGCGATCCCCAGCCCGAACATCTGGGACTTCCCCGAGATCTACGAGGTCGAGAACCGGGCCGTCGACCCCGACCGGGTCATCGAGGCCGCGATCGCCGAGCTGGTCGCGGAGTCCCGCGCCGGGCTGCTCGGGGGCGACACCACCTGGGGGCACGTCCTCGACGTCGGCTGCGGCAACGGGTTCCACCTGCCCCGGCTGGCCGAGGTCGCGGAGCGCGTCACCGGCGTCGAGCCCCGCGCCTCCCTCGCCGCCGCGGCCCAGCACCGCACCCGGCACCTGAGCAATGTGACGATCCGTCAGGGCGTGGCGCAGGACCTCCCCGTGCCCTCCGGCTCCGTCGACCTCGCCCACGCGCGCTGGGCCTACTTCTTCGGCCCTGGCTGCGAACCGGGCCTGCGGGAGATCGATCGCGTCGTCCGTCGTGGCGGGCTCGCGGTCTTCCTCGACCACGACTCGACGCGCTCCGAACTCGGGCGCTGGTTCACCGACGGCCTCGCCCTCGACGGCATCCCGCGGGATGTCGGCGCCTACGAGCGGTTCTGGGTCCGGCACGGGTTCGCCCGCCGGTCCCTCGACATCCGCTGGCAGTTCGAGAACGCCGAGGACCTCGCCGCCGTGCTGCGCATCGAGTTCCCGGCCGAGACCGTGCTCCGCGCCCTCGCCGAGATCGGCGACCGCCTCGAGCTCCAGGCCGCCGTCAACCTCTGGTTCCGGCGCTACTGACCGGCGCTACTGACCGCCGCTACCAGCCGCCCACGCCACCCCGTCCGCGGAGTCGATGAGGTGGTCGAACCACCGCAGGATCAGCCCCTCGCGCAGGGCCCACGGGCAGATCGTCAGCTGGGGGACCGAGAACAGGTCCATCGCCGCCTCGGCGACGACGGCGCCGGCGAGCAGCTGCTCGGCCCGGCCGACCGACACCCCCGGCAGCTCGGCGCGCTCGGCGGCGGTCATCGACGCCATCTGTTGCGTCCACCGCACGACATCGGCGTGGGCGAGGGTCCGCCGGACGTAGAGCCCTTCCGCCGACGGGGCCGCGCCGGCGATGCGGGCCAGCTGCTTGAACGTCTTCGACGTCGCGACGGCGAGGTCGGGGGGCCCGAAGCGCAGCAACGGCCCGGCCACCCGCGCGATCTCCGCGCGGACGTGCTTGCGCAACGCGGTGACCTCCTCCTCCGGAGGAGGGTCGGCGGAAAACCAGTCCCGGGTCAGGCGCGCAGCGCCGAGGGGGAGCGAGGTCGCGGTGTCGGGCTCGGAGTCGATGCCGGTCGCGAGCTCGAGCGAACCGCCGCCGATGTCGAACAGCAGCAACCGCCCCGCGGACCAGCCGAACCAGCGCCGGACCGCGAGGAACGTCAGCCGCGCCTCGGCCCCGCCGTCGAGCACCTCGAGCGTGACGCCGGTGCGCCGGTGCACCTCGGCGAGCACGGTCTCCCCGTTGGGCGCCTCGCGGATCGCGGACGTCGCGAACGCCATCACCGACTCGACGCCGGCGTCGGAGGCGACAGCCACGCACTCGGCGACGGCGACGGCGAGCGCGTCGATGCCGACCTCGGTGATGTGCCCGGCGTCGTCGAGATGGTCGACGAGTCGCAGCTCGAACTTGTGCGAGTGGGCGGCCGACGGGCGAGCGCCGGGATGGGCGTCCATGACCAACAGGTGAACAGTGTTCGAACCGACGTCGAGCACCCCCAAGCGCATGTGCCGACGCTATCGCGGCGAATGCATGGCGATGCGGTGGAAGCACCTAGTCTGGGCGGATGCCCGAGGTAGGTCTTGATTTCCCGCGTGCGTGGGCGGAGTTCCCCGACCCCGACAACCCCGACCAGATCTTTCGCTGCGACCTGACCTGGTTGACGTCGAACTACCGCTGCATCTTCGGCAACGGCTGCCAGGGGATCAAGGCGGGCCGCGCGTCCGACGGCTGCTGCTCGATGGGTGCGCACTTCGCCGACAAGAAGGACATCAAGCGGGTCCAGAAGTACGTGGACCAGCTCACCGACGAGACCTGGCAGTTCCGCAAGGTCGGGCTGAAGAAGGGGATCATCGGCAAGGGCCCCGACGGCGACCCGATCACCCTGCGGCACAAGGGCGCCTGTGTCCTGCTGAACCGCCCCGGCTTCCCCGGGGGCGAGGGGTGCTCCCTGCACGGGCTCGCGCTCCGCAACGGGATGGAGCCCCTGGAGACCAAGCCCGAGGTCTGCTGGCAGCTCCCGATCCGCCGCTCCTACCGGTGGGTGGACCGCGTCGACGACACCCGGTACCTCGAGATCACGATCACCGAGTACGACCGCCGGGGCTGGGGCCCGGGCGGCCACGACCTGGACTGGTACTGCACCTCGGCCACCGAGGCGCACCAGTCGCACGAGCCGGTCTACGTGCACTCGGCGCCGGAGCTCCGCGAGCTGATGGGCGCCGCCGCCTACGAGGTCCTGGCCGAGCTCTGTCGCGCCCGTGAGGCCGAGGCGCACCCGATCGCGCCGCACCCGGCGTCGGAGCCGTTCCTGCTGCAGATCACCAAGAACCCCTACACGACCGAACCGGCGCCCGTTCCGCGCCCGCGCGCGAAGAAGACCGACAAGCCCGGGGTGAAGAAGCCGAACAAGCCGGCCAAGGCGACCAGGGCGAAGAGCCGGCCGAGGAAGATCGAAGGGCTCTGACGGTCCGTCAGGGCGCGAGCCCTGACTGCATGGCGAACACGACGAGCTGAGCCCGGTCCCGGGCGCCGAGCTTGATCATCGCCCGCCCGACGTGGGTGCGGACGGTCGCGGGGGAGACCACCAGCGCCGCGGCGATCTCGTCGTTGGACGCCCCGGTCGCGACCCAGCCGGCGATCTCCTTCTCCCGATCGGTGAGCAGGTGCAGCTGCGGGTGCGGAGTCCCGGCCCCCGAGCGGCGGACGCCGAACTCCTCGATCACCCGGCGCGTGACCTCGGGCGAGAGCAGCGACCCGCCGTCGGCGACGACGCGGATCGCGCGCAGCAGCTCCGCCGGGTCGGAGTCCTTCACCAGGAACCCGCTCGCCCCCGACGAGAGCGCGGTGAACACGTACTGGTCGAGGGAGAACGTCGTCAGCAGCACGACGCGGGTCGCGGCCAGCTCGGGGTCCGCGGTGATGTCGGCGAGGACGGAGAGCCCGTCCTTCCCGGGCATCCGGATGTCGAGCAGGACGACGTCCGGCCGCGTCCGCCGCACCGCCTCCAGCGCGGCCACGCCGTCCTCGGCCTCGGCGACGAGCTCGATGTCCTCGGCGTCGTCGAGCAGGACGCGCAGCCCCATCCGGACCAGCGCCTGGTCGTCCGCGATCGCGACCCGGATCACTGCGGCCCCTGGGCCGGCAGCTCGGCGGGCAGCACCGCCGTCACCGTGAACCCGCCCCCGGCGGCCGGGCCCGCCGTCAGCGTCCCGCCGACCGCGGTCGCGCGGGCGCGCATCCCGCCGATGCCGCCGCCCGCGGGGCCGGGGGTGCCGGCGCCGTCGTCGGTCACGTCGAGGCGCAGCCCGCCCGGCGTCCACGTCGTCGTGACGCGGACGCGCGCGGCGTCGGCATGGCGCAGAACGTTCGTCAGCGACTCCTGCACGATCCGGTACGCGGCGTGGTCGACGGCCGGGCTCACGGCACCAGCCTGCCCCGTCGTCGTCAGATCCACCGCGACCCCGGCCCGGCCGATCCGCTCGGCGAGCGCCGGCAGGTCCGCGAGCCCGGGCAGCCCGGGGGTGAGCGGCGCGTCGGTGGCGCGCAGGGTGTCGAGCGTCGCGCGCAGGCCGTCGAGCGCCTCGGTGCTCGCGGCGCGGATCTCCTCCAGGGCGATGCGCGCCTGCTCCGGCTTGCGGTCGAGGACGTGCAGCGCGACCCCGGCCTGCATCGCGATCACCGCGAGCCCGTGGCCGGCGACGTCGTGCACCTCGGCCGCGATGCGCAGCCGCTCGGCGTGGGTGGCCCGGTCGGCCTCCGCGCGCCGGTTGCGGATGCGGACCTCGTGCCGCTGCCCGACGACGACGCCGATCGCGAACGGCACGACCAACCACGTCGGGCCGACGATCAGGCCGACCATCCCCGACTCGTCGGGCTCGCGGGCGAAGCGGACGACCAGACCGGTCGTGACGATCCCGAGCAGCAGGACCCCGGGCGGGATCGAGCGCGACAGCGGGAGCGAGGCCGCCATCGACGCGGTGACGATCGCCAGGGCGACCAGCACCGGCCCGAACGCGTACCCCGCGGCCGTGTAGACCGCGACCGCGGTCGCCGACACCACCGCGGCGGGGACCGGCGCGACGCGGCGGAACATAAACGGAAGCGCGGCCAGCGAGGCGAGCAGGAAACCGCCGAAGTCGAGGTCCCGGAGTGCGTCCTCCTGCCCGGAGGCCGCGCCGGCGGTGCCGACGAGGACGAAGACCATCAGCGGCACCGTCAGCAGGATGTCGAGGCCCGGCGGCCGCCTCCTGCACTGGTCCACGCCCCGACCGTAGGCGCCGGAGCGCGGTGCCGTCACGGCCGCGCTGTTCGACGGCGTCACGCGACGTCCCGGCGGGTGAAGACGGTGCCGGCGACGGTCGCGGCGAGGACGCCGTAGACCGCGCTGGTCGCGAGGGCCTGCGTCGCGGAGACGTCCTCCCGACCGCCGGCGACGAACGCCTCGAGCAGCAGGCCGGGGAAGACGGCGTTGGCGCCGTTCCACGCGTCGGCGAGGATGTGCTCGAACGGGCCGGCCCACGCGATGCCCACCGCGAGCGCGATCGGCACCGACCGGATGACGACCGCCAGGGCGGTCCCGAGCAGCGCGTAGCCGGTCACCCAGACCAGCACGGTGCCGTAGTCGCCGAGCGCGGCCGTGAGCGCGGCGCCGCTGGTCCACGCCGAGGCGTCGATGCCCTGACCGTCGGCGAGCAGCCGCGCGGTCGTCCACCCGAGGACCTCCGCGATCGCGAGCAGCACCGCCGCCGACGCCAGCAGCGCCGCGAACTTGCCCGCGAGCAGCCGCAGCCGGTCGGGCTGACGCAGCACCATCGTGCGCACGTTGCCGCGGGAGAACTCCGCCGCCATCGCGCCGGTGAACAGCACGAGGACGAAGAACCCCGCGAACGCGAGGGCGGTCGCGAACGCCTGCGTCCCGCCGCCGGCGGCGGCGAGTTCGTCGACGCTCAGCCCCGGGCCGCGGGCCGGTCCGGGTTCGGCGGCGGCGACCAGCAGCGCCGTCGCCCCGACGGCGAAGACGGCGGTGACGGCCAGCGCGAGCAGCACCGTCCGGCGCCGCCAGAGCTTGACCAGTTCGAAGCGCAGTGCGCGGGTCATCGGGAGATTCCTTCCACCTGGGCGAGGTAGTGCGCCTCGAGGTCGGGACGGCGAACGGCGAGTTCGGCGAGGACGATCCCCTCACCGATGGCGGCCCGGTTGACGGCCACCGCGACGGCCCGCGCGTCCCCGCGCGGCACCGGGATCAGGACCCCGTCGGTCGTCGCGGTGACGTCCTCGCCGCTGCGCTTCGCCAGCTCGACGAGCCGGGCCAGGTCGGTGACGTCCTCGGGGGTGGCGAACACCTGCGGGACGGCCTGGGCGAGGAAGCCCGCCGTCGGGCCCTGGTACAGCAGGACGCCGCGGTCGAGAACGAGCAGCCAGTCGCAGATCTGCTCCAGGTCGCCGAGCAGGTGCGAGGAGACGAACACCGTCCGCCCGCCGTCGGCGACGCGGGCGACGAGCTCGCGCATGTCCCGCATGCCGACCGGGTCGAGGCCGTTGGACGGCTCGTCGAGGATCAGCAGCCGGGGGTCGCCGAGCAGCGTGGCGGCGATCGCGAGGCGCTGCTTCATGCCGAGCGAGTAGCTGCGGAACCGGTCGCGGCCGCGGTCGCCGAGGCCGACGAGCTCGAGCAGGCCCGGCACCGCGGCGGCGTCGTGCCCGCCGAGGGCCGCGAGCGCCCGGAGGTTCTGCTCGCCGGTCAGGCCCGGCCACAGCGCCGGCCCGTCGATCAGCGCGCCGACCCGGCCGAGGTACGCGCTGGGGTCGGCCAGCGGCGCGCCCAGCACGGTCCCCGTCCCCGCGGACGGGCGGACCAGGCCGAGCAACATCGCCATCGTCGTCGTCTTGCCCGCGCCGTTCGGGCCGACGAAGCCGGCCACCACCCCGCGCGGGATCTCGAAGGACAGGGCGTCGACCACGGTCCGTGCGGCGGAGCCGTGCCCGTAGGTCTTGGTCAGCCCGGCCACGCTCACGGCCGGGGTGCCGGAAACAGTCGTCGTCATGGATCCAACGGTCGCGATCTCGGGCGTCTCCGGCGTCCGCGGAGAAGCGGCTTCGCGGCTACGCAATCCGACGTACCCGTCACTCCGGCACGGTCCGGAGATGCCGCCTACGCTTGTCCCATGACCGCTGGGGAAACCGCAGTTCCCCCGATCCGAGGCGTCCAGGTACCCGACGCCAAGGTCTGCCTGTCCACGTCCTCGACCTACCCCGAGTCGACCGGGGCGGCGTTCGAGATGGCCGCCAACCTGGGCTTCGACGGCATCGAGGTCATGGTCGGCGTCGACCCGGTCAGCCAGGACGCCGACGCCCTGCGCCACCTGTCGGACTACCACCAGATGCCGATCATCGCGATCCACGCCCCGTGCCTGCTGATCACGCAGCGGGTGTGGGGGACCGAGCCGTGGGTGAAGCTCGACCGGGCCCGCGAGGTGGCTGAGCGTCTCGGCGCGGAGACCGTCGTCGTCCACCCGCCGTTCCGCTGGCAGCGCGACTACGCGAAGGCGTTCGAGGCCGGCCTCGCGTCACTGGCCGAGGAGACCGACATCGCGTTCGCGGTCGAGAACATGTACCCCTGGCGCGCCCGCGGTCGCGAGGTCAAGGCCTACGCGCCGGACTGGGACATCGTCGACCGCGACTACCCCCAGGTCACCCTGGACCTCTCGCACACCGCGGTCTCGGGCTCGGACCCGCTGGCGATGATCGACGCCCTCGGCGACCGCCTGCGCCACCTGCACATGGCCGACGGGTCGGGGTCGAACAAGGACGAGCACCTCATCCCGGGCCGCGGCAGCCAGCCGTGCGCCGAGGTCCTCGAGTCCCTCGCCCGCCGCGGGTTCACCGGCAACGTCGTCCTCGAGGTGAACACCCGCCGCTGCTCCAACCGCCGCGAGCGCGAGGCCGACCTCGCCGAGGCCCTCGCCTTCACCCGCCTTCACCTCGCCGCCGCCGTCGAGCTCGACCGCGACCGCTGAGGTCAGACCCCGTCGGGGAAGTAGGGGGCGGTCCAGCCGAGGTAGCGGGCGTTCCAGCGCTCGTCGATCGTCCACGCGGGGACGATGCTGATCCGGCCCGGCGTGACGATGTCGTTGCTGGCGACGTAGCCGTTGCCGAGCGAGAGGGCGACGTGGCCCGCGCGCTTGCCGGTGTCCCAGAACATCAGCGCGCCGGCGGGGGCGTTGCGCTCGCGGTGGTGGCGCAGGCCGCCGGGGGTGAACAGCCAGTGGTCGATCGCGTAGCGGGTGCCCGAGTGGTCCCAGCCGTACGCCTGGGCGGTGAAGTTCAGGCACAGGTTCAGCCAGCCGTAGTCGCCGGCCATCGATCGGGCCCACTTCACCGCGGACGCCGGGGTGCGCGGGTTCGGCACCGGCGTGTACAGCGAGCGCGAGGAGTTCGCGACGCCGAGACCCTTCGCGTACTTCGGCGTGCGCGCCTTGATCTCGGCGATGTACTCGCGGGTGACGGGCAGCTGCGCGAGCCCGCCGACCTGGTTCAGGCGCTTCCAGCCGAGCCGGTACGCGGCCAGCGCCAGGGAGAGCCGGTCGCCGGGGAGGTTGGACTGCACGGCCTGGGAGTAGAAGCTGCAGAGCATCCGGGCCTGGGTGTCGATCGCGTCCCAGGAGTCCAGCGGGCTGTTGGTGCCGTCGCCGTCCGCGTCCCGGCCCCAGGCCTCCCACATGCGCGGGGAGAGTTGCGCGAGGCCGAGCGTGCCGTTCGGACCCTCCTTGACGGCGTCCCAGCCGCTCTCGACGTCGATGAGCGCCGCCTGCATCCCGGCCGGAAAGTGCGGGCACGTGTAGGACGCGTCCGCGAGAGCCGCGTGGAAGCGCGCCGGAGCGCCGGTGGCACTCGTCGCGGCGGGCGCGGAGGACGCGACGCCGAGGACCCCGGCGATCAGCGGCAGCACCGCACCTCCGACAACGGCGGCAACGCGCCGGTAGCGCATGACGGGCTCCTTGCTGGGTCGTACCGCGGGCCTGCAGAGGGCGAAATCGTACGAATCGGTCTCATGATCGTGCGGGGTTTCCGGTTTTACGCAGGTCAAAGTCTGTCTTTCGGGGGTCGTCGGGGGCGGAGCCCCCGACTGTCCGTCACGATGGGCTCGTGCTGCGCACCGCGCTTCTCGCCGCCTCCCGGTCGGACCGGGTCCGGGACCTGATCACCTCCGCCCCCGGCACCCGTGAGGTCGTCCGGCGGTTCGTCGCGGGCCGCAGCCTGGACGCCGCCATTCGGGTCGCCGGGGATCTCGTCGGGTCGGGTCTGCGGGTCTCCCTCGACCACCTCGGCGAGGACACCCTCGACCGCGTCCAGGCCGACCACATGCGTGACGTCTGCCTGCAGGCCCTCGATGCGCTCGGCACGGCCGGGCTGACCGGCGGGGCGGAGATCTCGCTGAAGCTCTCCTCGCTGGGGCAGGCGCTCGGCGCCGACGGGAACCGGATCGCCTACGAGAACGCGGCCAAGGTGTGCGCGGCCGCGGCGTCCCACGGCACGACCGTCACGCTCGACATGGAGGACCACACCACCACCGACGCGACGCTGGAGGTGCTGCGTGACCTGCGCGCGGACTTCCCGTGGGTCGGGGCGGTCCTGCAGGCCTACCTGCGCCGGACCGAAGGCGACTGCCGGGTCCTCGCGACCGCCGGATCCCGGGTGCGGCTGTGCAAGGGCGCGTACCGGGAGCCCGCGAGCGTGGCGTACCAGGACCCGCACGAGGTCGACCGGTCCTACGTCCGCTGTCTGAAGGTCCTGATGGCGGGTGAGGGCTACCCGATGGTGGCGTCCCACGACCCGCGGATGATCGCCATCGCCGCCGAGCTCGCCGCCCGCGCCGGCCGGAACCCGGGCGACTTCGAGTACCAGATGCTCTACGGTGTGCGCCCGGACGAGCAGCGTCGCCTGGCCGCGTCCGGCCAGGCCGTGCGCGTGTACGTCCCGTTCGGCGAGGAGTGGTACGGCTACCTCATGCGTAGGCTCGCCGAGCGCCCGGCCAACGTGGCCTTCTTCGCACGGGCGCTGCTGACGAGAGGGTGAAGCACATGAGCCAGCGGGTGGCCCTGCTCGGCGGCGGCAAGATGGGTGAGGCGCTCCTCGCCGGGATGCTGCGCGCGGGGCGGACGGCGGCCGACGTCGTCGTCACCGAGCGCCACCCGGAGCGCGCGGCCGAACTGCGCGACCGGTACGGGGTCGCGACGCCGGACGCCGGTGACGCGGTGAAGTCCGCGGACGTCCTCATCGTCGCGGTGAAGCCGCAGGACATGGGGGCGCTGCTGACCGAGATCGGCCCCGCCGTGCACCCGGGCCAGCTGGTCATCTCGGTCGCCGCCGGCATCCCGGCCGCTTTCCTGGAGCGGCACCTGTCGGGTGACGTCCCCGTCGTCCGCGTCATGTCGAACACCGCCGTGTTCGTCGACCAGGCGATGAGCGCGATCTCGCCGGGCACCCACGCGACGGCCGACCACATGAAGCTCGCCGAGGACCTGCTCTCCCCGGTCGGCGAGGTGATCCGGGTCCCGGAGTCGCAGCTCGACGCCGTCACCGCGCTGTCCGGGTCCGGTCCGGCCTACTTTTTCTACCTCGTCGAGGCCATGACCGACGCCGGGATCCTGCTCGGCCTCCCGCGCGAGGTCGCGCACCGGCTGATCGTCCAGACCGCGATCGGCGCGGCCACCATGCTCAAGGAGACCGGTGAGCACCCGGTCAAGCTCCGCGAGGCCGTGATGTCCCCGGCGGGGACCACCATCGCCGCCATCCGGGAGATGGAGAACCACGGCGTCCGGGCCGCGATGATCGGGGCCCTCGAGGCGGCTCGGGACCGGTCCCGCGAACTCGCCTCCGGCCTCGGCTGACCCGTCGACAAGGGGTGTCACCCCCACTGTGGCGGGTGGGGTTGTGTCGATAAAGGGTGTCACCCCTTGTCGACAGGGTCGGGGTCCGGGCGGATTAATCCGACCTCGGGTTCTATTAATCGCCTGACGCGGGGGCGAACCGTTCCTAGCATGGCGACATGCGATCTTGGTCCGGGCGGGGGCGGGCCGCCGGGGCGGTGCTGGCTGCGGGCCTGTGCTTGACCGGCCTGTCCGCGTGCGGGGGTGACGGGAAGAACGTCGAGCTCGGCACGGTCGAACGCCGGTCGGTGGCGGAGGTCGTCGAGGCCGCGGGTTCCGTCGTCGCGCGGACGCAGGTGACGCTGCGCGCGCCCGCCACGGCGACCGTCGACACCCTGCTCGTGAAGTCCGGCGAGAAGGTGAAGAAGGGCGACATCCTCCTCACGCTCGACTCGCCCGCCGCCGAGGACGCCCTCGCCGCCGCGCAGGCCGCGGCCGCCGAGGTGGGCGACGCCAGGATCGAGATCCCGGCCGGGGGCAACCTGTCCGACGGCGAGTCGGCGCAGGCCGCGATGAAGGCGTTCGACGACGCCGAGGCCGTCGCCCGCCTGCTGCCCGAGGGCCCGGCGCGCGACGCCGCCCTCGCCCAGACCGCCAGCCTCCGCGCCTCGTTCACCGCCGCGCAGGCGCAGGCCCAGGCCGCGATCGACCGCTTCACCGCCGGGCTCGGCAGCCTCGGCGAGGCGCTGTCCTCGATCTCCGCCGCGGGCCGGCTGCAGACCCAGGCCGCGGTCGCGGCCGCGCGGCGCACGGTCGAGGCGCTCACGATCAAGGCGCCGGCCGACGGCATCGTCACGCTCGGCTCCGGCAACGGCGGGGGCGGCGGCGCCGACCCGTCCGCGCTGCTCGGTGCGCTCCCGCCCGAGGCGGCGGGGCAGGCCTCGGCGCTGCTCGGCGCGGCCGGTGGTGGCGGCGGGGGATCGGCCGCCGGCGGGCCGGTCGGCGTCGGGTCGCCGGTCGAGGCCGGGGGTCTGCTCGCGACGATCATCGACGACTCCGAGCTCACGCTCCGGGCGGAGGTCGACGAGACCGACATCCTCACGGTCACCGAGGGCATCGGGGCCGAGATCGAGCTCGACGCCGTCCCCGGCGCGGTCTACCCGGCGTCGGTGACGTTCATCGACCTCGCGCCGACGACCTCCGCCCGCGGCGGCGTCAGCTACGCCGTCACGCTCGCGCTGGAGACCGGCCGCTTCGCGGGCGGCGAGGAGGCCCCGCGGCCGCGGCCGGGCATGAGCGCGGTCGTCGGGCTCAAGGTCGCCGAGGCCGCGAACACGATGTCGGTGCCCGCCTCCGCCCTCGTCCGCGACGGGGACCGCGACACCGTCTGGGTGGTCGAGAACGGCAAGGCCGTCCGGCGTGAGGTGAAGCTCGGCGCCGAGGGCGAGGAGTACGTGGAGGTCCTCAGCGGAGTCTCGGTCGGAAGCACCGTGGTCGTCCGCGGCGCCGACGAGATCCGCGAGGGCGACAAGGTCTGACGGGCCGTCATGTCAGCCTCCGGATCTCCGCCGCCCCTCATCGAGGCCGTCGACCTCCAGCGGACCTACACGCTGGGGGACAGCGACGTCGGTGCGCTGCGCGGCGTCTCGTTGACCGTCGCGGCGGGGGACTACGTCGCGGTGACCGGGCCGTCGGGCTCGGGCAAGTCGACGCTGATGCACGTCCTCGGAGCGCTGGACCGGCCGACCGCCGGGATCGTCCGCATCGCCGGCCGCGACGTGAACACGCTCAACGACGGGGAGCTCGCGGAGCTCCGCAACGCGACGATCGGGTTTGTCTTCCAGTCGTTCGCGCTGCTGGCGCGGACGTCCGCGGTCGACAACGTCGCGATGCCGTTGCTGTACCGGGGGATGCGCAAGTCCGCGCGACGCAAGCTGGCCGAGGAGGCGCTCGGCCGCGTCGGGCTCGGGCACCGGCTCGACCACCGGCCGAACCAGCTCTCCGGCGGTGAGCAGCAGCGCGTCGCGATCGCGCGGGCGCTGGTCGGGCAGCCGACCGTCGTCTTCGCCGACGAGCCCACCGGCAACCTCGACACCCGCAACGGCGACGAGGTGATGAAGCTGCTCGGCGAGCTCAACGCGTCCGGCGTCGCGATCGTGCTCGTCACCCACGAGCCCGACATCGCCGCCCACGCCGCGCGGCAGATCACGATCCGCGACGGCCGGATCGCGTTCGACTCCGCGGCCCCGGGCGAGGCGGCATGACCTTCCTCGAGGGCTTCCGCGTCGCGTTCGAGGCGCTGCGCGCGAACCGGCTCCGCAGCCTGCTGACGATGCTCGGCGTCATCATCGGCGTCGCGGCCGTCGTGCTGCTCGTCGGCATCGGCGGCGGGGCGAAGAAGGAGGTCACCGGCCAGGTCGAGGGTCTGGGGTCGAACCTGCTCGTCGTCGTCCCCGGCAAGTTCGAGCTCGGATCGGCGCCCACCGTCAGCCGGCTCTCGCTCGACGACGTCGACCTGCTCGGGCGGGTCGTCGGCAACCGCGAGGCCGTCACCGCGTCGCTCACCTCGGGCGAGAGCGCCCGCGTCGGCACCCGCGAGACCTTCACGTCGATGCAGGGCGTCACCGAGTCGCTGACGAAGGTCTTCGAGCGCCCCCTGGCCCGCGGGCAGGCGATCTCGAAGACCGACGTCGACACCCGACGCCGGGTCGCCGTGCTCGGGTCGCAGGCGGCGGAGAACCTGTTCGGCGACGTCGACCCGATCGGCCGTCAGCTCACGCTGGCCGGTGTCCGGTTCCGCGTCATCGGCGTGTACGACGAGCGGGGGTCGGCGTTCGGCGTCAGCCGTGACGGGGAGATCCACGTCCCGGTCACCACGGCCCAGCGCATGCTCGGCACCGACCGGATCGACGCGATCGTCGTCAAGGCCCCGAGCTCCGACCGCGTCGACGAGTTGCAGCCCAAGCTCGTCGAGGCGCTCGTCGACCGGTACCCCGGCGAGGAGTTCTCCGCCGTCACCCAGTCCGAGATCCTCGGGACGATCGGCAAGATCCTCGGGCTGCTCACCCTCGTGCTCGCCGCCATCGCGGCGATCTCGCTGCTCGTCGGCGGCGTCGGCGTCTCGAACATCATGCTCGTCAGCGTCCGCGAACGGACCAAGGAGATCGGCCTGCGCAAGGCCCTCGGCGCCCGCCAGCGCGACGTCCTGCTCCAGTTCCTCATCGAGGCCGTCCTGCTCACCGCCGTCGGCGGTTGCATCGGCATCGCGATCGGGATCGGCGGCTCCCTGCTGATCGACCTGCTTTCCCCCGTCCCCGCCGTCATCACCTGGTGGTCCCCGGCGATGGCCTTCGCCGTCTCCGCCGGCGTCGGCGTCTTCTTCGGCGTCGCCCCCGCCCGCCGCGCCGCCCGCCTCGACCCCGTCGTCGCCCTCCGCACCGACTAGCCGTTCTGCCGCCCCCGCAGCCGCCCCGCCGCCCCAGGAATCGCGCTTCACTCGTTGGGAACAGCCCTTACTCGCCCGGCCTGGCGAGTGAGGCCTGGCTGCAGCGAGTGAAGCGCGTCCCGTGGGACGGCGCGGACGGCGCGGGGCGGCGGGTCAGCCGTGGCCGGCGGCGACGGCGACGGTGTAGATGACGACGCCGGCGAGGGCGCCGACGACGGTGCCGTTGATCCGGATGAACTGGAGGTCGCGGCCGACGGCGGTCTCGATCTTCTCCGCGGCCTCGGCGGCGGGCCAGCGGGCGACCTGGTCGCGGATGAGGGCGACGACCTGGTCCGCGTAGTGGGTGACGGCGTAGCGGACGGCCTGGTCGAGGCCGCGGTCGAGCTTGGCGGCGAACTCGTCGTCGGTGACGACGCGGCGGCCGAGGTCCTGGACGAATCGGCCGAGCTGCTGCTCGAGGCTGACGGTCGGGTTGTCGAGCAGTTCTCGGGCGGAGCCGAGGTAGCGGGCGACGACGTCGCGCAGCCAGGACTCCACGGCGGGGTTCGCGGCGATGTCGCGGAGGACCTCGTCGATGCCATCGGCGGCGCGCGGGTCGTTCGCGAGGCCGTCGGCGAGGCGGGCGAGGACCTCGTCGAACTGCCGGCGCAGCGGGTGGTCCCGGCCGACGCGCTCGATCTCGAACGAGAGGTCGATAACCCGGTCGATGATCTTGTCCACGCGCCGGTCGGTGGACCACAGCCGCGCGAACACCCCGAGGCTGTCGAGGAAGCGCGAGAGCTCCCGGTGCACGGTGTCGCGGTTCGCGACGATCTGCGCGCGCAGGCGCGGGAGGCTCAGTTCGATGATCGGGTCCTGGGCGCGGTTCTGCACAGCCGTCGTCAGCAGCTGCCCGACCTCGCGGGCGTAGGAGCGCCGGTCCAGGTCGCGCCGGACGTGCTCCAGCACCATCGAGGAGACCAGTCGCTCGTCGAGGGTCCCGACCACCGCGGCGATCGCCCGCGAGAGCTCGCGGCCGACGGCGTCGGCGGTCGCCGGCTCCAGCAGCCGCTCGCCGACCTTGCGGACGGGGTCGGCGGCGCGGACCCGCTCGGCCACGGCGTCGGGGGTGAGGAAGTTGCCCGAGACGAACTCGCCGAGCTTGGTCGCGAGGTCGTCCTTCTTCTTCGGGACCAGCGCGGTGTGGGGGATCGGCAGCCCGAGCGGGTGCCGGAACAGCGCGGTGACGGCGAACCAGTCCGCGAGCCCGCCGACCATGCCCGCCTCGGCCGCGGCGCGCAGGTAGCCGGTCGCGGTGTTGTCCGGCAGCGCGAACGTCAGCAGGAACAGCCCCGCCGCGAGAGCGAGCAGCCCCGTCGCCGCGAGCTTCATCCGACGCAACCGGCGTCGGGACACCGGGTCGTCGTAGCCGGCGAGAACCCCGGTGATCACCACGGCGTCACGCTATCCGGCCCGGGCGCGGCGGAAACGCCCGTCACGCTGCGTGCGAGCGCACGGCGGTTCCGGTGACACCGCCGTCGCACCGTCGGCCCCCGACCTAACCTGACCAGATGGACGCTGAGGTCGAGGCCTGGCTGTCCGACACCGTCCTGCCGGACTTCGGGCCCCAGGTGGTCTACGACGACACCGCGCGCGCCTGGTTCTCCCAGCTGTACGCGAAGGCCGGTCCGCTCACCGGCGAGGACCTCTGGCGCGCGGCCGCCACCCACCAGTTCGAGTTGGCCAAGGACGCCGTCCTCGCGATCTACGCCGACCTCAACGCCACCCTCACCGACCGGTCGCTGGTCATCGCGCCGGAGATCGTCGGGTACGTCGTGCGCATCAGCTGCGACGGCAAGTTCTCCGACCACGACGGCGGGCGGATGCTCGCCTTCGGCGCGGACCAGGCGCTGCTCGAGGTCGCGACGACCGTCCAGGACCTCCTCACCGGCCTGTGGGTCGCCTGGCCCCAGTGCCCCGAGCACGACCGCGCGCTGATGGCCGAGGCCCGGTCGCGGCCGGCCTGGGTCTGCCGCAACGGCCCGCACGAGGTCGCCCCCATCGGTGCGCTCACGTCCGCCGGCGGCGCCGCGGGGTAGCGTGATCGACGTGGAGTGTTCGGGTCCGATCCAGGTGATGTGGGACCCGAAGCTGATCGGCTACGACTTCGGCCGCGACCACCCGCTCGCTCCCATCCGCGTCGACCTCACGATGCGTCTCGCGCGCGAGTTCGGCGTCCTCGACGCCCCGAACGTGCGCGTCGCGGCCGCCGCCCCCGCCGACGAGCGGACGCTGCTGCTCCTGCACCAGGCCGAGTTCCTCGCCGCGGTGCGCCGCGCGGGGGAGGACCCGTCCCAGGTCGACCTGTACCGGGGCCTCGGCACCGGCGACGTCCCCACCTTCGCGGGCATGTACGACGCGTCCGCGCTGGTCGTCGGGCAGTCGGTCGCCGCCGCGGAGGTGGTCTGGTCCGGCGAGGTCTCCCACGCGGTGAACATCGCCGGCGGGCTCCACCACGCGATGGCCCACACCGCGAGCGGGTTCTGCGTCTTCAACGACGTCGCGCTCGGTATCGCGCGCCTGCTCGAGCTCGGCGCGACCCGCGTCGCGTACGTCGACGTCGACGTCCACCACGGCGACGGCACCCAGGCCCTGTTCTGGGACGACCCGCGCGTGCTCACGATCTCGCTGCACGAGTCCGGCCGGTACCTGTTTCCCGGCACCGGCTTCCCGGACGAGATCGGCGGCCCCGGCGCCGAGGGGCGGGCGGTCAACGTCGCGCTCCCGCCCGCGACCGACGACGCCCGCTGGCTGCGCGCCTTCGACGCCGTCGTCCCGCCGCTGCTCCGTGCCTTCTCGCCCGAGGTGCTGGTGACCCAGCACGGCTGCGACAGCCACGTGAACGACCCGCTCGCGCACCTCGCGCTCACCGTCGACGGGCAGCGGACGTCCTACCGCCGGCTGCACGAGCTCGCCCACGAGGTCGCCGGCGGGCGCTGGCTCGCGACCGGCGGCGGGGGCTACGACCTGGTCGGCGTCGTCCCGCGGGCGTGGACGCACCTGCTCGCCGAGGCGTGCGGCGTCCCGATCGACCCGGAGACCGCGACCGCCCCCGGCTGGCAGGCGCACGTGAAGAGCCTCGGCGGCACCCCGCCGGCGCGTATGACCGACGGGTCGGCCGCGGCCTTCGTCCCCTGGGACGGCGGCGACCCCGACGACCCGCTCGACTCCACCGTGCTCGCCACCCGCGCCGCGGTCTTCCCCCGGCACGGACTGACGGCGTGACCCGGCCGAGCGTCCCCGTCCCGACCCGCGACGAGCTGCGCAAGCACCTGTGCGAGGCGCGCATCGCGGGAGACGTCGCGACCCCGCGCGACAACAACCTGCGCAGCTACCGCCGCGTGGTCACCGGCGACGAGTACGCCGGGTTCGGTCTCGACCTGGACCCGGACTGGACGTTCGCGCAGGTCCTGGAGGTCATGGCCGAGCGCTGCGGCGTCTCGCCCGACGACCTGATCACGCACGGCCCGGACACCATCGACCCCGACCGCACGATCGACGCCCTCGACGACGCCGCCGAGCTGATCGCCCGCGCCGCGGCCGACCGCGCCCGCGTGATCGTCGCGACCGGCCACCCCGCCGGGCTGCTGCCCGTGCACCTGGCCGTCGTCGCGGGGCTGCGGACCGCCGGCTGCACCGTGCTGACCCCGGCCGCGGGGTGGCGCTACGAGGAGTGGCGCCGGCACGGGGAGGAGTACCGGGAGATCCGGTACGTCGCGGACGTCGCGATGGTGTCCAACCGCGGGGAGCTCTGCCACACGCACTCCGCCTACCCGATGCGGGCGATGCTCGACGACCTCGAGCGGGCTGGGGAGCCGCCGCCCGATCTCGTGGTTGCCGACCACGGGTGGGCGGGGGCCGGCGCGACCGTCGTGGGCTTCGCCGACAGCAACGACCCGGCGCTGTTCCTGGGGGCCGAGGAGGGGAAGGTGGCGGTCGTCGTCCCCCTCGACGACAACGTCGCGCCGCACCTCTACGAGCCGATGACGGCCTACCTGCTGGACAAGTCCGGAATCTGATGGTCCGTTCGGGCAAAGTTCTGACCACCCGGACGGGTGACATTTCCCTCGGAAACCGCCAAAAGACGCTTAGGTGTGTCGCGTTCCCGCAGGTAGATCAAGATCGGGCACAATGCGGCCCCTTCCCCACCCGTACCACCCGCCACTAGTGTCTACTTAACGAAACGCAGCATCCCCGAACTCGTCCATCGGACCTCTCCGGTGACCGACGCGGGCTGAAAGGTCCGGTGCGCCCATGGCTTCGAACGAGCAGCCGCTCTCCGACGTCTCGTTCCTCACGGTGGCGGAAGTCGCCACCAAGATGAGGGTGTCGAAGATGACGGTCTACCGGCTCGTCCACAACGGCGAGCTCCCTGCCGTGCGCGTCGGCCGGTCTTTCCGTGTCCCCGAGAACGCGGTGCAGACCTACCTGCGCCAGTCGTTCTTCGACGCCGACACCGGCTGACCTGCCGTCGCAACCCCTGCGCCGGGCCCGCTGCTGCGGACCCGGCGTTCGGTGTCTGTAGGGCCGGTTGTGGGGGCGGTTCGGCTCTCCGAGCCGCCGGGTAGGCTTTCCCACCTGAACACCGTCAGGCGCGCCCGTCTCCAGGCCGCCCCCCTCGTCTGAAAAAAGGTCTGCAGTGGGCTCTGTCATCAAGAAGCGCCGTAAGCGCATGGCGAAGAAGAAGCACCGCAAGCTGCTGAAGCGGACGCGCGTCCAGCGTCGCAACAAGAAGTAGGCAGCGGGACTTTCCAGGGCGGGGGCCGGCATGGGACGAGTCGTTCTCGTCACCGGGGTTGCCCGCACCCTGGGGGGTGCCCTCGTCCACGAACTCAACGCCGCACCCGGTGTCGACCGGGTGATCGGCGTTGACGTCGTTCCGCCGCGGTCCGATCTGGGCCGCGCCGAGTTCGTCCGGGCCGACATCCGCAACCCGATCATCGCCAAGGTGATCGGGGCTGCGGAGGTCGACACCGTCGTGCACCTGTCGGTGACCTCGGCGCCGGGGGTCGGCGGCCGGGCGGCGATGAAGGAGCTCAACGTCATCGGGACGATGCAGCTGCTCGCGGCCTGTCAGAAGGCGCCCAGCTTGCGTCGTCTGGTGGTCAAATCTTCGACAGCTGTCTACGGAGCGTCGCCGGCCGACCCCGCGCTGTTCACGGAGGGCACGCAGCCCAAGGTGGCGCCCCGGTCCGGATTCGCGAAGGACGCCTCCGAGGTCGAGGCGTACCTGCGCGGCTTCGTCCGCCGGCGCAGCGACGTCGACACCACGGTGCTGCGGTTCGCGAACATCCTCGGGCCGGGGATCGAGTCGCCGGTCGCGTCGCTGTTCCGGCTGCCGGTGATCCCGTCGATCCTCGGCTACGACGCCCGGCTGCAGTTCCTGCACCCCTCCGACGCCCTGGCGGTCCTCCGGGAGGCCGCGACCGGGCAGCACCGGGGGACGTACAACGTGGCCGGCGACGGCGTCCTGCTGTTGTCCCAGGCCGCGCGGCGGGCGGGGCGTCCGACGGTGCCGGTCGCGGGGGTTGCGGCGAAGTTCGCGGCGCCGGTCCTGCGCAAGGCCGTCGGGGTGTCGCTGACGCCGGAGCTGATCGGCCTGCTCACCCACGGCCGCGTCGTGGACACGACCAAGCTCCGCGCGCAGTTCGGGTACTCCCCGCGTTACTCGACCGCCGCCGCGTTCGAGGCGTTCCTCGCGGGCGCCACCGTCGACGCGGACCGCCCGGACGACGACCCCCTGCCGCCGGCCGGCCTCGGGCTTGTGGGCGCCGGCGGGACCCCCGGAGGTGCCGATGTCTGACGCCCGCGTGATCCCGTTCCCGCCCGAGGACCGCTCCGGCCCGGCCGGCGCCGAGTCCGCCGCCTCGGGATCCGAGGAGCCTGGCCTCTCCGACGCCCTGCGCGACGCGATCGGAGCCCGCGGCCGGGACCTGGACCGCAAGGCCGCCGGGGCCCTGGCGTTCCTGCGGCGGCGGGTCAGCGGCGAGTACGAGGTCGACGAGTTCGGCGCGGACCCCGACCTGACCGACCACGTCCTGCTCGCGCCGTTCCGGCCGCTGTACGACCACTGGTTCCGCGTCGAGATGCGGGGCGAGGAGAACGTCCCCGCCGAGGGTGCCGGGCTCGTGGTGGGCAACCACTCCGGCACGATCCCGCTCGACGCGATCATGACCATGCTCGCCCTGCGCGACCACCACCCCGCCCAGCGGCGTCTGCGTCCGCTGGGGGCCGATCTGGTCTTCGGGCTCCCGTTCGTCGGCGAGTACGCCCGCAAGGCGGGCGTCACCCTCGCCTGCGCGCCCGACGCCGAGCGCCTGCTCACCGGCGGCGAGCTCGTCGGCGTCTGGCCCGAGGGCTACAAGGGCATCGGCAAGCCGTTCCGCGACCGGTACAAGCTCCAGCGCTTCGGCCGGGGCGGGTTCGTCGCCGCCGCCCTGCGTACCGGCGCCCCGATTCTTCCGACCGCCGTCGTCGGCGCCGAGGAGACCTACCCGGTGATCGGCAACTCCCGGACCCTCGCCCGCGTCCTCGGCGTCCCGTACCTCCCGCTGACCCCGACGTTCCCGTGGCTCGGCCCCCTCGGCCTCGTCCCGCTCCCGTCGAAGTGGCTCATCGAGTTCGGCCGCCCCATCCCGACCGACCACTACCCCGAGGGCTCCGCCGACGACCCCGCCCTCGTCTTCGAGGTCGCCGACCAGGTCCGCGAGGTCATCCAGCAGACCCTCTACCGCCTGCTCATGCAGCGCCGCAGCGTCTTCACCTGACCCGCTCGCCCTGACTCGCCCCGCGGCTTCACTGGCCGGGGCCATCTTCACCGGGCCTGCCTGGCTGGTGAAGCGGGTGCTCGGCTGGTGAAGTGGGCGGGGTGGCTGGTGAAGCTGTGCGCGACGGCGAGGGGGCCGGCGGGCGTTGCGGCTTCACCAGCTGAGGCCCTGCTTCACCGGGCCTGCCGGGCTGGTGGAGGTGGGTTCGGCTGGTGAAGGTGCCCGCGGGGGCCGGCGGGCGCTGAGGCTTCACCAGCTGAGGCCGTGCTTCACCGGGTCTGCCGGGCTGGTGGAGGTGGGTTCGGCTGGTGAAGGTGCCTGCGGGGGCCGGCTTCCCTCGGCGGAACCCCACTTCCCTCGCGGGATCCGGCGGGGGAGGCCGTGCTGGGGCGAGGGAAGCGTGCGACGGGGCGAGGGATGCGGTGCGACGGGGCGAGGGATGCGGTGCGACGGGGTGGGCGGGTCCGCGCGGACTGCGGCTTCACCAGCTGAGCCCGTCCTCACCGGGTCTGCCTGGCTGGTGAAGCGGGTGCTCGCCTGGTGAAGTGCGCGGGGTGGCTGGTGAAGCTGCGCGCGGATGGGTCGCTTCCCTCGGCAGAAGTCAGCTTCCTCGCGCGGTTCGGTGAGGGAGGGCGCACTGCGGCGAGGGAAGGGCGGGGCGGGGAGCTACTCGGCGGCGAGGTGGGCGTACCGGGCGCCGGAGGGGCTGAAGCTCGCGGAGAGGCTGCCGGGGACCGAGGCGTTGATCTCGTTGCTCGGGACCGGGAGGCTCCAGAGGAGGTGGTCGGCGGAGCTGCCGGCCTCGCGGACGGGGCTGCCCTTGAGCGAGCCGGTGGTGACCTGACGCTCGCGGTCGGTGTTGGGCATGCTCGTGACGGCGACGTGGTCGAAGCTGCCGTCGCTGCCGGCGACGTCGACCTCGATGTACTTGCTGACGTCCCGCTTGAAGGTCTCGGTCGCGGGCTCCTGCTGCTCGGCGGCGGCCTCGGTCTCGGCGGCGGCCGGAGCGGCCTGCTGCTGCGCGGCCTGGGCGGCGGCGCGCATGGCCTCGAGCGCCTGGGCGATCGCGGCGGCGGAGCTGTCGAGGACGGTCCGGTCCGCGTGGCGGTCGGCGCGGTCGCGGTCGGTGTCGCCGACGAGGGCGATCGGACGGGCGAGGTCGGCCGAGCGGCCGGTCACATACGCGACCTTGGCGGCGAGGCCCTCGAGCTCGACGAGCAGCGAGGCGGAGTTCATCCGCAGCTCGACCGGGAGCAGGTCGCGGACCGCGGACAGGCCCTCGGCGCGCTCGGCGAGGAACTGCTCCAGCGTCGCGAGGACGGCGGCGTCGCCGGTGCGCTCGAAGACCTCGAAGAACAGGGCGCTCCCGGCGTTCACGGCCTCGGCCATCGCGAGCATCGTCTCGCGGAGCTCCTGCACCAGCGCCGGGTCGGCGGCGGCGTTCGGGTTCTCGGCGAGCATCGCCTTGATCTCGCTCAGACGCGTGGACGCGATCGCAAGGTACCGCTCGGCCTTCGCGATGTCGTTCGGGGCGAGCGCGAGGCGCATGTTCTCGATCGCGAGCTTGACCTCGTAGAGGCGATCGCCGGGCAGCGCGTTGCCGCTGGCGACGGCCAGGCCGGCGCCGCTGCCGGTCGAGACGGCGAGGACGGCGCTCGCGGCGACCAGGCGCCGGCGCCACGGGGCCGGGGCGGCGACCGCGGGCGGCGGGGTCGTGACGGCCCCGACGGCGAGGATGCGGTTGCGGAGGGCGGCCTTGAAGTCGTCCGCGGGGGCGGCCGCGGTCAGCGCGGTGCCGACGCCCTGCAGGGAGGTCGCGAGGCGCGCCAGGGGGACCGCGGCCGTCTCCTCGACAGCCGCGCCGTCCAGCGCGAGGGCGAACTGCCGCACGCGCTGCCGCTTCCGCGGACCCACGGTCACCGATCCCACCCCCGGCCATACCTTTCCACGGCGTTGGGTTGTCGCCCGGCATAACGAGGGTTGGCCGAGGAAGTTACGCATTCGCGCGAGGAACGTGCCCAAACTCCCGAGAAGAGGGGCAGGAGGGAAATCGCGCTCATCGGATCTCCTCCGGCAGCAGAGCGGCGAGGGCCCGGATCGCCCGGTACTGCAGCGTCTTGATCGCGCCCTCGTTCTTCCCCATGACCTTCGCCGTCTCGGCGACCGACAGACCCTGAAGGAATCTCAGGACGAGGCATTCCTGCTGCTGCGCGTTCAGACGTTGCAGGGCCTCCAGCAGGGCGGTGTTGGTGAAGGTCGCCATGACCTCGCCCTCGGGGCTCTCCTCGACGTGGTCGGAGTCGACCATGTCCGCCGTGGTGACCTCGAGACGGAACCGGCTGGACTTGAAGTGGTCCGCGACCAGGTTCCGGGAGATGGTGACGAGCCACGCGCCGAAGTCCCGGCCCTGCCAGGTGAAGGTCTCGATGCGGCGCAGCGCGCGCAGGAACGTCTCGCTGGTGAGGTCCTCGGCCAGCTGCTTGGAGCCGACGCGGTAGTAGACGTACCGGTAGATCGTGTCGACGTAGTGGTCGTAGAGCCGGGCGAACGCCTCGGTGTCGCCGTCCTTCGCGCGGTTGACCAGCGCGGTGAGGCGGCGCGCCTCCGGGTCGTCGAGCTCGGCCGGCGCGCTGGCCTGGCCCGGGAGCCCGAGGACATTGCCGGCCGCGTTCGCCGCGACACTCAGCAGGGTGTGGGGCGAGGACTCGGCACGGTGGCGTCCGGTGCCCGCGAAGGGTCCGCGCGGCGCAGCACCGTCGAACCCGCCGGCGACCGCGAGTGCGGGTGGCGCCAGCACGGCATCGCGCAGGCGTGCGAGGCCTGACACGTCGGTGAACGGCGGACGGGACATCGGCTCCCCGGGCGGCGGCGGACGGGAGGGGCGTTATTCCGAAGGTGTGGCAATCGTAGACACGGAAACCAGGACAGGACAGGTGTTGTGGACGAACCTTGACCTTCCCGCCTGCATCGCACTCAACACCACCGATCGGGTGAACCTGGAGCCACCTCCGCACCCGATCTGCGCCTGTTTCGTGCGGATGTCCAAGGTCTGTGCAATCGGCCAAAGGACCGCGGTCGCCGACGCGTCCGGCATTTGTCGCACATTTGTCCGAAATCGCGCGATTGTGCCGTCAGCCCGACCCGCGCAGGTGCCGCCGGTGGACCGAGATCGCGGCCGCGATCCCGCCCGCCATCGCGCCCGCCCCGGCGGCGGTGGGGACGCCGATCTTGGCGGCCTTGCGGCCGGTCCGGTAGTCGCGGATCCGCCAGCCGTGCGCCTTCGCGTGCGCGCGCAGTTTCGCGTCCGGGTTCACCGCGCACGGGTGCCCGACGAGGGAGAGCAACGGGATGTCGTTCGCCGAGTCGCTGTAGGCCGAACACCGTGCCAGATCGAGGTTCTCGCGCTCGGCCAGCGCCTCGACGGCGCGCGCCTTCGCGAGCCCGTGCAGCGGCTCCCCGACGAGGCGTCCGGTGTAGACGCCGTTGCGGACCTCGGCCACCGTCCCGAGCGCGCCGGTGAGGCCGAGCCGGTTGGCGATCGTCGTCGCGAGCTCGACCGGCGTCGCGGTCACCAGCCACACCTGCTGGCCGGCGTAGAGGTGCATTTGCGTCAGCGCGCGGGTGCCCGGCCAGATCCGCCGGGCGATCAATTCGTCGAATATCTCTTCACCGACGGCGACCAATTCCTCCACGGAGTGACCGTCGATGAACGACAGCGCCATGGTTTTCGCCGAATCCATGTCGTTGAGGTCCTCGGACCCGCCGATCACGAATTTCAGCTGCATCACCGCGAAGCGGGCGATGTCGCGGGTCGAGAAGAATCTCCGCGCATAGAGGCCGCGCGCGAGATGGAAGATCGAGGCGCCGCGGACGATCGTGTTGTCGACGTCGAAAAAGGCCGCCGCACCACCCCCGGTGTCCGCCTCGGCCGACATGTCTCGACCCTATCGACGCGCGAAGGCTGTGGGGCGTGCCGTGGCAGACTCCGGGCCGTGGGAAACGCCACCTCCGCGCCGGGCCCGGCGAACCTCGCCGGCCTGGTCGCCGCGGCCGCCGCCCGGGACCCCGCCGGGCTCGCGCTGGTCGCCGGGGGGTCCGCCCGCACCTGGGCCGACCTGGACGCCGAGGTCGACGTCGTCGCCGCCGGGCTGCAGGCCCGGGACCTGCGCTTCGGCGACCGGGTGGCGCTCTCGCTGCCGAACAGCGCCGAATTCGTCGCCGCCTACCTGGGCGCGCTGCGGGCCGGTCTCGTGGTCGCGCCGCTGGACCCGACCGGCTCGCCCGTGTCGGCCGGGGCCGCCGTCGCCGAGGTCGGGGCCCGCCTGCACGTCACCGACGCGGCGGGCGTGGACGACCTGATCGTCGCGGGCCGCGCGGCCGGCGGCGCCCCGGCGCCGGGGCCGGTCCCCGGTGGGGAGGCCCTGGCCGCGCTGCTGCTGACGGCGGGCACCGGCGGCCCGCCGAAGCGGGCGATGCTCTCCCACCGGGCGCTGCTCGCGAACCTGTCCCAGCTCGCCGCCCTCGACCCGGCGCCGGTCCAGCGCGGCGACGTCGTCCTGCTCGCGCTGCCGCTGTTCCACGTCTTCGGCCTCAACGCCGTCCTCGGCCAGGCCCTGAATGCCGGCGCGACGACGGTTCTCGCCCTCGATCCGGACCCCGCCGCGGTCCTGGACCTCGTCGCGTCCACCGGCGTCACCAGCGTCGCGGGCACCCCGGAGATGTACGCCGCGTGGACGGCGAACCCCGGCGCGCGGGACGCCCTCGCCGCGGTCCGCGTGCTGGTCAGCGGCTCCGCGCCGCTGCGGCCGGCGGAGGCGGCGGCGTTCCGGGAGGCGACCGGCCGCCGGGTCTGGCAGGGCTACGGGCTCACCGAGGCCGGCCCGGTCGTCACCGCGTCGATGCGCGCCCGGGAGGGGTCGGTGGGCCGGCCGCTGCCGGGCATCGACGTCCGCGTCGTCGACCGCGACGGCTCCGACGCCGACGACGGCGACCCGGGGGAACTGTGGATCCGCGGGGCGAACCTGTTCTCCGGGTACTGGCCCGACGGGCGCAACGCCCCGGACGCCGCGGGCTGGTTCGCGACCGGCGACGTCGCGATCCGCGACCCGGACGGGGACCTGTTCATGGTCAGCACCCGCCACGACGTGCTTGAGGTCGACGGCTTCGCCGTGTACCCGCACGAGATCGAGGAGGTGCTGCTCGCGCTGCCCGGCGTCGCGGAGGCGGTCGTCGTCGGTGCGCCCGCGGGGGAGCGCGGGATCCGCGCGCTGCTCGTTCCCGCCCCCGGCGCGGAGCTGACGGAGGATCAGGTGCGGGAGTTCTGCGCGAGCCGGCTCGCGCGGTTCAAGGTTCCGCAGCAGGTCGAGCTGGTTCCGGGGTTGCCGCGCTCGATGTCGGGCAAGATCGCCCGCGGACAGTTGCGGCCGCCCGCCCCGGGCGAACGGGAGGAGACGCGGTGACCCAGCCGGGACCGGCGCAGCCGCGCGTGACGGTGCTGACCAAGCCGGGCTGCGGTCTGTGCGAGAAGGCGATGGTCGTGATCGAGGAGGTCTGCACCGACCTGGGCGTCGGGTGGACCGAGATCGACATCACGAAGGACGAGGATCTGTTCGCGAAATGGTGGGAGCAGATCCCCGTCACGCTGGTGGATGGCGTGCAGCACACCTTCTGGCGCGTCGACCCGGACCGCCTGCGTGCGGCGCTGACCCGGTGAGGTAGACGAAACCCTCAGGTCTCACCAGGTGAGACGAACCGTCGCTCCGAGTTTGTTCGCGCGTTCACAAGCGCTTACCCTCGCTGGTGCGCACGCCCCCAGAAAAGCGCCTCATTTTTCCCGCCCAGGAGTGCCATGAGCGCTGCACGATCACCGCGCGCGGCCCGCAGCCGCGACGGGATCCCGGACGCCACCGTGGCACGGCTCCCGGTGTATCTCCGCGCGCTGCTCGCGTACTCCGAGCGCGGCACGGCCACGGTCTCGTCCGAGGAACTCGCGGCCGCGGCCGGCGTGAACTCCGCGAAACTCCGCAAGGACCTTTCCTACCTCGGCTCCTACGGGACCCGCGGAGTGGGGTACGACGTCGCGTACCTCGTCTACCAGATCTCCCGTGAGCTCGGCCTGACCCAGGACTGGGCCTGCGTGATCGTCGGTGTCGGTTCCCTCGGCCACGCGCTCGCGAACTACGGGGGCTTCTCCTCCCGTGGGTTCCGCATCGTCGCGCTCGTCGACGCCGACCCGGCGCGCGTCGGGGAGACGCTCGCCGGCGTCGTCATCAACCCGCTCTCCGACCTCGAGTCGATCATCGCCGCCCGGGGAGTCACGATCGGCGTCATCGCGACGCCCGGCAGCGCCGCGCAGGAGGTCTGCGACCGCCTCGTGGCCGCCGGCGTCACCAGCATCCTGAACTTCGCGCCGGTCGTGCTGACCGTCCCCGACGGTGTCGACGTCCGCAAGGTCGACCTGTCCGTCGAGCTGCAGATCCTCGCCTTCCACGCCCAGCGCAAGTCGCCGCGCGAGACCGGGACCCCGCGTCCCCGCCGTCGCCGGGTCGCGGCCAACGGCTCCGCCAACGGGGCTGCGGACGCGACGAGTGACGCCGCCGCCCTGACGGGGGCGATGCCCGGATGAACGTCCTCGTCATCGGACTGTCGCACCGCACCGCGCCGGTCCGCCTGCTGGAGCGCGTCGCCCTCACCGGGGACGCGCTGAACAAGCTGCTCTCGGACGCGCTCGCCTCGGAGCACGTCGCCGAGGTGACGGTGCTCTCGACCTGCAACCGCGTCGAGGTCTACGCGGTGGTCGACAAGTTCCACGGCGGTCTCGCGGACCTGTCGGAGGTGCTCTGCCGGCACACCGCGATCGGCCTGGAGCAGCTGCGTCCGCACCTGTACGTGCACTACGAGGACCGGGCCGTCCAGCACCTGTTCTCCGTCGCCTGCGGCCTGGACTCGATGGTGGTCGGCGAGAGCCAGATCCTCGGTCAGGTCCGCGCCGCGCTCGCGGTGGCGCAGGACCAGGGCGGCGCCGGGCGGGTGCTCAACGAGCTCGTCCAGCGCGCGCTGCGCGTGGGCAAGCGCGCCCGCACCGAGACCGGGATCGACCGCGCCGGCCGTTCGCTGGTCAGCGTCGGGCTCGACCGGGCGCGCGCGGAGCTCGACGGTCTCGCCGGGCGCACGGCGCTCGTCGTCGGCGCGGGCTCGATGAGCGCGCTCGCCGCGACCGTGCTCGCCGACCAGGATCTCGGCGAGCTCGTCGTCGCCAACCGCACCTACTCGCGGGCCCAGCGTCTCGCGGCCGGCCTCGGTGGCCGCGCGATCCGCATGGAGCAGGTCGCCGCGGCGCTGTCCGACGCCGACCTCGTCGTGTCCTGCACCGGGGCGAGCGAGCTCGTGCTCGACGCCGCGATGCTGAGCGCCGCCGCGGACGCCCGCGGCGGGCGGGCTCAGTTCCTGCTCGACCTCGCGCTGCCGCGCGACATCGACCCGGCGGCGGCCGCGCTGCCCGGCGTCACCCTCGTGGACCTCGAGGCCCTCGCCGACGCCGACCCCGAGAACGGGGTGCCCGCCGAGGTCGAGGCGGTCCGGCGGATCGTCGCCGCGGAGGTCGCCGCGTTCGCGGCCGGCCAGCGGGCGAACCAGATAGCGCCGACGGTCGTCGCGCTGCGGACGATGGCGGACGACGTCGTCCATGCGGAGATGCTGCGGCTCGAGGGCAAGCTCCCCGGCCTGGACGCCCGCGAGCGCGCCGAGATCGCGAAGACCGTCAAGCGGGTCGTCGACAAGCTCATGCACGGCCCGACGGTCCGGGTGAAGGAACTGGCCAGCGGCCCCGACGGCGAGACCTACACCGCCGCTCTCCGCGAGCTGTTCAACCTGGACCGCACCGCGGTCGAGGCGGTCATGAGTGCCGACTTGACCGACGACGTGATGGGCGACCTCGAAGGGGGCGCCTCATGATTCCGCTGCGTCTGGGCACCCGGGCCAGCAAGCTGGCGACCAGTCAGTCCCAGTGGGTCGCCGACCGCCTCACCGAACTGACGGGGCGTCAGGTCGAGCTGGTCCGCATCACCACCGACGGCGACGTCTCGACAGCGCCGCTGGCGTCGATGGGTGGCGTGGGCGTGTTCGTCAGTGCGCTGCGCGAGGCGCTGCTCGCCGGCGAGATCGACTTCGCCGTCCACTCGCTCAAGGACCTCCCGACCGGGGACGCCGCCGGTCTGGTCGTCGCGGCCGTCCCGCCGCGGGAGGACCCGCGCGACGCGCTCGTCGCCCGCGACGGCCTCGTCCTCGGCGAGCTGCCGCCCGGGTCGAAGGTCGGCACCGGTTCGCCCCGGCGGGCCGCGCAGCTGCGCGCCCTCGGCCTCGGCCACGAGATCGTCGAGATCCGCGGCAACGTGGACACCCGCCTGCGCAAGGTTGCTGACGGTGAGCTCGACGCGGTCGTCCTGGCGCGCGCCGGCCTGGTCCGGCTCGGCCGCGCGGACGAGATCACCGAGACCCTCGACCCGATCCAGATGCTGCCCGCTCCCGGGCAGGGGGCGCTCGCGGTGGAGTGCCGCGACCCCGACACCGATCCCGCGGCGGCCGACGTGTTCGCCGCGCTCCGGAGCCTCGACGACCCGTGGACCCGGGCCGCCGTCGCCGCGGAACGAGCCCTGCTCGCCACCCTCGAGGCCGGTTGCTCGGCGCCCGTCGGGGCGCTCGGGGAGCCGGTCGAGGGGGACCCCGAGGCGGGCGAGGAAGACGAGCTGTACCTGCGGGCGACGGTGCTCGCAACCGATGGGACTGCCGCCGTGCGGCAGTCCACGACCGGCCCCCTCGTCGAGGCGGAGATGATCGGCCGCAAGCTTGCGGCCGAGATGCTCGCCGACGGGGCCGACTTGTTGATGCAGGAGGAGTCGGCATGAGCCCGACGCGAAAGACGACCACCCCGGCCGCCCCCGCTGCGACCGCCGCGAAGCCCGCGGCGAAGCCCGCCGCGAAGGTAAAGGCGGTGAAGACCCCGACGAAGACGACGCCGGCCGAGCCGGCGAAGCGCGTGTCCGGGTCCGTGGCCTTCGTCGGCATCGGCCCGGGTGACCCGGGCCTGCTGACGGTGCGTGCGCTCGAGCTCCTGCGCGACGCCGAGGTCGTCGTGCTCTCCGAGAACGGCCGCGAGCAGCTGCTCTCGCACTGCCCGGCCGACGTCGCCGTCGTCGACGGTGCGTTCGACGCCGAAGGTTCCCCGCTGACCCCCGCCGGCCGCGCGAAGGCGATCACCAACGCCGTCAAGGGCGGCAAGCGCGTGGTCCGCCTCGTCGACGGCGACGGTGCGATGACCGGTCACCTGGCCGACGAGGCCGCCGCCTGCGTGAAGGCCGGCTGGCCGTTCCAGGTCGTGCCCGGTGTCTCCCCGGTCGCCGCGGTCCCGGCGTTCGCCGGCGTCCCGCTGACGAACAAGTCGGTGCGCGAGGTGCGCGTCGTCGACGTGGCGGACACCAAGATCGACTGGGCGTCCCTCGCCAGCAAGGACGCGACGCTCGTGCTGTCGGGCACGACCGACCGTTCGCTGGTCGGCAGCGCCGTCGCGAAGCTGATCGAGGTCGGGCTCGACCCCGCCACCCCGGTCATCACGACGTGGAACGGCACGACCACCGAGCAGCGGACCGTCGCCGGGACGCTCGCCGACATCGCCGCCGCGCTGCCCGCCGGCACGCTCGCGCCGAGCGCGGTCACCGTCGTCGGTGAGGTCGTGAACCTGCGCGAGACGCTGTCCTGGTTCGAGACGCGGCCGCTGTTCGGCTGGCGCGTCCTCGTCCCGCGGACCAAGGAGCAGTCCGGCGCCCTCTCCGCGCGCCTGCGGTCCTACGGCGCGGTGCCGGAGGAGGTCCCCACGATCTCCGTCGAGCCGCCGCGGACCCCGCAGCAGATGGAGCGGGCCATCAAGGGCCTGGTCACCGGCCGCTACGAGTGGGTCGCGTTCACCTCGCGCAACGCCGTCCGTGCGGTGCGGGAGAAGTTCGAGGAGTACGGCCTCGACGCGCGTGCCTTCTCCGGGATCAAGGTCGCGGCGGTCGGGGAGCAGACCGCCGCGGACCTCGCGGCGTGGGGCATCCGCGCCGACCTCGTCCCCTCCGGCGAGCAGTCGGCCAAGGGCCTCCTTGAGGACTGGCCGCCGTTCGACGAGGTCTTCGACCCGATCAACCGCGTCTTCCTGCCGCGGGCGGACATCGCGACCGACGTCCTCGTCGCCGGCCTGGTGAACCTGGGCTGGGAGGTCGACGACGTCACCGCCTACCGGACCGTGCGGGCCGCGCCGCCGCCCGCTCCGGTGCGCGAGGCCATCAAGGGTGGCGGCTTCGACGCCGTCGTCTTCACCTCGGCCTCGACGGTACGCAACCTCGTCGGCATCGCGGGCAAGCCGCACGCTTCGACCGTGATCGCCTGCATCGGCCCGTCCACCGCGGCCGAGGCGACCGAGCACGGCCTGCGCGTCGACGTCCTCGCCCCGACCCCGTCGGCGCGTGAGCTCGCGGACGCCCTCGCCGACTTCGGCGAGGCCCGTCGGGCGTCGGCCGAGGAGGCCGGCGAGCCCGTGCTGCGACCCTCCGAGAAGCGCACCGCGGCACGTCGCCGGCGGTAGGACAGGACGGACCGATGGACATCCGGCCGCGCCGGCTGCGGCGGACCCCGGCCATCCGGCGACTCGTCGCCGAGACCACCGTGGAGCCGCGGCAGCTGGTGCTGCCGATGTTCGTCGCCGAGGGCGCGACCGAGCCCCGGCCGATCGCGTCCATGCCCGGCGTCGTCCAGCACTCGCTGGACTCGCTGCGCAAGGCCGCCGTCGAGGCGGTCGAGGCCGGCGTCGGCGGGCTGATGCTGTTCGGCGTCCCGCTGGAGAAGGACGCGACCGGCTCCGGCATCGACGACCCGGACGGGATCCTCAACGTCACGCTGCGCGAGCTCGCGGCCGAGGTCGGGGACGCCACCGTCCTGATGGCCGACCTGTGCCTGGACGAGTTCACCGACCACGGCCACTGCGGGGTGCTGACCCCGGACGGCGCGGTGGACAACGACGCGACCCTGGAGCGCTACGCCGCCGGGGCGCTGGCGCAGGTTCGCGCCGGGGCGCACGTGCTCGGCCCGTCCGGGATGATGGACGGTCAGATTGCTTACGTGCGAAGGGCTCTGGACGCCGAGGGCTTCTCCGACACCGTCCTGCTCGCCTACGCCGCCAAGTACGCCTCGGCCTTCTACGGGCCGTTCCGGGACGCCGTGCAGTCCTCCCTCACCGGCGACCGCAAGAGCTACCAGCAGGACCCGCGAAACGGCCGGGAGGCCCTGCGCGAGGTCGCGCTCGACGTCGCCGAGGGCGCCGACATCGTTCTGGTGAAGCCGGCGCTCGGCTACCTCGACGTGCTCCGCCAGGTCCGCGACGCGGTCGACGTCCCCGTCGCGGCCTACCAGGTGTCCGGTGAGTACGCGATGGTCGAGGCCGCGGCCGCCGCCGGCGTTCTCGACCGGGAGCGGGTCATCGACGAGACCCTCGCCTCGATCCGCCGGGCCGGCGCGGACATCGTCCTCACCTACTGGGCCGTCGAGGCCGCGCGCCGCCTGCGCTGATTCCCCTGGTCAGGGGCGTGCGCTGCTCCGTTCGGGTGGCCGCCGAAAATTCTCGGCGATCGGCGTAAACCGCCGGAGCAGGTATGGCGTCTTCATCGTGCGGACCGGGGCACGGGCCGCCGCCGGGAGCCTCCCGGCGACGACTCATCACAAAGGACTTACGGCCATGACCCTCTCCACCAAGACCCGCCGCCGCGCCCTCGTCGGTGCCGTGATCGCCGGCGTCGCCCTCACCGGCGTCGCGGTCACCTCGGCCAGCGCCGACCACACCGGCCGCTTCATCCCGAAGAGCGACCTGCCGCAGGCCTCGCAGTACACGCCGTGGGCGGCGGCCAAGCCCAAGGCCGGCCTGCCGACCCCGATGTACACCTGCATCAAGGGGATCCTCCCGGCCGGCTCGTCCTCGTACCAGTCGTTCACCTCGGACGGCAGCGCCGAGGCGCGCGAGATCATCACGATCACGAAGAACACGAAGGCGGCCAAGAAGGTCGTCAACAAGCTCCGCGCGGCCGTCCGGGACTGCGACAACAAGGTCTCGGACGTCACCGGCATCGAGCGCGTCGGCAAGTGGGACCAGGTCGAGGACGGCCTGACCCTGCACGCCGTCTACTACGCGCCTCCCGGGTCGGAGTACAACTTCACGCTCTTCGGCATCGGCCGCGACGGCAAGAAGGTCGTCGTGACCACGTTCGGCGACATGGGCAAGAAGAAGGACGCTCCGATCGCAGCGTTCTCCACCACCGCCAAGCGGGCGCTCGAGAAGGCCTTCTGACCCCTCCTCAGAGAGTCGAGCGATCCGCGAACCGAAGCGCCCCGGGACCCCCAATCCCCCGGGGCGCTTTCGCGTGCTTTCCGCGGGGGACGGGTCAGAAGCCGGGGAGGTCGGGGAGGTCGGGGACGATCGAGCGGAGCCGGGCGGTCAGGGAGTCCTTGACCGCCTGGGTGACGGCCGCGCTGATCTGCTGCTGAAGCTGGTTCGGCTGGTCGAGGTCGTCGAGCAGGCGGCGTAGGTCGAGGTCGGTGATCGCCCGCCGCAGGACGTCGTCGGTCTTCAGGGCGGCGTCGACGACGCGGTCGGGCAGCGCCCGGATCGCGGCCTGAAGGAAGCGGTTGAGGTCGGCGTCCGCGAGGGCCTCGTCCGCGAGGGCGGACGCCGGCGGGAGCAGGTTCTCGCGCTTCATCCGCTCGACGGCGTCGAGCAGCCCGGCCCGGAGTTCGGAGTAGAGCGCCTCGGTGTGGTCGGTGCCGATGCCGAGAGTCAGCACGAGCTGCTCGCGGCTGACGCCGATCCGGCAGGCGGTGGCGTCGATCCCGTAGAGCACCAGGACCTCGCCGAGCGCGTCGATCGAGGTCGTCGACGCCGCGGTGACCACCCGCGGGACGCAGGGGTCCGCCGCCCGGGCCGGGACGAAGTCCCCGCCCCCGTTCGCGGTCTGCACCCCGAGCAGTCCGGCGACCAGGGCGAGCGAGACCGCGGGCAGGACCAGCGCGCGCTGGTTCACCGTCCGCCCCCTTGCTGCACAAGAGATGTCATCTCCACTGCCGGGCGGCGGCGCGGGAGCGGGATCAGCGCCAGCAGGGCGGCGAGGGCGAGGCCGGCGGCGATCAGGAACGAGTCGCGGAACGCCCGGGTGGCGGCGCGCTCGAGCTGGTTGTTCAGGGCCGCCTCGAGCCGGTCGGCCTCCGCGCGCTCGGCGTCGGTGAGCCGCAGCTCGGCGAACGCGGGGTGGAGGTCGGGCACCCGGCCGCGCTCGGCCTGCAGCCGCTCACCGAGGCTGCTCGCGAGCGCGATCTTGTCGTCGGGCTGCAGGGGCGCGTCGAGGATCAACCCGGTGATGGCCTCGGTCGCCGGTTGCTCGGCGTCACGCAGGTCGGCGGTGAACACGGGCGTGAGCAACACGAGGCCGAGGACGACGCCGGCGTGCCGGGCACCGATCGTCCAGCCGCCGTGCAGGGCGCGGGGGAAGCGGTCGCGCATCGCGGCGAAGGTGAGGGAGTCGACGGTCAGCCCGAGACCGAGGCCGATCAGGGCCTGCGGCGCGATCGTCCAGCCCAGGTGCGCGGACGGCGGCCAGGCGAGCGCGGCCAGCCCGCCGGCGACCAGGACGCACCCGGCGGCGGTCTCCGACCGGGGCCCGCCGCGGACGAACCGCGCGAGCGGCGGGGCGACGAACGCGGCGACCGGCACCACCGAGACCGCGAGCGCGGCGGTCGCGGGGGAGCGGCGCCAGCCCTCGACCAGCAGCAGCACGACGAGGAACAGGGCGGCGGTCAGCGCCGCGGAGAGCAGGATCAGTGCGACGTTCGGCGCCCCGGCCGGGCGTTCCCGGGTCGGGGAGGGAGCCCGGGGCGCGCGGATCGTCAGCGCCGCCGGTACCGCGAGCACCGCGATCGGCACCTGGACGACGAAGATCGACTGCCACGAGATCGCCTCGGTGAGCAGGCCACCGGCGAACGGCCCGGCCGCCGTCCCGACCACGCCCGCCGCGGTCCAGCGGGCCAGGCCGCGGGATTCGTCGAGCGCCGCGACCAGCAGCTCCAGGCATCCCACCAGCGCGAACGCGCCGCCGAGGGCCTGGATCGAGCGCGCGGCGATCAGGACCTCCATCGTCGACGCGAGCGCGCAGGCGGCGGAGGCGAGGGCGAAGACGGCGATGCCGACGGCCGTCAGCGGCGTCGGGTTGCGGTGGCTGAGGACCCACGCGGCGGGGACGGCGGCGATCGCGAGGACGAGGTTGTAGGCGATCAGCACCCACGCGACCTCGGAGACCGTGCCGTCGAGTTCGCGCAGGATCTCCGGCAGCGCGAGGGTGACGATCGCCGAGTCGGCGAGGACGGTCCCGACCGTGAACGCCAGCAGCGGGACGACGGCGCGCCGGGCCAGGGTCGGCATCTGCGGCGCTACTGCGGGGTGACGAAGCCGGGTCGGATGTTGCGGTCGGGCGCGAAGTCGTCCTCGTCCACGTAGGACAGGATGATCGCCCCCATCACGCAGAGCGCGATCCCGGCGACGGCCATCGCGACGTCCCGCGGGAGGCGACGGCGGGCCGGGTCGCCGGAGGCCGCAGCGTCACCGCCGGCCGAGAGGGTGACCTCCCCCGCGAGGGCGGGAGTGCCGTCCGGGGTCTGCGTCAGGTCGCCGGCGGCGAGCAGGTCCGAGCCCTCGGTGAGGACGAACTCGAAGACGTCGATCTCCCCGGCCGTGTTGGTGCCGGGGAGCTGGGGGCTCTCGTCGAACCACGGGTGCGACTCGGCACGGGTCTCCCGGAACGAGGGCGGGATCTGCTCCAGCGCCGGGCACTCGGGCCCGATCAGGACCCGGTTGCCCTCGGCGTCCTGCAGCGCGAACGGGGCGGGGGCGTAGCGGTCGACGGTCGCGCGGCGGCCGTTGGCGGAGACCGTCTGCGTCGCGAGGAACCAGACGCATTCGGACTCCGACAGCGGCGCGCGGTACAGCCCGTCGGGGCCGGCGGCGACCGTTCCGCGGACGACGACCCGCGGCGCCCCGTACTTGGATTTCGCCGACCGGGCGGCCCGCTCCGGGAGCTTGGCGATCTCCTCCACGCCGCGGCCGGGAAGCAGCTTGAGCGTCAGCGCCGAGCCCATGGCGCCCAGCAGGCCGATGATCGCCAGGAAGGACCCGGTGAGCACGGAGAGCAGGCCGATCAGGGTGCGCATCCGGCAACGGTAGTGAGGTGGCGACATCGTCCGATCGACCGACCCGGACGGTGAGGAAAAGGTGCCGCCCGATATGCCCGCCCGGGGCGGGGTGCTGGCGTATCGTCCCGACTTGGGTGTTCGACGCGCGGTATCCGCACCGTTACGGTCCGCCGATTTTGCCGAGCAGGTGTTCCCGAACGGCGCACACGGGCAACCGGACCCGGCGCACGATGCGTCTGACCCCGCATTCGGGTTCCGCGCCCGCCGATCCACCGCCCGCCGAACCACCGCCCGCCGCACCACCGCCAGGAGTGAGACACAAATGACGACGCTGCGAATCCGAGGCCGGATCGCGACCGCCGCGCTCGCGCTCTGCGCCGCCGGCACCGCGTTCGGTGGACTCGTGGCCGGCCTCGGTGTCCCGGCCGCCGCGACCGACGTCGCGGCTCCGGCGCCGTCGGAGAAGCAGGAGATCGGCGTCGGCGTCTCGCGCCTGCCGTCGTTCCTCAAGACCTCGCAGCTCCCGCAGGGCAGCCGCTACGGCACGTGGAAGGCGGGCGGCGTCTACACGGGCACGCCCCGGAACCCCAAGTTCTGCCTCGGGAACGACGTGCTCCCGGCCGCTGAGACCCGCTACCGCACCTACCGCGGGAAGAAGAACGTCGCCGCCGAGGAGTTCGTGACGATCGCCGACAACGACGCCGCCGCCGCGGCGTTGGTCTCGAAGCTCCGCAGCCAGATCCAGGGCTGCTACTCCGCGTGGCTCGACGCGGACATCCCGCAGTACCGCGACGGCAAGCGCAGCGCCTCCTGGAAGCGCTACGGCACCTACGCCGTCGAGGACGGGATGACCATCATCGGCGTCTTCACCGTCCCCCCGAAGGGGTTCGTGAAGACCACCCACCTCTACGCGGTCGGCCGCGACGGCGCGATGGTCGTCGTCCTCCACCTCGGCGTCCCCGGCGGCAAGGCCAAGGCCCCGGTCGGCAAGTTCACGACCGCCGGCGCCACCGCGCTCCGCCAGGCGCTGTAGTCCCGGGCACGCACCTCACCGACTTCCCGCAGCTTCCCGTCGCAGCACCGGCGCCCGTGCACCCGGCGCGCCGCCCCGGGACCCCCGGTGGAGATGTCATCTCCACCGGGGGTTTCGACTGTCCGGAATAGAGCGCCTTCGACTCAAGTTTTCTGCGGTACAGACAGTGAAGTTCCGCCGGACATCGGCGGTCGCAGGAGGAGTGAGTCGATGAGTTACCTGGTTGCTTCCCGTCGCCGCGATCCGCTCTCGGAGTGGTTCAACGCCCCGTTCCGCACGGTCTTCCCGGCCGTCCCGACTGCCCGTCCGAGCGCGACGTGGTCGCCGTCGGCCGAGGTCGTGCGCGAGGGTGACGACGCGCTGGTCCGTCTCGAGGTCCCGGGCCTGACGCCCGAGGACATCACCGTCGAGGTGGCCGACGGCCGCCTCGTCGTCTCCGGGGAACGGCGCGACGAGCGCGCCGAGGAGCAGGACGGGCGGACCGTCCGCGAGATCCGGTACGGCACCTTCCGGCGGAGCTTCGCGCTCCCGGCGCGGATCTCCGAGAGCGCGATCAGCGCCTCGTACGACGCGGGCGTCCTGACCGTGAGGGTCGCCGGGGTCTACGCCGGCTCCGAGCCGGTCCGGATCCCGGTCACGGGCACGGCCCCGGCCGCTGTCGAGGCCTGACCGTCCGTTGCGTCCGACGATGTGGCTGCGATAGCGGCCACATCGTCGGACGTACGCGTGTGTGGCCTCGGTTACCTGCGCGGCTGCGGGGTCGGGGCACCAAGGGACGTCTGAAACGATGCCGGGGTGAGTGCCCCGAAGGACGACGCCACCACCGCACCCGCGTCAGCAGCGCTGTTCGAGCGCGCCCGCGCGGTGATTCCGGGCGGCGTGAACTCGCCGGTGCGCGCGTTCGGCGCGGTCGGCGGGACGCCCCGGTTCATGGCCGCCGGCCGTGGGCCGTACCTGATCGACGCGGACGGCCGGGACTACGTCGACCTGATCTGCTCGTGGGGTCCGCTGATCCTGGGTCACGCGCACCCGGACGTCCTCGCCGCCGTGCAGGCCGCGGCCGCGACCGGAACCTCGTTCGGCGCCCCCACCGAGGGTGAGGTGCTGCTCGCGGAGGAGATCGTCGCGCGGGTCGCGCCGGTCGAGCAGGTCCGGCTCGTGTCGTCGGGCACCGAGGCGACGATGTCCGCGGTTCGCCTCGCGCGCGGGGTCACCGGCCGCCCGAAGGTGATCAAGTTCGCGGGCTGCTACCACGGTCACGTCGACGCGCTGCTCGCTGCGGCCGGCTCCGGGCTCGCGACGTTCGCGCTGCCGGACACCCCCGGAGTGACGGGGGCTCAGACCGGCGACACGATCGTGCTGCCCTACAACGACCTCGACGAGGTCGCCGGCGCGTTCGCCGCCAACGAGGGCCAGATCGCCGCCGTGATCACCGAGGCCGCGCCCGGCAACATGGGCGTCGTCCCGCCGGCGCCGGGGTTCACCGCCGGTCTGAAGCGGCTGTGCCAGGCGCACGGCGCGCTGCTGATCTCCGACGAGGTGATGACCGGCTTCCGCGCCGGGCCCGCCGGTTGGTGGGGCCTCGAGGGCGTCGACGCCGACCTGTTCACCTTCGGCAAGGTCATGGGCGGCGGCTTCCCGGCCGCGGCGTTCGGCGGTCGCGCCGACGTGATGGGGCACCTCGCGCCGGCCGGGCCGGTCTACCAGGCCGGGACGCTGTCGGGAAATCCCGTCGCCGTCGCGGCCGGGCTCGCGACGCTGCGCGGCTGCACTCCCGAGGTCTACGAGCACCTGACGAAGGCCGGCGAGGCCGTCGCGTCCGCGGCGTCCGACGCCCTGTCCGCGGCGGGTGTCCCGCACCGCGTCCAGTTCGCGGGGACGATGTTCTCCGTCTTCTTCACCGATGCGCCGGTCCGCAACTACGACGACGCCCGCGCGCAGAACGTGCCGGCGTTCAACGCGTTCTTCCACGCGATGCTCGACCGTGGTGTGTACCTGCCGCCGTCGGCGTTCGAGGCATGGTTCCTGTCCGCGGCCCACGACGACGAGGCCGTCAACCGCATTCTCGACGCGCTGCCGCACGCCGCGCGGGCCGCCGCGGAGGTCGCACCGGCATGAGCACGCACACCATCGTTCATCTCGTCCGCCACGGGGAGGTCCACAACCCCGACGGCGTGCTCTACGGCCGGCTGCCGGACTTCCACCTCTCCGACCTTGGCCGCAAGATGGCCGAGCGGGTGGCGGAATCCTTTGCGGGCAAGGACATTGCGGCCGTCGTGAGCTCGCCGCTCGAGCGCGCGCAGGAGACGGCTGCACCCATCGCCGCGGCGTTCGACCTGCCGATTCACATCGACGAGCGGCTCATCGAGACCGAGAACTACTTCGAGGGCAAGACGTTCGGCGTCGGCGACGGGTCGCTGCGCCGCCCCGAGCACTGGCCGCGGCTGTGGAACCCGTTCCGGCCGTCGTGGGGCGAGCCGTACGTCCAGGTCGCGCAGCGGATGCTCGACGCCGCGGCGGCCGCGCGGGACCTCGCGCCCGGCCGCGAGATCGTCTGCGTCAGCCACCAGTTGCCGATCTGGATCGCGCGTTCGCGCATCGAGGGCAGGCGCCTCTGGCACGACCCGCGCAAGCGGCAGTGCGGGCTCGCGAGCGTGACGTCGATCCGCTACGAGGGCGAGAAGATCCGCGGGCTCTCCTACTCCGAGCCGGCGGCCGACCTCGTGCCGACCAAGCCGGGCAAGGGTTTCAGCGCAGGCGCGTGATGCGTACTGCCGAGGTCTGGCTCGCGGCGTCCGGTGACTCGTTCTCGGGAACGGTGACCGACGGGTCGCTGCTGCTCGCGATCCCGGTCGCGCTGCTTGCCGGGCTGGTCGCGTTCGCCTCGCCGTGCGTGCTCCCGCTGGTGCCGGGCTACCTCGCCTACGTCACCGGGCTGACCGGCACCGACCTCGCCGAGGCCAAGCGCGGCCGCGTGCTGCTCGGCACGACGTTGTTCGTCCTCGGCTTCACCGCGGTGTTCGTCTCGTTCGGTGCATTGTTCGGCTACTTCGGCGCGGAGCTGGTCGAGCACGAGTCGACGATCAACCGCGTCCTCGGCGTGATGACGATCCTGCTGGGCCTGGGCTTCCTCGGCTTTCTGCCGTTCCTGCAGCGCGAGTACCGCCTGCTGCGCCACGCGCCGTCGGCCGGGTTGCTGGCCGCGCCGATGCTCGGCGTCCTGTTCGGCATCGGCTGGGCGCCGTGCATCGGCCCGACGCTCGGTGCGGTGCAGGCGCTCGCGTTCTCCTCGGCGAGCGAGGAGCGCGGGGCGCTGCTGACCTTCGTCTACTGCCTCGGGCTGGGGCTGCCGTTCATCGGCATCGCGCTCGGTCTGCGGCGGCTGCTCGGCACCGTCGAGTGGGTGAAGGCGCATCACCTGTTGGTCACGCGGGTCGGCGGCGCGATGCTCTGCCTGCTCGGCGTCCTGCTCGTCACGGGCGCGTGGACGGAGATGTCGATCCAGATGCGGATCTGGACGTCCAACTTCGAGACGGCGATCTGAGTCGATGACCGTCACCGAGTCCGACGTCGACGCCGCGCCGGTTCCCCCGCCCCTGGGCCCGATCGGGATGGCCCGCTGGGCGTGGCGGCAACTGACGAGTATGCGGACCGCGCTGCTGCTGCTCTTCCTGCTGGCGGTGGCGGCGATCCCGGGCTCGCTGGTCCCGCAGCAGGGCGTCGACCCGGTCGCGGTCGCGGACTTCCGCAACCGGCACCCCGAACTCTCGAAGTGGTACGACAAGCTCTCGCTGTTCGAGGTCTTCTCCTCGCCGTGGTTCTCTGCGGTCTACATCCTGCTGATGATCTCGCTCATCGGCTGCCTGGTCCCGCGGTCGAAGGTCTACCTCAAGGCCGTGCGCGCGCGGCCGCCGGCGACGCCGCGCAACCTGAACCGGTTGCCCGAGCACGCGCAGTTCGTCGTCGACGACGCCCCCGACGTCGCGTTGGGGAAGGCGACCGCCGCCCTGCGCCGTGGCCGGTTCCGCGTCCAGGCCTACGAGAACTCGGTCTCCGCCGAGCGCGGCTACCTGCGCGACACCGGCAACCTCGTCTTCCACCTCTCCTTGGTGGTCGTGCTGGTCGGCATCGCGGTCGGGCACCTGAACGGGATGCGCGGCAGCGCGCTGGTCGTCGAGGGCGAGGGCTTCGCCAACACCGTCACGCAGTACGACAACCTGCGCACCGGCGCGCGGTTCGACGTCGACGACCTCGCGCCGTTCACGATCACGCTCGACGACTTCAACGCCCGCTACGAGGAGACCGGCAGCCAGCGCGGCGCGGCCCGCGAGTTCGAGGCGCGCGTCAGCATCCGCGACGAGCCGGGCGCCGATCCGCGGCCGGAGAGCATCCGCGTCAACCACCCGCTCAAGCTCGGCGGATCGAAGGTCTTTCTCGGCCCGCACGGGTACGCGCCGGTCGTCACGGTGCGGGACGGCCGGGGCGACCTCGTCTTCTCCGGCGCGGTGCCGTTCCTCCCCGTCGACCCCGTCGGGCTGTCCTCGCGCGGGGTCGTGAAGGTGCCCGACGCCGCGCCGACCCAGCTCGGCTTCCAGGGCTTCTTCCTCCCGACCGCCGCGTTCGACCTCGACCTCGGGCCGTTCTCCACCTTCCCCGAGCCGCGCCTGCCGCGGCTGGTGCTCAACGTCTGGTCCGGCGACCTGGGGCTCGACGACGGCGTCCCGCAGTCGGTCTACCGCCTCGACACGACCGACATGGAGCAGGTGCGGACGAATTCCCGCGCGGACGCCCCGCCGTTCACGCAGTCGCTCGCCGTGGGGGACACGATGAAGGTCCCCGGCGGGCTCGGCAGCATCACGTTCGAGGGCTACCGCGAGTGGGTCGTGCTGCAGATCGCCGAGGACCCGGGCCGTGGCCCGGCGCTCGCCGGCGGCGCGCTCGCCCTCGCCGGGCTCCTGGCCTCGCTGTTCGTCCGTCCCCGTCGGGTGTGGGTGCGTGCGAGGGCCGACGAGGCGGGACGTACCGTGGTCGAGGTAGCCGCGCTGGCCCGATCCGAGGGGCCGGACCTGGCCGCCGACGTCGAGCGGGTCCGCGCCGCGCTGGCTGCGGACTCCGACGACAGCGCCGCCGACGACAGTGCTGAGAAACCCGCTGGACCTGCCGATCCAGCATCCGCGAGGGAGTGACCGTGGTCCACGAGAGCCTGGCCGAGACCAGCGACCGGCTGGTCTACGCCGCCATGGCCGTCTATTCGCTGGCGATGCTGGCGCTGGGGGCCGAGTGGGCGTTCGGGAGCCGCCGCTTCACCGGCGCGACCGTCTCCGAGCGCGCACTCGTCGGCGCCGGCGCGCCCGTCGCCACCACGGACGCCCCGCCGCCGACCCGGGACCGCGCCGAGCGCTTCGGCCGCGTCGGCCTCTCGCTCGCGACGCTGGCGTTCCTGCTCCACCTCGCCGGCATGACCTGCCGCGGCCTCGCCGTCGAGCGCGTGCCGTGGGGGAACATGTACGAGTTCTCCGCCACGTCGGCGCTCGCGACGATGGGCGTGTACCTCGCGCTGACCCGCAAGTACGACATCCGCTGGCTCGGCGTCTTCGTCGTCACCCCGGTGCTGCTCACGCTCGGCCTCGCCGTCACCGTCCTGTACACCGACGCCCAGCAGCTGCAGCCCGCGCTGCAGTCGTACTGGCTGGTCATCCACGTCATCGCCGCGGCCGTCTCGATGGGCATCTTCACCGTCGGCGCCGCGCTGAGCGTTTTGTACCTGGTCCGCGAGCGCGCCGAGCGGCTGCGGCCGGGCGCCCCGAGCCGCCTGCCGTCCGCGGACGCCGTCGACCGGCTCGCGTACCGCGTCCACGCGTTCGTGTTCCCGCTGTGGACGTTCGCCGTCATTGCCGGCGCCATCTGGGCCGAGAACGCCTGGGGCCGCTACTGGGGCTGGGACCCCAAGGAGACCTGGGCGTTCATCACCTGGGTCTGCTACGCCGCCTACCTCCACGCCCGCGCCACCGCCGGCTGGAAGGGCCGCCGCGCCGCCACCGTCGCGCTCGTCGGCTACAGCACGATCCTGATCAACTACTTCGTGATCAACCTCGTCGTCACCGGCCTCCACAGTTATGCGGGGACCTGACGGATCTGATCAGTCGCGGGGCGCCGACTCGCCGGGCTTGTCGTTGGGCTCGGAGGGGTTGGGCGACTTGAGGTCGTCCTCCAGGCGCCGGAGCATGCGCTGGCGCTCGGCCTCCTCGTTCAGCCGGCGCAGGAAGTCGGGGTCGTCGTCCGGCGCGGGGCGGGAGACGTAGCGCGTCCGGCGGGGGAGGTTCGGCAGGTTCAGGCTGCCGGCGTTGCCCACGCCGGCGACGCCGGCCTTCGGGCGGCCGAGGAAGAACCAGGCGATCGCGCCCGTCGGCGGCAGGGGGAAGACGCACAGCACCAGCCATGCCCACTTGGGCAGTCGCCGGATCTGGGCCTTGTCGGCCTGCACGACCTCGACGAGGGCCCAGACGACGATCATCACCGTCAGGACGATGAGCGTGATAGGCACGCGCACGGACCCTCTCCCTCGAAAACGATCTCGCTTCAGAGTAGCTGCGGACTCTTGGACGTGTGCCCGGACGGCCAAGCCGTTATGTACCCGGGCGTCCGACCTCGGGCCGGGCGATGTTTGACTGGTCCGGTGAAGATGTCCCCGACGCTGACGTACACGCTGCAGCGGCTCGCGTTGTTCCTCGGAACGCTCGTGCTCTGCGCGGCGATCCTGCGCGGCACCTCGTTCCTGCTGGTGCTGGCGATCGCGACGGTGATCTCGGGGGTGCTCTCCTACTTCGTCCTGGCGAGGTCGCGGGAGCAGATGGCGGCTCGGGTCGCCGGTCGGATGCAGCGTCTGGGGGAGCGTCTGGACGCCGGTGCGACCGCCGAGGATGCGGCGTTGGATGCCGCTGAGCAGGCCCGTCGCTACCCAGAAACGGGTGCTCCGAAACCAGAGTGACCCCTGGGACTTGTTCACCCGGGTTCCGCAAAACGCACGACCCGGGCATGACAGACGCCCTACGGTGGAACGTGGGGTGGAGGGGGACGACGCGATGAATGGTGGAAAAAGGACATCTCGCCTGCGGTCGGAGTTCGATCTCTGGATGCAGGCCCTGGGGGGCTCCTTCCGGCAGCTGCAGCAGCGTCGGGAGATGGGCCGGCTCGCCTCGGCGGAGGTGGAGCAACAGCGGCGGGCCGAGGAACGGGCCGCCGCCACGCGGGCGGCGTCCCGGCGTAAGGCCGGCGTCGTCCTCGCGGGCCTCCTGCTGCTCGTGACCGTCCCGACCTGGGCCGTCGTGAGCGCGCTGACCGCGCCCTCGGCCCACAACGGCGACCCGTCCAGCCTCGGTGGCCAGCCGCCCGGCTACGTCGAGGCCGAGCCCGCGGGCGCCGGGGACCCCCTCGGCGGCGCCGCGGACGAGACCCCGACCCCGAGTCCCGAGGTCGCCGGTGTCGACCTCCCGGCTCCCACGCCGGACGCGACCACGACTCCCACCCCGACCCCGGTGGTCTCCGAGCCGTCGCAGCCGAACCAGCCCTCGCAGCCGAACCGGCCGGACCCGACTCCCAAGGCGACCCCGAAGCCCGACAAGACGCCGAAGCCGAAGCCGACGCCCAAGGCGCCGTGCTCCGACCCGGCTCAGCCCGGCTGCGGTGACGACGAGCCGGCGCCTCCGACGCCGACGCCGACCCCGACGGTCACGCCGACGCCCACTCCGACGCCTCCGGCCACGCCGACTCCGACCCCGCCGGCCACGCCGACCCCGACTCCGACGACGACGCCGGCCGCGACGAGCTGAGTCAGGCCGGCAGGCAGAGGGCGAGGGTGAGCAGGGCGCCGTAGGCGAGCTGGGTCATCCCCGTCCGGCCGAGGACCGGGATCAACGCCGGGCCGGCCGCGTGGTTGCGAACGGCGCGGACCGCCGGCGCCGCGACGGGCAGGGCGGCGAACGCGAGCACCGTCCACGGGTGGGCGACCGCGAGCCCGAGGGCGATCAGCAGCGGGCCGAAGAGCAGGACGGTGTAGAGCCAGCGGGTGCGCGAGTCTCCGAGCACGACGGCGAGGGTGCGCTTGCCGACCTCGGCGTCCGCGGGGGCGTCGCGCAGGTTGTTCACGACGAGCAGGGCGCAGGCCAGCATCCCGATCGGGATTGACGCCGCGAGCGCGAGCCCGGTGACCTTCTCCATCTGCACGTAGGCCGTGCCGACGACCGCGACCAGGCCGAAGAAGACGAACACCGACACCTCGCCGAGGGCGCGGTAGCCGTACGGCTTCTTCCCGCCGGTGTAGCCCCAGGCGGCCGCCATCGCGGCGATGCCGACGGTGAGCAGCCACCACGTCGTGGTCGCGGCCAGGACGAGACCGGCCGCGCCGCCGACCCCGAGAGCCGCGAACGCCGCGAGCTTCACCTGCTGCGGGGCGGCCACCTTCGAGCCGACGAGGCGCAGAGGTCCGACGCGGACGTCGTCCGTCCCGCGCACGCCGTCGGAGTAGTCGTTGGCGTAGTTGACGCCGACCTGCATCGCGAGGGAGACCACCAGGGCGAGCAGCGCCTTCCACCACACCGCGTCGCCAGCCTCGACCGCGACGCCCGTGCCGACCGCGACCGGCACCACGGCTGCCGGCAGGGTCCGGGGCCGCGCGCCGGCCAGCCACTGTCCCGGAGTCGCCACGGGGGGCAGTCTCCCAAACCCCTCTCCTGCGGGATGACGTCCCCCACGCCCCCCGTGTCGGCCCTGGTGCGGGCTGACAGGGGTGTCTGCGGGACGTCATCCCGCAGGGGTGGGGTGTCAGCCGGTGCGGGCGGGGTTCCAGGCGACCTCCCAGAGGTGGCCGTCCGGGTCGGTGAAGTAGCCGGAGTAGACGCCGAAGGGCGCCAGCTTCGCGGGGGCGGTGATGCGGGCCCCGGCCGCGGCGGCCTCGGCGAGCATCGCGTCGACCTCCTCCGGCGAGGCGGCGGGGACGCCGAGGCTGAAGCCCGCGCCGCCGGGGACACCGGGCTCCACCCGCGCGTCGGCGGCGAGGTTGCGGCGCTCCCACAACGCGAGCCCGACGCCCTGCTCGAGCTCGAAGATCACGACGCTGTAGTCGACGCCGGCCTCCTCGTCCCGGAACTCGGTGCCGACGATGCCGTCGGTCTTCCAGCCGAGCCCGTCGCGGTAGAAGGCGAGCGAGCGGTTCAGGTCCTCGACGGCGAGGGTGATGAAGTTGATCGCGCCGCGCATGGGGCTCCTCCGGGCGTCAGTCCGTGCCCCGCACGAGCGCGCGCAGGGCGTCGCGGTCCACCTTGCCGGACGGCAGTGACGGAAAGCGGTCGACGGTGACGACGTCGCGCGGGGCCCAGGCCTTGTCGAGAGCGCCGGCGGCGAGGTCGCGCAGCTCGGCGAGCGGCACCGGCCCCGACGGGACGACGACGGCGACGACCGCCTCGCCCCACTCGGGATCGGGACGGCCGACGACCACGACCTCCGCGACGCCGGGGTGGCCGGCGAGCACCTGCTCGACGCTCTGCGCGGGGACGTTCACGCCGCCGGAGAGGATCACGTCGTCGGCGCGGCCGAGGACGGTCAGGACGCCGTCGTCGTCGAGGCGCCCGAGGTCGGAGCTGACGAACTCGCCGCCGAAGTCCGGCCCGCCGAGGTAGCCGCGGGCGAGGACCGGGCCGGTGATCGCGACCAGGCCGTCGTCGGTGATCCGCACCCCGACGCGGTCGAGTGGCCGGCCGTCGTAGACGCAGCCGCCGCAGGTCTCGGTCATGCCGTAGGTGCGGACGACGTTCGCCCCCACCGTCGCCGCGCGTTCGACCAGCCCCCCGGGGATCGGCCCGCCGCCGAGCAGGATCGCGTCGAGGCTCGTGAGGTCGACGTCCGCGTCGAGGAGCCGGATCAACTGGGTCGGCACGAGGGAGACGTAGCGGCGTTCGCCGGTCATCGTCGCGAGCGCCGCCGCGAAGGCGTCGGGCCGGAAGCCGCCGGTGGTCTCGAGGACGACCGGGGTCTCGCCCGCCGCGCGGGAGCGGAGCACGACCTGCAGCCCCGCGATGCGCGCCGCCGACATCGCGAGCAACCACTGCCCCGGCCCGCCGAGGTGGGCATGCGTCGCCCGGGCCGAGTGGCGCAGCGCCTTCGCGGAGATCCGGACGCCCTTCGGTGTCCCCGTCGATCCCGACGTCGCGATCACGACCGCCGTCCCCTTCGGCACCCCCGTCGCGGCCGCGGGCCCGAGCGCCCCGACCAGCCGCGCCCCCTCCGACCCCGGGGGCACGAGCAGCAGCGCGGGTCCGCTGCCGTCCATTGCCGCCTGAAGCCCAGGGATCTCCGCGCTCCCCACCGGCACCGGGACGGGGATCAGGTCGTGGCTCACCCCCGTCAGCGTACGGACGCGCCGACGTCTTCACCGGCTGAGGCCACCTTCACCAGCTGTGCCGACGGGCCCCGGACGCCTTCACTCGCCGAGCCCTCGCTTCACCAGCCGGGCCGGGCCGGTGAAGGTGGGCTCGACTGGTGAAGCGCGACGGGGCTGGTGGAGCGCGACGGGAGCTGGTGGAGCGCGACGGGAGCTGGTGGAGCGCGACGGGAGCTGGTGAAGCGCGACGGGGAGCTGGTGAAGCGCGACGGGGTGGTCCGTCGGGCTGGAGGGCCGGCGGGCTGGGGGATCCGCGCCTCGGCTCGTCCTCGCCGCGCAAGTGAGGCGCTGGGCACGCCTTCACCGGCTGAGGCCACCTTCACCAGCCGGGCGGGGCGAGTGAAGAGAGGGCTCAGCTGGTGAAGCGCGCGGGGGAGCTGGTGAAGCGGGGGGGTGACGGCGGGGCTGGGCGTGGCGTCAGGGGAGGCAGGGGAGAACCTGTTCCCCGATCAGTTCGACCATCTCGAGGAACTCGGCCGCCGGCTGGCCGCCCATGTCGAGGTAGAGGAGGTTGGTGTCGGCGGAGAGCATCGCGGCGCTGACGGCGAGGCGCTCGGTGACCTCGGCGGGGCTGCCGACGAGGGCGGGGCCCTTGGTCGTCAGGAGCTCGAAGTTGAAGGGCTTGCGGATGAACGGCGGGGGGTCGGGGTTCACCCGCGGGATGATTTCCTTCATCAGCTCGAAGTACGCGCGGTACCGCGGTTCCCAGCGGGTGCGCGCGGCCTGCGAGGTCTCGGCGACGTTGACGTGCCAGCACGCGCCGATGCGCGGCGTCCGCGAGTGGCCGTAGGAGGCGTACCGCTCGCGGTACTGCTCGACAATGGGCCCGAACTGCGCGGGGTTGCCGAAGGCGCTGGGGAGCATCAGGTCCAGGCCGAGGCGCGCGGCGAGCTCGAGACTCGACGGGGAGGCGCCGCCGCCGATCCAGATCGGCATCGGCCCGACCGGCGGCGGTTGGACGGTGAAGTCGACGATCGGGGCGCGGAACTCCGAGCCCGGCCACGTCACCGACTTGCCGCTGCACAGCTGGACGAGGAGCTCGACGTTCTCGCCGAACAGCTCGTGCGAGTCCTCGATGTCGCGGCCGAACAGGTCGTAGGTCGAGACGAAGAAGTTGCCGCGGCCGACGACGATCTCGCAGCGGCCGCCGGAGAGGGCGTCGACGGTCGCGTAGTCCTCGGCCACCCGCACCGGGTCGAGGTTGGCGGCGAGCGTGACGGCCGTCGAGAGCGTCAGCCGTCGCGTGCGCTCCCCGATCGCGGCGAGCACGACCGGCGGGGCGGACGTCGTGTACTCCAGCCCGTGGTGCTCCCCGACGTAGACCCCGGAGAAGCCGACCTCGTCGGCGACCGCGGCGGCCTCGACGATCGCGCGGTGCCGTTCGGCGGCGGTCTGCCGCGTGCCGGTGACGGGGTCGGTGACCTGGTCGCCCAGCGACATCAGTCCGACGTTCATGCGGCGCCTCCGAGGTCGTGCTCGGCCAGCCAGGAGTGGACGAGATCGGCGGCTGCGGCCAGGTGCGAGCTCTGGTCCGCGCCGCTGAAGTAGTGGTTCGCGCCGGGCAGTTCGACCAGGCGCTTGTCCGGGTGCGCGACGGCGTCGAACACCTGGTGCGGGTGGGGGACGGGTACGGCGTCGTCGCACCCGTTCTGCAGCACGAGGACGGGGACGCCGACGCGCGGAGCCGCGTCGGCCGCGTCGACCTGCGCGGTGCGCAGCGACCACTGCGAGAGCCAGCTCCGTGTCGTGGTGAACCGCAGCAACGCACCGGGGCTGTTGTTGGCGATCGCCGGGTCGCCGAGATAGCTCCAGCGGGGGCGGCGCCCGTTGGGGTCGATCGTCGGGTCCAGCCAGCGCGGGTCGGCCATCGTGCCGTGGACGACGAAGCCGTGCTCGTCGTGCGGCCGACCCGCGGCGCGGAACGCGGCGAGCTTCTCCACCGCGAAGTCGGTGATCCGCTCGTTCCGTCGACGTTGCCGCTCGCGGTACGCCGCCACGAAGTCCGCCGAGTACGGCGGCTGGTTCGGGTTCGCGGGGTCGTAGAGGTCGAACTCGCGGTCCCGGTTGCGGTCCGGGTCGAGCTCGTCGGTGACCGAGGCGTCGAGGAAGTCGGTCAGCAGCCGGTGCCGGCTCCGCGGGGCGGCGAGCAGCATCACGGCGTCGGCGGGCAGAAGCTGATTCTCCGTCAGAAGTGTGGGCTCACCGGCCGCGGTCTGGGTGATCGTCGGTTTCTCCGCCTCGGCCTGATACCCCATCATCGGCGAGCCCCCGCCGCTCCAGCCGGCGAGGACCACCCGGCGGTAGCCCAGGCGCTCCCGGGCGTCGCGCACGCAGGCGGCGATGTCGAGCAGCACGTTCTCCATCTGCAGCGCCGCGTCCCCGACCGTGTAGCGGCTCGTGGAGCCGAGCACGTGCAGCCCTGTCCGCGCCAGTTCGGGGAACAGCGGCAGGTACGCAGGCGACCCGATCGGGTGCATGCAGACGATCACGGTGTCCGAGTCCGCGTCCCCGCGCAGCAGTTGCGCCTGCCGCACGACGGAGTCCCCGACCGAGCCGTAGACGTCCTTGCGTACCGACGATTCCTGCGTCACGACGAGCAGCGGCGTGCGCCGGTACCGGACCCGAGGAACCTCCGCGCCGGCCATGCCCGGACCATACCAAATGGTGTTTGGTTTCGTCGATCCCCGCCGGAGTCGCCGTCCGGACACCGTGTTTGTCAAGAAAGGGTGACACCCCTTACTGCGCAGTAAGGGGTGTCACCCTTTCTTTCTTGACAGGGGCGGCGGCGGGTCAGGCGGAGCGGCGGGTGCGCTTGGCCGGGGGCTTCTTCTGGCTGTTGGGCTTCGCGCCGGACTTCTCGGTCGCGACCGCGACGGTGGTGGCGACGATCTGTTCGCAGACGAGGTCGAAGATCTCGTCGGGGGTGAGGGCGCGGGCGGCGTCGGCCTCGGCCATGTGGGGGGCGCGTTTGCGGTCGGGCTTCGTGGACCCGGCGGCGGACTCGTGGAGGGCGCTGCCGATCGCGTAGAGCTCGAGGGCCTCCATCATCGGGGCGATGGCGCCGAGGGGGACGCCCTCCTCGGCGAGCATCGCGAAGGTCTGCTCGAGCTGCGAGGTGCCGATGCCGAGCGGCTCCCGGCGGAGCATGACCGGCACGAGGTCGGGGTGGTCGCGGAACGCGGCGCGCAGCCGGCGGGCGTTGCGCAGCAGCCAGACCTGCCAGGGCTCCTCGTGCCCCTGGGGAACGCGGACCTCCTCGAGCGCGAGCTTCGCGGCGCCGACGACGATCTCGTCCTTGTTCTGGAAGTGGTGGTACAGCGAGGCCCCGTTGACGCCGAGCCGGTCGGCGAGGCGCCGGATGCTGAGCGCGTCGATGCCCTCGGTGTCGATGATGTCGAGCGCCGCCTCGAGCGCGGCGCGCTTGGAGATCAACGGAACCTTCGGTCGTGCCACGTACTCCCCCTCTTCCTGAGGTCGATCGTAGGGACGCGCGTCAGGAGCGGCGCACGTCCCTCCACGGCACGTCCTTGTCGACCCGTGGTTCGCCGGGCAGGCCGAGCACCCGCTCGCCGAGGATGGTGCGCTGCACCTCAGACGTCCCGCCCTCGATCGAGTTCGCCAACGACCGCAGCCACGACTTGCGCGGGTCGCGGCTGCCGTCGAGCGCGGTGCCGGTCGGGGCGAAGCGTTCGTAGGTGTCGATGAGGAGGCCCTCGGTTCCGAGCAGGTCGACGCAGAACTCGAACACGGCCTGGTTGAGCTCGGCCATCTGCAGCTTGGCGATCGAGCCCTCGGGCCCGGGTCCGCCGCGGTCCGCGGCCGCGGCGCGCAGACTGGTCAGACGCGCCGCCTCCGCGCGGGTCCACAGCAGCATCAACCGCTCGAGCGTCGCCGCGTCGGCGCGGCCCTCCGCCGCGGCCGCCCGGTAGGTCTCGACGGCCCGTCCGATCGCCCCGTCCCCACGCCGGACGAACTTGCGGCCGAGCGCGACGCGTTCGTTCGCCAGTGTCGTCATCGCGACCTTCCAGCCGTCGCCGACGTCGCCGAGCAGGCAGTCGGCCGGGACGCGGACGTCGGTCAGGTAGACCTCGTTGAACTCGTCCTCGCCGGTGATCTGTCGCAGCGGGCGCACCTCGACGCCGGGGGAGGTCATGTCGAGCACGAAGTACGACAGCCCCTTGTGCTTGGGCACGTCCGGGTCGGTGCGCGTGACGAGGATCCCGCGGCGTGCAGTGTGCGCGAGGGAGGTCCAGACCTTCTGCCCGTTGACGATCCAGTCGGCGTCGGGTTCGGAGCCGTCACGCACGGCGCGGGTCGCGAGCGCGGCGAGGTCGGAGCCGGCGCCGGGTTCGGAGAACAGCTGGCAGTAGATCTCCTCGCCGGAGAAGCACGGCCGCAGGTAGCGGCGCCGCTGCTCCTCGGTGCCGTGGACGAGGATCGTGGCCATCGCCATGCCCAGCCCGATGACGTTGCGCGCGGAGTGGTCGGCGGCGCCCGCGGCCAGGAAGCGCGCCTCGACGTGCGGCTGCAGCGAGGAGTCCAGACCGCGTCCGCCGTGTCCGACGGGGAAGTCGACCTTCGTGAGCCCGGCGTCGAACCGCGCCTCGCGGAAGGCCCGGTCCGCCTCGACGTCGTCGGGGTCGGGGACCGGGTGCGCGGCGAGGAACTCGTCGATGGCGGCGTCGAGCTCCGCGACCTCGGGACCCCGATCCTCCGCCGGCACCTCGGCGGGCAGCGGCACGACCGCCGGCCCGGTGACGCCGATCAGCGCGGCCAGGTCGGCCCGGTGCGACGCGGGCGAGCCGAGCAGCAGCTGCGTGCTCTTCGCGCGCTTGAGGTACAGGTGCGTCGGGTGCTCCCAGGTGAAGCCGATGCCGCCGTGGATCTGGACGGCGGCGGTGGTCACCGTTCGGTACGCGTCCGACGCGACGGCCCGTGCGAGCCCCGCGGCGGCGGGCAGCGTGTCGGGGTCGTGGACGGCGCTCCACAGCCCGTGCCAGACCACGGACCGCGCCGACTCCACCTCGACGAGCAGGTCGGCGCAGCGGTGCTTGATGACCGAGAACGAGCCGATCGCGCGGCCGAACTGGATCCGGGTCCGCGCGTACTCGACGGTGAGCGCGAGCATGCGCGCCGCGCCCCCGAGTTGTTCGGCGGCGAGGTAGAGCAGCCCGGCCTGCCAGGCCCGGCGCAACGGATCCGCGCCAGTTCCGAGCAGGCGCGCGGGGACGCCGTCGAAGTGCAGTGCGGCCAGGCGCCGGGTCGAGTCCAGCGCCGTCAGCTGATGACGCGTCAGGCCAGGGGCGTCGCCCGGGACGGCGAACAGCGCCGGACCGCCGGGCGTCGCCGCGGCGACGAGGACGAGGTCCGCGGCGACGCCGTCGACGACCACGTCCGCGTCGCCGGAGATGCGCCACCCGCCGCTGTCGGTGGCCGTGAGGGTGGACTCCGCCGGCTCGCGGCCGGCCCACGCGAGCGTCGCGACGGTGCTGCCGTCGGCCAGGCGGGGGACGAGGGCGTCGGCGTCCGGGCCGCCGACCGCCAGCAGGGCCGAGGTCGCGAGCCCGACCGAGGCGAGAAACGGACCGCCGTAGAGCGCGGCGCCCAGTTCCTCGAACACGACGCCGAGCTCGACCAGCCCCGCTCCGCTGCCCCCGAAGTGCTCCGGCACCGCGAGGCCGTGCAGCCCCAGCTCGGTCGCCAGTTGGTTCCAGACCGCCCGGTCCCAGCCGGGGTCGGTCTCCATCCAGCGGCGGACGTCGTGCTCCGTGCAGTGCTTGTCCAGGAAGTCGCGGACCACGGCGCGGAGGTCCTCGGCGTCCCGACCCGGTGCGAAGGTCATGGCGCGTCCTGTTCGTCGGCGGTGCGACCAGTCTGCAGGTAACTACCCCGCGTGCCACGCACGAAGTTCTCCCGTAGCGGTGCCGATTCACCGCGCAGGTTCAGGTCGAGGGTGTGGGCGAGCTCCCGGCGGAAGACGCCGCGGATGTCGCGGCCGATGCTCTCGTCGGTCGCGGCCTTGAGGGCGCGGAGCACGGCGGGGTTCTTCGCCGCGACCCGGCCGGCCAGGTCGCGGGCCGAAGCGGGGAGCTCCTCGGCCGGCACGAGCCGCAGCACCGACCCGAAGTGGTGCAGCTCCTCCGCGGTCACCGGCTCGGCGGTGAACAGCGCCGCGCGCAGCCGCTTCTCGGGCATCAGGCCGATCGCCTGGATCATCCCGCTGGCGGCGCCGTTGTCGGCCTCCGCGAGGACGAACGGCGTTCCCGGCGCGGCGAGCAGGACGTCGCAGACGCCCGCGACCAGCACCCCGAGCCCGATGCACCAGCCGTGCACCGCGCCGATCACGGGCACCGCGCACTCCGCGATCGCGGTCGTGAGCTCCATCGACCCGTGGGTCTGGCCGAGGATGCCCTCGAAGCCGGGGAGCGACTGCACCTCCTTGACGTCCCCGCCCCCGCAGAACCCGTGCCCGGCCCCGCGGAGCACGACGACGCGCACCCGCTCGTCGTCGGCGTAGGAGCGCAGGTGCCCGGCGAGGGTCGCAATGTCCTTGAGGTTCAGCGCGTTGACCGGCGGGGCGTCGAGGACCAGTTCCGCGATGCCGGCGTCGTCGACGGATTCGGTGATCACCCGTCGATCATCCCCGCGTCACGCGTACTGCTCCCGCAAGGCGTCCCGGTTGACCTTGCCGGTGACGTTGCGCGGCAGCTCGTCGACGACCGCGAGCCGCTTCGGCAGCTTGAACCGCGCGAGGCGGTCGGCGGCGAACGCGGTGAGGTCCTCCAGCGTCGGCTCGGTGCCGGGAGCGGCGACGACGACGGCCATCCCGACCTCGCCCCACGTGGAGTCCGGCACCCCGACGACCGCGACGTCCGCGACCGCCGGATGCAGCGTCAGCACGTTCTCGACCTCGGCCGGGTACACGTTCTCGCCGCCGGACTTGTACATCTCCTTCGTCCGGCCGGCGAGGAAGTAGAACCCGTCCGGGTCGCGGCGGGCGGCGTCGCCCGTGCGGAACCAGTCGCCCGTGAAGAAGTCCGCCCGGTCCTTGCGCCAGTACCCGACGGTGACGCTGGGCCCGCGCAGCCAGATCTCCCCGACCTCGCCGTCGGGGACGTCGGTGCCCTCGGGATCGACCAGGCGGATCTGCGTGTGCATCGCACCCCGGCCGGCCGAGCCCGTCTCGGCGAGATTCTGATGGTCCGCCTCGTGGTCGAGCGCGAACGCCATTGGTCCCATCTCGGTCCCGCCGTACTGGGGCTGCAGCGGCAGGCCGCGTCCGGACCACGTGCGGAAGAGTTCCGGAGTCCCGATCGCGCCGGCGACGATCAGGTGCCGCAGGTGCGACAGGTCCGCGTCCGCGAAACCCGGCTGGGCCGCGATCGCCTGGTACATCAGTGGGATCGCGGCGAAGTGCGTGACCGGCGGGGTGCTGTCGGTCATCGCGGCGAGGATCGCCGCGGGGTCGAAGCGGCGCAGGGTCGTGACCATGCCACCGAAGTAGAGGATTGGGTTCGCCATCACGTTCAGCCCGCCCGCGTGGAACAGCGGCATCGGGTTCAGGTGGTGGCAACCAGGCGCGCTGTAGCCGGTGGTGTGCGCGGTGTTCAGCGCCTGCCAGACCAGCGTGCCGTGGGTCGAGAGTGCGCCCTTCGGGCGGCCGGTCGTGCCGGAGGTGTAGAGGATGTGCGTCGGGTCGGCGTGGGTGGCGTCGGTGCGCGGGGCGACGGGCTCCCCGGCGGCGAGGTCGCCGTCGGTCTCGGCGACCGGGCCCTCGACGGTCCAGGCCAGCCGCTGCGGGACCTGCGCCTTCTCCGCGACCTGCCCGGCCGCCTCGGCCCAGACGTCGTCGTGCACCAGCACCGTGGGTTCGGCGTCGAGACAGATCTCGGCGAGCTCATGGACCGTCAGACGCCAGTTCAGCGGGACGAACAGCGCCCCGAGCCGCATCGCTGCGAACTGGACCTCGAAGACCCGCGGGTCGTTCTCCGCGAGCAGTGCGACCCGGTCGCCCCGCCCAACGCCGCGGGCCTGCAGGGCGCCGGCGGCCCGGGCGACGCGCGTCTCCAGTTCGGCCCAGGTGGTGGTCCAGCCGTCCTCGCCGCGGCGCAGGGCGGGGGCGGCGGGGCGGTGCTGCGCCGAGTAGGCGACCCAGTCGTGGGCGGCGACATCCATCTGACGGCCTCTCAGTTCGGTCGGTCAGTCGGCCAGTTTGTCGGCCATGCCCTGCTGGGTGAGGAACTCGCGGTACATCCCGAACGCGGGCTGCATCGCGGGCAGGAGCTTGAGGAGGGTCCCGACGGATCCGTCGATCTTCACCTTGCGGCGGGCCATCGCCATCGGGATGTTCAGGTCACCGAGCCAGAACTTGTGCCCGTCGTCGGCGGACATGAACAACTGGACGTCGACGCGCGCGGCGCGGGCCTCGTCGCCGACCTTCACCTCGGGCGGGTCCACCGAGGCGTCGATGCTGACCGCGGAGTCGGGGTCGGTGTAGTTCGCGCGGAAAGACGCGCCGGCCTCGACGAACTTCGGCCGCAGGTCCGGGTGCGTGGTGATGTGGGTGAAGAAGGCGGCGTAGACCTTCTCGGCCTCGTCGGCGGAGTCGAAGACGGGCACGGGCGGGTCCCTTCGCCGTTGTGGCCTGCACCAAACAGCGTTAGGTTAGTGAGACGGAGGGTGCGGCGCAACGGTACGAGGGAGGCGGGGCGTGCGGGTGCGGATCGACGTCGACCGCTGTCAGGGTCACGGGCGGTGCGAGTTGATTGCGCCGGACTACTTCTTCGTCGACGACGCCGGGGTGGGTCAGGTGCTGCGCCCCGAGGTCGCCGACGCGGACCGGGCCGACGTCGACGAGGCGCGGTTCTGTTGCCCGGAGCAGGCGATCGCGGTGGGGGAGTGACCGCGTGAGTGCGCCGGTGTTCGACCACCACTCCGAGGACTTCGCCGCGCGGTGGCCGCAGATCTACGCCGAACTGCGGGCGACGTGCCCCGTCGCGCACACCGAGGCGCACGGCGGCTACCAGGTCGTCACGCGGTACGCCGACGTCAAGCGGGTGATGTCGGACCCGGAGACGTTCGCGTGCGGGCGGGACCTGACGTTCGACGGCGCGGACGGGCCGATCACGACGGGTGGGGTGACGATCCCGATCAACCCCGTGCGCATGGGGATGATGGAGACGGACCCGCCGTTGTCGCAGGCGTACCGGCGGCCGCTGGCGAACCTGTTCACCGCGAAGGCGGTTGCGGCCTACGAGCCGCGGATGGCGGAGATCGTGACCTGGGTCGTCGACCGGGTCATCGAGCGCGGGCACCTCGACTTCGTCGACGACCTCGCGAATCCGCTGCCGGCGCTGGTCTCTCTCGACTACTTCGGGCTGCCGCTGCAGAAGTGGGACGAGTACGCGACTGCCCTGCACCGCGCGGCGTACCGGGAGAAGGGCTCGGCGCGGGCCGTGCTGGCGCTGGTCGACGACGTTCGCGCGGTGGTGGCGGAGCGCAAGGCGTCCGGGCCGCGGGGTGGCGACGTCCTCGACCGGTTGCTGACCGCCGAGGTGAACGGCGCCCCGCTGCCCGACGAGGACGTCGTCAACCAGGTCTTCATGCTGCTCAACGGCGGGATCGACACCTCGACGGCGCTGATCGCGTCGATGTTCCTGCACCTCGCGCAGCACCCGGACGACCGCACCGCCCTCGCCGCCGACCCGTCCCGGATACCGGCCGCGGTCGACGAGATGCTGCGGTACTTCACGCCCGGTCCGGGCGTCGCGCGCACGGTGACGCGGCCCGTCGAGCTCGGCGGAGTGTCGTTGCGGCCGGGGGACCGGCTGCTCCTCGCGCTGGGCTCGGCGAACCACGACGAGGAGGTCTTCGACGACCCGGAGTCCGTCCGCCTCGACCGCGACAACGCCGGCAAGCACCTCGCCTTCGGCCACGGGCTGCACCGGTGCCTCGGTGCCTTCCTCGCCCCGGCCGAGATGCGGCTGCTCCTCGAGGCGGTCCTGCGCCGGCTGCCGGACTACGAGATCGACGTCAGCGCCGTCGTCCACTACCCGACGATCCCGCTGATCAACGGCTGGATCGCGATGCCCGCCACGTTTCCCCCGGGCCCTCGGGTGCTGAAGGGCTTCGACCCGACCCTGCCGGTGCGCGCTCCCGCAGCCGTGTAGTGCTGACGTCCGACGATATGGCTGCAATAGCGACCACATCGTCGGACGCAAGAAGTCAGGCGACCGTCCCGTCGGCGAGGAGGGCGGCGATCTCGGTCTCGGTGTAGCCGGCGTCCGCGAGGGCGCCGGCGGTGTCGGCGCCGCGGACGGCGGGGGAGCCGGCGCTCGCGGGGGTGCGGGACAGCCGCGGGGCGGGGGCGGCCCAGATCCGGTCGCCGTCGCGGACGACGGTGCCGCGCGCGGCGAGGTGGGGGTCGTCGGGGAGCTCGTCGAGGTCGAGGACGGGGGTGCCGCAGCCGTCGACGCCGGCGAAGACGCTCTCCCAGTGCGCGCGGGGGTGCGTGGCGAACGCGCCGGCGACGCGGGCGCGCAGGGCCGGCCAGGTCTTCGGGTTCAGCTGCGTGGAGCGGTCGACGTCGGCGAGGCCGAGGACGTCGAGGAACTGCGCGTAGAACTTCTCCTCGATCGCGCCGACCGCGAACCAGCGGCCGTCCGAGCAGGCGTAGACGCCGTAGAACGGCGCGACGCCGGAGAGCAGATGCCGGCCCCGGCCGGCCCACATCCCCGCGTTCAGCTCGGCGAGCCACGCGCTGCTCAACAGGGCGGCACCGTCGGCGATCGCGGCGTCGAGAACCTGGCCGCGACCGGTGCTCGCGCGTTCCAGCAACGCCGTCACAATGCCGAACGCGGTGAGCACCGATCCCGCAGCGAGGTCACCGAGCATCGCGAGCGGGGGGACGGGCCGGTCTTCCCCGATCACGCCGAGCGCGCCGGAGATCGCGAGGTAGTTGATGTCGTGTCCGGCGCGGTCGGCGTACGGACCGTCCTGGCCCCAGCCGGTGAGGCGGGCGTAGATCAGCCGCGGGTTGCGTTCGCACAGCACGTCGGGGCCGAGGCCGCGGCGCTCCATCGTCCCCGGCCGGTTCGACTCGAGCAGGACGTCGGCGCGGTCCGCGAGCCGGGCGATCACCTCGGCGCCGCGAGGGCTGCGCAGGTCGACGACGGCGGAGCGCTTGCCCCGGCTCAGGTGGGCGGCCGGGTCGAACGGTGCCACCGAGGGGCGCTCGACGTGCAGCACGTCGGCGCCGAAGTCGGCCAGCAGCATCGAGCAGAAGGGTCCGGGGCCGAGCGTCGACAGGTCGAGGACGCGGATGCCGTGCAGGGGGCGGTGGCTCGGCGCGTCGTCCACGGTGCTCCTCGGAAGGTCGGACCCGGATATTACCAATCAACGTTAGGTATCGGCAGTCTCGCCGGTGTACGGTCGGCGCCATGAGGTCGCTCATCCAGTTCAGCAAGGGCCGGACGAGCAGGCAGGCGCACCGCGACCTGCCCGGCCCGGCACCCGACGGGTCCCCGCTCAAGGACGACGAACTGACGCGGGGTGGGTTCGACGGCCGCGAGGCCGTGCTCTACCGCGCGAACGACCCGACGGTCTTCCGCGCCGAGGGCCGGTTCCGGTCGACGACCGCGCTGCTGAGCGATCTCAAACCGTCGGACCTCACCGACCCCCGGGGGCAGGCGCAACGCCTGCACTACAACGGCGACGTGACGACCTGGCTCTCGCGTCGCTCCGAGCCGATGCCGTTCTTCCGGCGCAACGTCGACGGCGACGAGTGCTGGTTCGTCCACCGCGGCACCGGGACCGTCGAGACCGAGTTCGGCCCGATCGCCTATGAGCCGGGTGACTACGTCGTCATCCCGAAGGCGATCACGCACCGGTTCGTCGTCGACCCCGGCGAGACGTACCTGTTCGGCATCGAGACGGTCGGCGAGCTGCGCGCGCCGACCTACGTCGGGCTCGGCCGGCACGCGCCGTTCGACCCCGACGTGATTCGGGTGCCGGAACCACAGCCGGTCGACTCGTCCGCGGCCGAGTACGAGATCGCGGTGAAGTACGACGGCGAGTACTCGGCGATCTTCGTCGACCACCACCCGTGCGACGTCGAGGGCTGGAAGGGCGACTACTTCCCGTTCGCGTTTCACATCCGCGACTGGAACGTCATCATGAGCGACAGCCTGCACCTGCCGCCGTCGATGCACGTGTTTCTCGTGGCCGAGGGCGTGAACATCATCAACCTGCTGCCGCGGCCGTTCGAGACCGTCGAGGGGGTCGAGCGCATCCCCTGGTACCACCGCAACGCCGACTACGACGAGGTCGCGCTGATCCACGGCGGGAAGTCGCTGGGGCGGCCGATGAAGGCGGGCCTGATCAGTCACGACCCCCAGGGCATTCACCACGGCTTCCCGGACCGGGCGCGGATCAAGGCCCGCCGGGAGTGGGACGAGCACGCCCGGATCGAGTGGGAGATCATCATGGTCGAGGCGGCGCGGCCGCTGAAGCTGGACCCGGTGCTCCTGGGGTCGCCGGCATGAGCGCCGGGGGTGACGGCGTCGAACGTGACTGGGCGTCACTCGTGCCGACGTTCGACATGTTCGACCCGGAGCACGAGGACTGGAAGTACGAAGGCTTCGCCTGGGCGCGGGAGCACTGCCCGGTCATCCACGGCAGCCCGCCCTCGACCGGTCCGCGGTCGATCGTCACGCGGTACGCCGACGTCCGGCAGATCCTCGAGGACCCCGAGACCTTCTCCTCCGCCGGGTCGCCGCCGGTCCCGGCCCCCATCCGCCTCGGGGCCCTCGACGCGGATCCGCCGGAGCACACGGCGTTCCGCCGCCTGCTCAACCCGGTGTTCACCCGGCAGTTCGCGCTGCAGTTCGAGCCGGACATGCGCGCCTACGCCCGCGAGCTGATCGACGCGTGGGTCGACCGCGGCGAGGTCGAGATGCTCGGCGAGTTCGCGAGCCCCTACGTCGCGCGCATCCTCGCGCGGATGGTCTTCGACGAGACCGACATGGCCAAGATGGAGCGGGCGAAGCAGGTCGTCATCCGCGTCGCGGAGCGCCCGGACGACGAGGGGTTCTTCGACCTCGCGGTGCTCTCCGCGGAGTACCTCGCCGCCGCGATCGACAACCCGCCGGAGCGCGAGGGGATGCTGCGCCAGCTCGTCACCGGCGAGTTCCTCGACGGGAAGCCGATGACGGAGGATCAGGCGATGGGCGCCATCGCCTCGACGTTCCTCGGTGGGCTCGACACGTCGCGGTCGGCGATCGCGGCGATCTGCCTGTTGATCGCGCAGCAGCCCGAGCTCGAGGCGCGGGTCCGCGACCCGCGCTGGATCCGCAACGACATGGACGAGTTCATCCGCCTGATCTCGCCGGTCGCGTCGTTGGGCCGCATCGCGACGAGGGACACCGAGGTCGGCGGGTGCCCCGTGAAGCAGGGAGAGCACCTGCTGCTCCGCTTCGACTCCGCGAACCGGGACGAGACCAAGTTCCCGAACGCCGACCAGCTGCAGTTCGAGCCGCCGCGGACCGGCACCGCCGGCTTCGGCCTCGGCATCCACCGCTGCATCGGCATGCACCTGGCGCGGGTGCAGATCGCGGTCGCGATGGAGGAGATCTTCGCCCGCGTCACGAACTTCAAGCTCGCGGTGGCACCGGAGGAGATCAGCTGGGCGCCGGGCATCGCGAACTGCCCGCACGCCGTCCCGCTCCGCTTCGACCGGGTGCTGTGATGGAGCGTCAGGAGTTCGACGCGCTGGTGATCGGCGCCGGCGCCGGCGGGATGGCCGCGGCTGCGCGGTTGCAGCTGCTCGGGTACCGGACGCTGCTGGTCGAGCGGTGCGACCGCGTCGGCGGCCGGGCGTCCACGGTCGAGATCGACGGGTTCCGCGTGAACACCGGGGCGCTCGTCACCGAGACCGGCGGGGAGAACGGTCGGCTGTTCGCGGACCTCGGCGTCGACCCGGGGCTGCGGATGCCGCGCCGTCCGGTGGTGCTGCGGCTGGGCAAGCGGGACGTCCCGCTGATGAGCGGACCGACCGGGTTCGTCGCGCAGCGGTTGCTGTCGGCGGTGGGGGCGGTCTCGCGGCGGACGGGCAAGCGACCCGCGCCGGGTCCGACGCTCGCCGACTGGCTGGACCGGCGCAAGGCCAAGCCCGCGCTGCGCAGCCTCGCGCGGAACCTCACGTCGGCGCTGTACGCGGCGGAGCCCGCGGACGTCGAGCTCGTGCTGTTCTGGGACTACCTGACGAAGCCCGGTGGAATGTCGCCGTACGCGATCCACCCGGAGGGGGCGATCGGCCCGTGGCGCGTCGTCGCCGACGACTTCGTCCGCCGCGGCGGGACGTTGTGGTCCAGCAGCGACGTGCAGGGCCTGAGCTTCACCGACGGTCGCGTGAGCGGGGCGACCGTGCGGCGCGGCTCCGGCGAAGATGCCGAGGTCGTCGACATCGACGTCCGCGCCGTGATCAGCAACGCCGGCCCGCTGCAGACCGCCGAATTGTGCCCGCCGGACGCCCTGCCGGCGGGGTATCTCGACCGGCTGCGGACGTGGTCGAGAACTGGTGCCCTGATCACGATCAACTTCGCGAGCCGGACGCGCCTGGGCCCGATCGACGGGTTGTTCTTCTTCTCGACCACGCGCCGGCTTGCCTACGCCTGCGAGGTGACGGGCACGTGCCCGGAGATGGCCCCGCCGGGCTGGCACCTCTACGTCGGTGCCTGCGCTCCGAGCCCCGCGACGGGGGAGTTCGACCTCGACGCCGAACTCGCCCTGCTCCGCGCCGACCTCCGCGAGCACTTCCCCGGCTTCGACGGCGCTCGCGAACTCTCCGTCGAGGTCTGCGCCGGGAAGGACTGGCCCGCCCAGCGCGCCGTCCCGGGCAAGGACGAACCGCAGTCGACCCCGGTGGCGAATCTCTGGAACGTCGGCGACGGCGCCCGCCCCTGGGCCGGCGCCGGCCAGAGCGGCTGCGTCGAGTCCGCCCGTC